>JAGAMB010000013.1 GCA_017624895.1 Ruminococcus sp. | reverse complement strand
TTCGGAGATGGAATGAGGACGAATATCTCCGTTTTCATTTCGTTTTTCCGCTCTTTTCAAAAATTTATGCCTGATTTTTTCTTTAATTAAAACGTTAATCCCGAATCTCTGACGAGAATCGGGGTTTTTGGACAGTCTGGGGCGGTCATTGACCGCCCATAATTGTTATCGTTGAATATCATACTAACTGTTCTCTGCCGTATTTTGATTCATACCATACCGCAGGCTGTTCTAAATATATGATTATTTTCTCGCTGCCCGAATTATCGCCTAACCAGTATTCGTAGCGTGTAATACCGCTTCCGCCAATAATATCAGGGCATTCGCATATTTCGTTGAACGCTTCAATAATTCTGTATGCGTAATCTGAATCCCATAAATTTTCGGGAGAGCCGTTTTCTTCAATGATTTTCTCTGCCTGTTTATATGTAAGGCGGTTTATATCTGCCATTTCGCCGTTGAGAATTGCCCTTTCACGCACCATTGTGCAGATATTCTGCTGCTCATACTCCTCTATTTCTTTCATGCGGATGTTATAGTAATCCTCATTTTCATCGGCAATATTCCAGTAAATCGGCTGATTAACATACATATGCTTTGGAATTTCAAGCTTTACAAGGTTGATTGACACGATACATTCCACAACATCAAAATCTTTCCACTTGGCTGCAAGCTTGATTTTGCTGTTGCTTACGGCAAAATCCTCGATTTCCAGCGCACTTCTTGCTCCTGCACTCTGCTGAACTGCCTTTAATGCAAGCACATTGCTCTTGAAATAGCTGTCGTTGTACTGATTGAGATATTGCTCTACCTTGTCATCACGGTAAATTTTTTCAAGATACTCACGGAGTTCGTCAGTATTTGTAATTACCTTAGAATAATCCGAATAAGTAACACTCCATGCATTATCCGTGAAATCGCCCCAGGACCAGTCAATCTCAGCCTTTGCATTATGATTCTTGACTTTATAAGGCTCACCGTATTTCTTAACCCATTCAAGGATTTCGGGAGTTATATCGGCTTCCTCGCTGCCATTTCGCCATACGTGCTTACAGCCCACAAGAATTTGATATGTTGTGCCGTCCTCTGCTGTAAGGATATAATCAGCTATACCGTCGCAGGTGTAGGGGCTGTAGCTGAGATTTGCAAGTGTATTGAAGATACCGTCCTCTGATATAGCAGGCGGTGTAGGAGGCGCAGGAGGTGCTGTTACAGGCTTTGTGGTAGTATTCACAGGCTTTCTAGTTTTCGGCGGTGCAGTAGGAACCGGGGGAGTCTGCGGAACAGTTCCATGAAGCTTTTCAGTTGTTTTCTTCACCTCAGTAACAGGCGGTGCAGGTGGTGCTTCTGTTCTCCCTGCTTTTTCCTTATCCTCTGCATCTTTCGATTTTTCGGGAGTTGTAGGAGGCGGTACAAGCTCATCTGTTGGTGATTC
The DNA here is from genome assembly GCA_017624895.1 of Ruminococcus sp. Classification (GTDB taxonomy): domain Bacteria; phylum Bacillota; class Clostridia; order Oscillospirales; family Ruminococcaceae; genus Ruminococcus. The sequence goes on along the minus strand of JAGAMB010000013.1, from coordinate 7,716 downwards.
GGGTGTTGTAACCCTTGCGGTTATATCGGATTTCCCGATTTTTGTAGTAACCGTCTCAGCTGAGTTGTCCTCATTTTCCGTGGGAGAAGCGTTATAATCCGTGATGATTCGTGACTCCTGAATATTTTCGGGAGCGTCAGGGGAATTTTTCAGCGCCTTTAAAGCTAACGGAATAACTGCAATAGCAAAGACAGCCGCCGCAGCAGTTCCGAATACATAGCGGAGTATTGGCTTTTTAGCAGGTTCAACGCCGCTTACGGCATCGGCAAAGGTTGAATTTTCCGTCATATCCAGTCTTTTGCGGACTTTTCCGCATATGGTTTTCTGCTCTGATTTATCCATATCGGGATAATTATCAGCGATATTTTCAACAATTTTATTGTCAAAATCTGAAAAGTCAAATAAATCTTTTTTCATTTGTCATACCTCCTTTTGGGTGGCTTGTTATTCAGCAAAGCCCTGATTTATAAGAATATCCCTGATTTTCTTTTCTGCCCGCTGAGATCTCTTATGTACTGCGGCAGTGGTTAAATTAAGGATTTTCCCGATTTCACGGGCTTTTCTGCGGTAGAAATAGCGGTACACGATAATAGAGGAATCAGGCTCGCCCAAAGACTGCACCGCATTCCATAGGGCGGAATTAAGCGCCTTTTTGTGGGTGATATCCTCCACATCGGCATTATCTGAAACAGAGGACAGCTCCTCGTCAGAACCGCCGTAGTTATTTTCACGGTGGGTAATACGGCGAAAATAGTCCACAGCGCGACGTTTAGCAATAGTTCCGATGAGATATTTTTTTTCATTTTCAGAGTCAGGAATTAAATCGGGAGCCTTGCACAGCTCATAAAAAACATCGCTTACACAGTCCTCGATATCCTCACGGGACGCAATTCCACCGATTTTGTTTACAATTATAGCTTTTACGTATGCACCAAAGCTTTCAACGAGTATTTCAAGCTTATCCGCCATATTATCACCTCCTGTTATAATAATCGTCTGACATTAAAAAAGTGGACAGATTTACAGAAATTTTTCAAAAAAGACTGTTATGATTTGACATATAGCTGTATTTATGGTATAATATAGCTGCATTGAGAAATGCAGAAATTATAAAAAGGGGATTTTTTTATGAATGAAAACAACACAAAGGTAATCGTTACGGAAAATAACGATTACAACGACACAAAAGGGGAAAAAATAAGCAAGCTTTTATGGTGGCTGTTAGGGGTAACAGCGGCAAGGCTGATTTTCTCATTTTACGAAAGTACAGGCGGCAATGTACCTGTGCCGAATATGGGAAATCAGGCTATATATTTGATTTTCTCTGCTGTTTCGGCAGTTATTCTGATTATGCTTGGCAAATACGGAAAGTTTTACAGAATAAGCGGTATACTTACGGCTGCTTCCTGCGTTATGCTGTTGATAATGCCTTTTACACGGGGTTGGTTTTCAAATCCAAATCTTAATGCTGATTCAGATAATTTTTTAGATATGTTAAATGGCTTGACGCAAGCAGGGCCGATATATAAAATGCTGAACAGATTAAATCCTTATCTGATTTTAGCGGCTTTTATATTTGCGTTTATTGCACATAAGACATTTTCTAAGCCTTTAGATGAGAAAATTGCTAAATGGTGGAATATGGTACTTATACTTTACATTGTTGCAGATGTACCGTATACAATATGGCAAACTGTATTACTTTATATCGGACCTGCAGCCGGTGAACAGGATTTCAAACATATCTTTTCTGAATTTTTATATAATCTGTCAAAGATTTCACTTTATGTTAAGCAGGTATTTGAAGTAGTGCTGATATTCTTAATGGCAAAGAAATCCAAAGAACATTTTACGACAATAGAATAAGAAAATTTTAAAAACCCGTTTGATTAAAGAAAAAGCAGATAGGTACGGCAGCTGTAAGGAAACCTTCCAAAGGCGTGTTGTCGCACTCCAAGGGAGGTTGACGCAGCAGATGTCGTGCTTAGCTGTTTTTTCTAAAAAGGGGTTTTTAGAGATGCCCAGAAAGGAATTAAAAAATGAATACAAGCTATTGCGGAAAAGATTGTGAGAAATGCCGTGTTGAAAACGACCACGGCTGTGAGGGGTGCAAAAGCGGTAAGATATTCAGACCCGGTGATTGTAAAATTGTTGACTGCCTTTCATCGAGAGGACTTGATAACTGTCAGGGCTGCGGTAACAAGCTTTCGTGCAGTATGATTTACAACAATGATAAGCTTCACCGACTTGAAAAAAACAGATATGAAGCAATGCCTTCGGTTGCGGCAAGGGGACTTGGAAAATGGTTCAATGTGCTGTTTTTCATAAGTCTGGGACAGCTTATATGTTCTGTATTTGTTTCTGCGTCTATAATAATTTCACCAATATACACCATTGCATATTTTGCTGCCTGCTTTTATTTGTACGATTACAGCGACAAATTTAAAAAATCTGCATTTACGCTAATAATAAAACTGATATTTGGTATTAATGCAATATTAGCTGCATTAATCAGGACTGATGATTTAAAGTTTCTCGTATTTTTATTATTTGGCTGTATGCAGATAGTGGGTATAATAAGCGAATGTTATAAATTCAGCGGCTGTGCAGATATAATAAGCAATTCAGATAATGGACTTTCTGAGAAGTGGAAAAAGCTGATAAAATGGAATATTTATGCAGCGGCAGGCTTTGCAGTAAGTATTGTGTTGAATATTATACCTGTTACAGAACAGATTTCATTTTTAGTAATGATTGTAGTTTTAATCGGTACGATTATATTGTCAATAGCAGAGGTTGTGCTGTTTGGTATGACAAAGGAGTATTTCACCTCAATTGACAAATCCGCATCATAAAAACAATATAACAAACCGCACAAAACCGTGAAAATGGTCTTGTGCGGTATTTTTATGCCAATCCCTGAAATGTTAGCAGACAAAGATGCTGTATGTCAAGGTGCCGTATGGTGAGGAAGTCCAACAACGACAGGCAGCATTTTTGCCATTAGATTTGTCTGCTGTTGTTTCAGGGATTGGTATTATCTTCTTGCGTTTACCAGCATAAGCTTTATGCGGTTTTCCTGATTTACTCTTGTAGCGCCGGGATCGTAGTCGATAGCAACAATATTTGCATTGGGGTTGTCGTCCTTGATAGCGCGGGACATACCCTTTGCAACGATATGATTAGGCAGACAGCCGAAAGGCTGAGCGCAGATGATGTTTTCAACTCCCGATTTTGCAAGAGCCGCCATTTCCGCAGGAATAAGCCAGCCCTCGCCCATAACAACGCCCTGATTTATGTACTTGTCGGCTAATCCGCGGAGATGCTCAAAATCGTGAAGCGGCTCAAATTTGCCATGCTGCTTCATAATTTTTATAAGCTCTTTCTGCTTTGCGTAAATCAGCTTATAACCCAGCTTGAATATCATGGATTTCATATTCCTGCTGTCGTAAAGCGCCGCATTATTGAAGTTGCTGACAGCGCAGTACATAACAAATTCAAGCAGGGACGGCACAACAGGCTCACAGCCCTCAGAAATAAGAAAATCTTCAAGGTGATTGTTGGCAAGGGGAGAGTATTTAACGTAAATCTCGCCTACGATACCAACCTTTATTTTCTTTTCGCCGCTGAGCTTGATTGCCCCGAAATCATTCATAATATCGCGGTAAAGCTTTTTCGTTTTTGTGTATCCGCCCTTTGAACGGAACATTTCGCCTAAAGCGTCCTGCCATTTTTCAAGAGTAGCCTTAGCCTCGCCCTTGTTGACCTCGTATGTGCGGCATTTGTTGTAGCAGGTCATAAGCAGATCGCCGTAAAGAACGGCATAGAGCATTTTAAAGAACATACCTGCTGTTATTTTAAAGCCGCTGTCTTTTTCAAGGCCGCTGAAATTAAGTGAAACAACGGGAACCTGCGGAAAATTCCTGTCAACAGCTTTTCTCAGCAGGTGTATATAGTTTGAGGCACGACAGCCGCCGCCTGTCTGCGTTATAAGCAGAGCCGTCTTGTCGAGGTCATATTTGCCGCTTTTGAGAGCGTCCATAAACTGACCAATAACGAGAAGTGCAGGGTAGCAGGCGTCGTTGTGGACGTTTTTAAGTCCCTCATCAACGACTGTACGGGAATCATTCTGCAAAAGCTCCATATGGTAGCCCTTGCTTTCAAATATAGCGATAAGCAGCTTAAAATGAATTGGCAGCATATCAGGAACGAGGATAGTATGGGTATGTATCATTTCCTCGGTAAATTTTGCATATTCCGGCATATGTATCTCCTATACAATTTAAAATTAAGAGCTGTCAGCCTTTAGCCGTTAGCTTTTAGCTATGTAAAAATAACATCATTTATCAGCTAACGGCTAACGGCTAATAGCTGCAAAGCAAAGCTTTGCTTAATCAGACTGTTCCATAGCGGCAACAAGGCTTCTCAAACGTATTCTTGCCGCACCTAAGTTATTTATCTCGTCTATTTTCAGCTGAGTGTACAGCTTTCCGCCGCCTTCGAGAATATGGCGGACTTCATCGCCTGTTACAGCGTCAATTCCGCAGCCGAATGATACAAGCTGAATAAGCTGCATATCAGGCTGAGTTGTGACATACTGTGCGGCACGGTAAAGTCTTGAATGGTACGTCCACTGATTGAGAACTCCCAGCTTCGGCGTTTCAGCTAAAGCCGCAACGCTGTCCTCAGTTACAACAGCCATACCAAGACTTGTTATAAGCTTGTGTATGCCGTGGTTGATTTCGCGGTCGATGTGGTATGGCCTGCCTGCAAGAACGATAATATTCCGCTTTTCGGCTCTTGCCTGTGCGATTATTTCCGCAGCCTTTCCGGAAATATCAGCCTGATGTTTATGATATGCCTCGAAAGCCTTATCAACAGCGGCAGCAATTTTTCCGCCTATGTTATAGTGCTTCAGCGTCTGCTTCATAACACGGACGATATTTTTCCTGTTGTTCATATCCATATACGGACGGAAGAAATTCTTGTCGTTGAGGCGCAGATTATTAGCTGCAAGGAGTTCGGGGTAGTATGCAACAACAGGGCAGTTGAAGTGGTTATCGCTGCCGCCCTCATCAATATTGTAGCTCATACAGGGGTAGAAAATGAAGTCCACGCCCTTATCAAGGAGATATTCGATATGACCGTGGGCAAGCTTTGCAGGATAGCAAACGGTATCAGATGGGATAGTATGCTGACCGAGATAGTATATCTCACGGGAGCTTTCGTCGCTGATGACAGTTTCAAAGCCCAGCTCATGGAAGAAAGTCTGCCAGAAGAACATCTGTTCATAGAAGCTTAAAGTCATAGGCAATCCCACTTTAGCAACGGGATGCTTAGGCTGTTCAGCTGTTCTGAGGGAAAGAACGCTGTTATATTTATACTCGTAAAGGTTGGGGATATTATTCTTTTTTGCCTTGCCGCTGCCCTTTTCGCAGCGGTTTCCTGAGATAAAATTGCGTCCCTTTCCGAAATTGATTATATTAAGGCGGCAGTTAGCAGTACAGCCGCCGCAGCTTGCGGATTTTGAGGTATAGCTGAAATTTTCCAGTTCTTCGGCGGAAATGAGAGAAGATGTTCCGTCGGAGCGTTCCTTTGCATATAACGCACAGCCGAGCGCGCCCATAAGTCCCGAAACAGCAGGGCGGATAACGTTTCTGCCCAGTTCCTTTTCAAAGGAGCGCAGAACCGCGTCATTGAGGAAAGTACCGCCCTGAACGACGATATTTTTTCCCAGCTCATCGGGAGAATTTGCACGAATAACCTTGTAAATGGCGTTCTTGATAATAGATGAGGACAAGCCGGCGGAAATATCCTCCACAGTAGCGCCGTCCTTTTGCGCCTGTTTTACGGAGCTGTTCATAAATACGGTACAGCGTGAACCGAGATCAACAGGGTGCTGAGCGAAAAGTCCCAGCTTTGAAAATTCAGAGATATCATAGCCGAGCGCCATAGCAAATGTCTGTATGAATGAGCCGCAGCCGGAGGAACAAGCCTCGTTGAGCATAATGCTGTCGATGCTGTGATTTTTTATGCGGAAGCACTTTATATCCTGTCCGCCGATATCAATAATAAAATCAACATCGGGGCAGAAGTAGGCTGCCGCTTTGAAGTGAGCAACCGTTTCAACAATTCCGTGGTCAACGGAAAGACCTGCTTTTATCAGATCCTCGCCATAGCCCGTAACAGCCGAGCCTTTTATGATAATATCGGGGTTCATTGCCTCGCGGATAGTTTTCACCTGTGCGGCGATTTTATCCAGAGGCTGCCCCATATTTGAGGAATAATGGTGATATAGAATACGGCAGTCCTCAGTAATAAGTACAAGCTTTGTGGTGGTTGAGCCTGCGTCAATGCCGAGGTAAGCGCCGCCCTTGTATGTACGGATATCAGCATAGCCTAAATCGCATTTTTTATGGCGGTCGATGAACTCCTCATACTCAGCCTGTGAAGCGAAAAGAGGCTCACCTGTAACAATATTGTCTGAGGCTTTGGCGGATTTCACCATATTTATCATATCGTCAATCGTATATCGTTCTCCAAGCTGAGCGCCGTGGAGAGCGCAGCCGAAAGCCACGAATACAGGGCCGTCCTCAGGGAAAACAGCATTTTTATCGTCAAGACCGAGAGTTTTCACAAAGGCTTTTTTCAGTCCATGCAGGAAGTGGAGAGGGCCGCCGAGGAAAAGGACTTTTCCCTCGATAGTACGTCCTTGCGCAAGACCTGATACAGTCTGGTCAACAACAGCCTGAAAGATACTTGCAGCGATATCCTCACGCATAGCGCCTTGATTGAGGAGTGGCTGGACATCGGATTTAGCAAATACTCCGCAGCGTGAAGCGATGGGATAAATTTTTTGTGCGTTAAGGGAAAGTGCGTCAAGCTCATCAGCGGTAATGCCGAGGAGCGTAGCCATCTGGTCGATGAAAGCGCCTGTACCGCCTGCGCAGGAGCCGTTCATACGCTGCTCAACACCGCCTGTAAGGAAGATAATTTTTGCGTCCTCGCCGCCTAATTCGATAACAGCGTCAGCGTCGGGAACTTTTTCTTTTACCGCAAGAAAAGCCGCGTGAACCTCCTGAACGAATGGGAGGTTTGCGGAGTTGGCAAGTCCCAGACCTGCCGAGCCTGTAATACATACAGTAAAGCTGTCATGGGGATAAGCCTCGCGGATAAGCTCCAGCTGTTCCGTAACAGTTTCCTTGACCTTGGAAAAATGCCGTTGATAACGGGAGTAGATGATATTTTTTGCCGTATCGGTAATTACTGTTTTGACAGTAGTTGAGCCGACATCAATACCGAGAGAATAGTTTTTCGCCATAATATGCCTCTTAAAAATCAAATTTGGTGAATTTACAGCTGAATTACAGATGTAAAATCGTATACATAATTATTATACACTATTTTCATTAAAATGTAAAGCGGAAATAAACGACAAAAATAATGGTTTTATCTATTTTCGAAATATAAGGCTTTAGCTGTTAGCATTTAGCCATTAGGTTTGGGTGCGGCAAGTCGCTGCACCCTACACAGGATTACGATATATAGCCAATTCGTAGGGGCGGATATTATCCACCCCTCAGAATGTAGAAAAAGGTGCATTGCATAATGGACACGGCACGCCGTGTCCCTACAAAACGGCTATTCTACGTTGTACAATGTAGGGTCACGGCGTGCCGTGACCGCAATTTCGGTACGAAATTCAGGTTTTTCGAC
>JAGAMB010000012.1 GCA_017624895.1 Ruminococcus sp. | reverse complement strand
GATTGTCGAAAAACCTGAATTTCGTACCGAAATTGCGGTCACGGCACGCCGTGACCCTACATTGTACAACGTAGAATAGCCGTTTTGTAGGGACACGGCGTGCCGTGTCCATTATGCAATGCACCTTTTTCTACATTCTGAAGGGAGCGAAATCGCTCCCTTTAATTTATCTGATTATCTCGCAATCATTATAATAATGCTCAATTATTTCTCTCCAGTCCTTGCCCTCCTTTGCCATATGATTTGCGCCATACTGGGACATACCAACGCCGTGACCGTAGCCCCGTGTTGTAAAGATGAAAGTATCGTCCTTGTATTCCACAGTAAAATCAGCAGAGCGAAGTCCGAATGCCTGACGGATATCGCTGCCTGTTGCCTTTACATCACCAACTGTCACCTCAAGCACCGTTCCCGACTCAGATTTTTCTCCCGTTTTTATCCACTTTTCGGGAGCATCTCCCAACTGCACACCCTCAAACACCTTTTCAAGCCTTGCCTTGACAAAATCTGCGTTTATTTCCGTTTCATCAATATAATTCGGAGCTTCTTTGTCGGATTTACTGTCAGCAGGTACAAGATATTCCACCGCTGTCCCCCACATATTTTCCGCACTTTCAGTTTTTCCCGATGACATTGAGTGGAATGCGGCAATTATCGGCTCATCATCATATACTATTATATACGGCAGCACCTCGTCAACAGCGGCGGCTATCTTATTATAATGGGTATCGTAATTGTCCCCGAAATAGCGGCGGATTTTTTCATTGGTAAAAAATCCCTGATATTTGTTTGGATCATCGGAAAAATCAGCGTTCCCCAGAGCCTTATCGGGAGCTTTTTTTTGCAGATTTCTCTGACGCTCCGCATATGTATGAGCCGCAACAGCCTGTGCTTTCAGCGCCTCCTCCTCAAAGGAAGCAGGCATTTCCGCCGCAACTGCCCCTATGACGTAATCTCTCACGCTGACTTCGGTTATATCGCCTGTGGAGCAGTTCAGCACACGGTATGGCTCATCTGATGCCGTTGTTTTATCTGCCGTATCATCAAAAATATACTCTTTTATATCAGGATTATCCGTCTTTGCGGCTGATACATATACTTTTTCAGCAGTTATAGCAGGAATTGCAGGAACAGCGGCAAATAAAGCGAGAAAAACAACAGATGTAATAATAATTTTCATGGGCATATCCTTTCAGATTTTATTTCACGCCTTTATCATAAAGCTTTCACATTCATCACAGAAATCTGATTGACACAGGCTTTTAAATGATGTATAATTAATATGAAAACTTTTAAGGAGTGATTTTTTTGAAGTTAATAGATAAGAATACTAATATAAAAAAATTATGCAGGGAGCTTGCAGATAATACCATTATTGATCCAGCTCTCTATCAGAAATACCACGTAAAAAGAGGTCTGCGCAAAAGCGATGGAACAGGCGTTGTTGCCGGTATTACAAATATCTGCAACGTTCACGGCTATGTGCTTAACGAGGGAGAAGTTGAGGCTATTCCCGGACAGCTCATCTACCGCGGCTACAATATAAACGACCTTGTAAAAAATGTTGAGGAGGAAAGCCGCTATGGTTTTGAAGAAACAGTATATCTTCTCCTTTTCGGCAGACTCCCGGATAAGGAGGAGCTTGAAGATTTCTGCACGCTCCTTTCACTTTCCCGCGAGCTTCCAAATGGCTTTGTGGAGGATATGATACTTAAAGCCCCCTCAAAGAATATTATGAATAAGCTTTCCCGTTCAGTACTCGCTCTTTACTCCTATGACGAGGACTGCGAGGTAAAGTCAATTGAAAACGAAATGAAAACAGCTGTAAGCCTTATTGCAAAGCTTCCTGTAATTATGGCTAACGCTTATCAGGTAAAACGCCGTGTATTCGATAATCAGAGTATGATAATGCATCCCCTCAGATATGAGGAAAATACGGCGCAGACAATTCTTTCACTCCTTCGCCCCAACAGACAGTATACTGAGGATGAGGCTCAGCTTCTTGACCGTCTGCTTATGCTTCAGGCAGAGCATGGCGGCGGAAACAACTCCACCTTTACCTGCCGTGTGCTTACATCATCAGGAACTGATCCCTATTCCGCTTACTCAGGAGCTATATGTTCTCTTAAAGGTCCCCGTCACGGCGGCGCAAACATACAGGTAATAAATATGCTCGATAACTTCAAGGCTAATATAAAGAACTGGGAGGACGAGGGCGAGGTCGCTGATTATATGCGCCGTACCATAAGAAAAGAAACCAATGATAAATCAGGACTTATCTATGGTATGGGACACGCTGTATACACTATTTCCGATCCCCGTGCTGTTATCCTCAAAAAGAAAGCCTTTGAGCTTGCAAAGGGCAAGGAAATCGAGGCGGAATTCAAGCTTCTCGAAACAATCGAGCGTCTTACTCCCGAAATCTTCAAGGAGATCAAGGGCAGCGGCAAAACTATGTGTGCCAATGTTGATATGTATTCAGGACTTGTTTACCGTATGCTTGGTATACCTGAGGATCTTTTCACCCCCCTCTTTGCCGTTGCAAGAATGGCAGGCTGGTCAGCTCACCGTATGGAGGAGGTTCTCACAGGAAACCGCATAATCCGTCCTGCATACAAGGCTATTGCAAAGGAGCTTGAATACGTAAAGCTCTGCGACAGAAATAATGGATAAGCGCAGAAAATCAGGAAATACCGCTTGTGTTCCGCTTTTTGGAAAATACCTGAATAAAGCGCTGAAAGCGGCTGCTGCGGCTGCTTTTATGATGACGATGACAGGCTGCACCTTCGGAACAAGTATTGATAATCTTCTTGCTCCGCCGAAGCTGAGTATAGAACAGGAGCAGATATATAATGCCCTGACCGATGCAGCAGGCGACTCCATAAGCCTGAAATACCCAAAGGCAGGCAAATATCTTTCAGCCTTTATCGTTGAGGATATCGACGGCGACGGCGGAAACGAGGCTGTTGTTTTCTATGAGAAAACAGGTCTTGCCGCCCCCGAAAATACCCTGAGAATAAATATTCTTGACAGGGGCGAAAACGGAAAGTGGCGGTCGGTATATGATACCCCTGCGGAATGTTCGGAAATTGAACGTGTTATGATTTCACAGCTGGGAGAAAATAACCGCATCAATCTGATAATCGGCAGCAGTCTTATCAACCGTTCAGAAAAAACTGCGTCTATATACAGCTACAGCAACGGCATACTTGAAAAAACTTTTGCCGAGTCCTACTCATTTATTGATGTGACCGATCTTGACGATGACGGAGAAAATGAATTTCTCCTGCTGCAAGGCTCTGTTAATGATTCACCTGCGGCGGCGATAGCTTACAAGCTTGATAAGGCAGGTATGTATCACCGTTACCGCGAGGAATTAAGCGGCGGCTTTACCGAGTTTGACGCGGTAAGCTACGGCAGCCTTGACAGCGGCGAAAGAGCGTTGTATATTGACGCTGTTTCCGGAAACGGCTATATACAGACAGATATCGTATATATGGATAAAAACGGTCTGCAAAAGGCATTTGATACCGCGGAACAGTCAGCTGTTACGCAAAGACCATCGGGCTGCCGTTCCTTTGATGTAGACGGCGACAGATTGCTTGAAATCCCCGTACAGAGTGTAGCTCCGGGATATGATAAAGCGCCGGAGGGTGAGCTTATGTGGCTGACCAACTGGGTTACTGTCGGCAATGACGGCAGAAGCAAGCTTAAATATGTTTCTTATTACAGCGTGGGAGATGGTTATATATTCATTTTCCCTGCAAAATGGCACGACAGGGTTACGCTGAAGCGTGACGCTATAAACGATGAAATAGTTATATGCGCCTATGAAAACGGCGAAATCGGCAGAGAGCTTATGCGGATATACTATGCCGAGGACGCAGCCTCCCGTGAGGACAGAACGGCTTCGGGGTATATGCTTCTCCGAACAAAGGGCGAATCGGCATATCTTGCAGATCTTCCGCCTTTTGATAAAACCGACGACCTTGCTGTTACTGAGGCAGAGGCAGCCATAGGCTTCAAATTCAACTAAAAGAGGTATTATTATGAAACGTATATTGATTTGTGAGGACGAAGATACCATAAGAGAATTTGTGGTCATTAATCTTAAACGTGCAGGCTATGAGGTAGTTGACGTAAACTGCGGCGAGGCTGCACTTAAAACCTTTGATCAGGAACACGGAAACTTTGATATTGTGCTTCTTGACATTATGATGCCGGGAATTGACGGCTTTACTGTCTGTAAGAAGATAAGAGAAAAAAGCTCTACTATCGGTATAATTATGCTGACAGCAAGAACACAGGAGATGGATAAGGTAAGCGGACTTATGATAGGCGCTGACGACTACATAACAAAGCCATTTTCTCCCTCGGAGCTTACTGCAAGAGTTGACGCTATATACCGCCGCGTATGTATGAGCTTTATCAAGAATGAGCAGCACAGCCTTATCGAAAGCGGCCCCTTTGTGCTTAATCTGAAAAGCCGCACCGTTACAAAAAACGGCGAGCCTATTGAGCTTACGCAGGTTGAGTATCAGATACTGGAATACTTTATGAATAACAAGAATACCGCCCTTGACCGAGCAAGCATACTCAATCACATATGGGGCGAAAGCTACTACGGCGATGATAAGATCGTTGACGTAAATATAAGACGTATACGTATGAAAATCGAGGAAGAACCCTCAAGCCCGAAGTATATCATAACTATCTGGGGCTACGGCTACAAATGGAATGACGTTCAGTAATGGCAAGAAAAAGTATTACAAAGCGCTGGATCGTCAATAACCTCGGCGTTATAGTTCTTGCGCTCATCGTTATCGAGCTTGTGGTAATTTACGCTATACAGAGCTATTATTACAGCTCCGCAAAGCAATATCTCATATCGAAGATAAACGCTGTAACAAGTGTGCTGAGTATACACTCGCAGGACAGCTCCGCAAACTTTTCCGCAGAGGTGCGGAATATGCTGGAAACCTTTAATGAAAAGGACAAAATCGAGCTTATGGCGATAAACTCAAAAGGGCGCGTTGTGCTGACTTCATCGGGATTTTCTCCTGACGAGGACTACGTTATGCCTGACTATGAGGAAGCTATGGAGTTCGGAGAGGGCAGCTATATCGGCAGGCTTTCCTCGGAGGGCGAAAAGGTTCTTGCGGTATCTGTTCCTCTTTCCTCTTTCAGCAGCGAATACAGCTCCGTGCGAATGGTGACATCGCTGACGGAAATCGACAACACAATTAAAGGGTATATTGTATTTGTAACAGCAGTATGTTCGGCTATAATCCTGATAATCGTCATAACGGGACTTTACTTTGCAGGCTCTATCGTCAAACCGATACGGCAGATAAGCGGAATTACCCGAAAGTTTGCTATGGGTGATTTCTCCGTCCGCATACAGAGCAACACCGATGATGAAATAGGTGAGCTTTGTTCGTCCATAAACCATATGGCGGACGAATTATCCTCGGCGGAGGCTATGAAAAACGAGTTTATATCCTCCGTTTCCCATGAGCTGAGAACGCCTCTTACAGCCATAAAGGGCTGGGCGGAAACTCTTATGGTGGACGGCGGCGAAAATCCCGACACAATGAAAAAGGGCGTAAGAGTTATTGTAAACGAAACGGAACGACTTCAGCAGATGGTTGAGGAGCTGCTTGACTTCTCCCGTATGCAGAATGGTCATTTCACCTTGCAGAACAGCACAATGGATATTCTTGCCGAGCTTGGCGACGCGGTGCTGATGTATTCCGAAAAGGCAAGGCGTGAGCAGATAAAGATAATTTATGACGAGCCTGAAATGCTGCCCTTTGTGTATGGCGATAAAAACCGCATACGTCAGGTTTTCATCAATGTTATCGACAATGCGCTGAAATATTCCGAAACAGGCGGAACGGTGACTATCAAGGCAGGAGTAAAGGACGGCAGAATAAGAGTATCTGTAAAGGATACAGGCTGCGGTATCAAGGAAAGTGACCTTGCTAAGGTCAAGACGAAGTTTTACAAGGCAAATCATACAAGGCGAGGTTCGGGTATCGGACTTGCTGTTGCAGATGAAATCATTGCAATGCACGGCGGCAAACTGGAAATATACAGTCCCGGCGAGGGCAAAGGTACTAAGGTAACAATAACATTGCCGGCAAAATCCTGAGCCATTAGCCTATAGCCAATAGCCTTTAGCTATTGTGGAGATTGGCAAAAAACTGAATTTCGTTCCAAAATTGCGGGCGGATAATATCCTCCCATACAAAAATTATGGTATAAAGCTAATAGCTTATGGCTTTTAATGGCTAATGGCTAAAGGCTAATAGCTAACGGCTTAAAAATAGGAGCAAAAAAATGAGTAAAAACAACAATTCACCAAGCGGTGAGAAATTCAAATCAAAAATAGGCGGACAGGCGCTTATTGAGGGCATTATGATGCTTGGCCCCGAAAAGGGCGCAATGGCTTGCCGACTTCCCGACGGTACGATTGACCTTGAAGTGTGGGAGGAAAATAACGGCAAAAAAGCTCCGTGGTACAGGAAAACTCCATTTATCCGCGGCTGCTTCAACTTTGTTTCATCTCTTGCAAAGGGATATAAGTACACTATGAAATCGGCTGAAAAACAGATGACCGAGGACGAAAAGGCTGAGGCTGAAAGAAAGGCTGCCGAAAAAGCCGGTAAACCAATTGAGGGCGGCGATGATGAAAAGTTCTCCTCTGAGGCTTTCGATATCATTATGGTTATCGGTACTGTTATCGGTGTTGTTATGGCTATGGGACTTTTCTTCTTTATGCCGAAATTCCTTGTGGGACTTATCCCGAATATTGAAAATTCCGGTATTCTCCGTTCAATGCTGGAGGGTATCGTTAAAATCGCCCTGTTTGTTCTCTATATGTGGGCGGTAAGTCTTATGAAGGATATCAAAAGACAGTATATGTATCACGGCGCAGAGCATAAAACAATTGCCTGCCACGAGGCTGAGCTGCCCCTTACTGTTGAAAATGTCCGCAAGCAGTCACGCTTCCACAAGCGCTGCGGCACAAGCTTTATATTCATAGTTCTCATTATCGGCATATTTGTGATGTGCTTTGTTCCCAAGGGACTTGTCTGGTGGCAGCGTTCACTTCTGAGCCTTGCTACACTCCCGTTAGTTGTTGGCATCTCCTACGAGTGCATACGTCTTGCAGGAAATCACGACAATCTTTTCACAAAAATACTTTCAGCTCCCGGACTTGCAATGCAGAGAATTACAACCCGTGAGCCTGATGACAGTATGATAGAAATTGCAATTGAGGCAATGAAACCATGTATCCCCGCGGATAAATCGGAGGACAGATGGTAAGGCAGGATCTATACAGGCATTGTCTGTCTGTTTTGGAGGCGGCTGATATCCCCGACAGCGAGTTCGATACGCTGTGTATTTTTCAGGATGTGCTGAAAGATAAGATGCCCCTGCTTCTGCCCTATATGAACGTAGAAGCGGAAAAAGAGGCGGCTATTCTTGAAATGGTTGACAAACGTATAAGCGGTATGCCGCTGCAGTATATTTTAGGTGAATGGGAGTTCTGGGGACTTCCCATAAAAGTGGGGGAGGGTGTGCTTATCCCTCGTCCCGACACGGAAACTCTTGTTGAGGATATAATCGGTATCGTGAGAAAAACGGGTATGAGATCACCGAAAATTGCCGATCTATGCAGCGGCAGCGGATGTATTGCCCTTGCCCTGAAAAGCGAGATTCCCTCTGCTGAGGTCTATGCTGTGGAGCTTTCGGAAAAGGCTCTTTCGTATCTCAGACAGAATATCGAGCTGAATAAATCGGATATAAATATAATAACGGGCGATGTGCTTTCCACGGAAACAGCAGAAATGCTGACAGAGCTTGATATAATCGCAAGCAATCCCCCATACCTCACAGCACAGGATATGGACGAATTGCAGGTTGAAGTGCAGAAAGAGCCTGAAACTGCCCTTTTTGGCGGAAACGACGGTCTTGACTTCTACCGCGCAATGACGCCCCTATGGAGAAAATCCCTGAAAGACAGCGGATATCTCTGCTATGAATTTGGTATGGGGCAGGAAAAAGATATAGAAAAAATATTGAGAGAAAACGGTTTTACAGATATAAAATTCAGCCGTGACGGCGGCGGTATAATCCGAACTGTCACAGCAAGGAAAACGGAGGTATAATATGGCAAAAAAGGAACTTAAAACAAAACCCACAGTTGTAAAGGTAACAGCAAAGGACGACAAGAAAGAGGCGCTTGCAAGTGCGTTGAAGCAGCTTGAAAAGAGATACGGCGCAGGTGCAGTAATGCGTCTTGGCGAAACAAAGGTGCTTAACGTTGACGCTATTCCCACAGGCTCTATGACTCTTGATATGGCGCTGGGAATAGGCGGTGTGCCGAGAGGACGTATTGTTGAGATCTACGGCCCTGAAAGCTCAGGTAAAACAACTGTTGCCCTTTCCGTTATTGCACAGGCACAGAAGCTTGACGGCGAAGTTGCCTTTATCGACGTTGAACACGCCCTTGATCCTAACTATGCAAAGGCTCTTGGCGTAAACATCAACAACCTCCTTGTATCACAGCCCGACAGCGGTGAGCAGGCTCTTGAAATCGCAGAGGCTCTTATCCGTTCAGGTGCTATTGACGTTATCGTTCTTGACTCGATTGCCGCTATGACTACCCGTGCCGAAATTGACGGAGAAATGGGAGATCTTCACGTAGGTCAGCTTGCAAGACTTATGTCGCAGGCAATGAGAAAGCTTACTGCGGCTATTTCAAAATCAAACTGTGTTGCTATCTTCATTAACCAGATAAGAGAAAAAATCGGCGTAATGTACGGAAATCCCGAAACTACTCCGGGCGGACGCGCGCTGAAATTCTATGCCTCTGTTCGTATCGAAGTCCGCAAGGGCGAGGTTATCAAGGAAGGCGGTCAGATAATCGGAGCAAGCACAAGATGTAAGGTTGTAAAGAATAAGGTTGCACCTCCTTTTAAAGAGGCTGAGTTTGATATGATGTACGGCGAGGGTATATCCCGTACAGGCGAGGTTCTTGATATTGCTACCGATCTTGAAATTATCAAGAAGGGCGGCTCATGGTTCAGCTACGGCGACCGCAAGCTTGGACAGGGCCGTGATAATGTAAAGGAGCTTCTGAAAAACGAGCCTGAGCTTATGGCTGAGATAGAGGAGCAGATTCTTGCGCGTAAAGATGAGCTTATGGGCAAGGATGACAAGAAAAAGGAAAAAAGCAAGGCGGCTTCAATTGCAGCTGCTGTCAGCGGCGAAAATTCCGAGGAAGCTCTGGATCTTCTGGAGAGCATTGACGACGAGTTTGAGGAGTTCACTCCTGCTGAATAATGGAAATTACGTGCCTTACCCATTACAAGGGTAAAACCTTTGAGGTTGAAATTGACAATGAAAGGAAGCTTTATCTCCATATCGACATTATAACTGATTTCGGTATATCAAAGGGTATGGAGATTGAGCGTACTGAGCTGAGAAAAATCGTATACGCTTCAAATTTTCGTCGGGCTTATGAATATGCCCTGTATCGTCTTGACTACAGGGATTATTCGGCGGAGGAGATATACGAAAAGCTCCTTGAAACATACAAAAACGAGGCTTTATGCCTTGAAGTCGTGAAAAAGCTGGCACGGGCGGGAATTATCAACGATGAGCGATATGCGGAAAAGCTGGCGCGGAAGCTTGTTGAGTCAAAAAAATATGGCTACCGCCGTGCAAAGCGTGAAATGATGCAGAAAGGTCTTACCGAGGATACGGTATATAACGCGCTGAAGCAGTATGATGATATCTTTGAGGAAAATCTCGCCCTGCTTCTCCGCGGAAAATACAGCAGATACCTGACGGATAAAACGGATAAGAAATCTGTGGAAAAGGCAAAAAATGCCCTTGCGCGGTATGGCTACAGCTATGATGAGATAAACCGTGCTGCTGCGGAATATTTTGAATAAAGGAAAAGGTGCTGAACAATGGCTATTAAGGTTGGAATGGTTTCGCTGGGCTGTTCAAAGAATCTTGTGGATTCTGAGAGAATGCTCTATAAACTGAAACAAAACGGATATGAGCTTGTAACAGAGCCGGGATTGGCTGATATTGCGGTAGTCAACACCTGCGGCTTTATAAAAGCGGCAAAAGAGGAGGCTATCGAAACAATTCTCGAACTGGCAGCTTTAAAGGCTGACGGTACGCTGAAAAAAATCGTTATAACAGGCTGTCTTACAGAACGTTACAGGGAGGAAGCGGCTGAGCTTTTCCCTGAGGCTGACGCTGTTATCGGAATCGGAAACAATAAGGATATCGTTGATATTCTCAATGAGGTCATGAACGGCGAAAGAGTTGTAAAATTCGGCTCAAAGCTTGACGCTGAAATGACAGGGGACAGAATTATTTCTACTCTCCCATTCTTTACATATCTGAAGGTTGCGGAGGGCTGCTCAAACTGCTGTACATACTGCGCTATACCGATGATTCGCGGAAAATACAGAAGCGTCCCTATGGAGGACGTACTTGCTGAGGCGAAAAAGCTGGCTGAAAACGGCATAACTGAGCTTGTTGTGATTGCACAGGACACCTCACGCTATGGCGAGGATTTATACGGGGAGTCAAAGCTTCCTGAGCTGCTGAGAGAGCTTTGCAAAATCGACGGTCTGAAATGGATCCGCACACTTTATTGCTATCCTGAGCGTATTACAGACGAGCTTCTGGACACAATAGCCTCTGAGGAAAAGCTTGTGAAGTATCTGGAGATACCAATTCAGCACTGCGATAAGGATATATTAGGGGCTATGAACAGATGGGGCAGCGAGGAGGAGCTTGAAGCGCTCTTTGCACATATAAGAAGCAAGATACCCGATGTTATTCTCCGCACTACGCTGATAACAGGCTTCCCCGGCGAAACTGAGGAGCAGTTCAACGCTCTTGCTGAATTTGTTGACCGTGTAGGCTTCGACAGACTCGGCTGTTTCCCATACTCCGCAGAGGAGGGAACAAAGGCGGCAGGCTTTGATAATCAGGTTGACGAGGAAGTTGCGGCTCACCGTGCCGATATCATTATGGAACAGCAGCTTGAAAGAAGCTATGACAACAATAAAAAGCTTATGGACGCGGAGCTTGAAGCCGTTGTGGAGGGATATGACCGCTTCGGGGAGTGCTTCTTCGGACGTACAGCCCTTGACGCTCCCGATATTGACGGAAAGGTGTTCTTTACATCGGAAAATCCGCTTAAAATAGGTGATTACGTGAAGATTAAAATTACAGACACCCTTGACTATGACCTGATAGGAGAAGTGATCGAATGAATTTACCAAATAAGCTGACGCTGCTGAGAGTTATTCTCATACCATTTTTTCTCTTGTTCATCTACATCGACATACCCTGCAATTATCTTTTTGCACTTATCATTTTTGCCGCTGCATCAATAACCGATGCCCTTGACGGAAAAATTGCAAGAGCGAGAAATCTTGTGACAAACTTCGGAAAATTTCTTGATCCGCTTGCTGACAAGGTGCTTGTATTGTCGGCGCTGACGGTATTTGTAGAGCTTGACGAGGTTCATATGGGAGCAATTCCCCTTATTATCATTAGTGCGAGAGAGTTTATGGTATCAGGACTTAGGCTTCTTGCAGCTGATAGTGGAATTGTCGTTGCAGCAGGCATATGGGGAAAGCTGAAAACAGCTTTCACTATGGTGGCTATAGTTGCGGCGCTTGCGTGGCTGAGTATATGCCACGATTTCAGTTTTGGAATCCCCGAAGCCGTTGTAAATGCGGTGGATTACTGGATCATTCCTGCGCTTATATGGATTTCCACAGCTCTTACAGTAATTTCGGGAGCAGTTTATCTGAAAGGCTACTGGCATCTCATTGACTCTGACAAATAGGAGGGAAAAATATGAAATACTGTGCCGCACAGGTGAAATATCTCACAGCGATACAGGAGCTTTCGGCTGAGTCCGAGGAAGTAAAAAGCGTAGATATTGCCAGACATCTTGGGGTATCGCGTTCAAGCGTCAGCAAAACGCTTCGCTGTCTTGCCAATTCGGGGCTTGTATACGAGGATTTCGGCATAAGCGTTATGCTTACTCCTGAGGGTGTCGAGGCGGTAAAGGATATATTCCGCAATTTTAATGAAACCTATATTTTCTTCCGACGTTTTCTGAAATTAAGCCACGAGGAGGCTCACAATCAGGCGCTGACCTTTGTGACTACCTTTCCTGAGGAAACCTGCGACAGAATGAGAAAGGTTATCAGAAAGAACGTTAAAAAGAGCAACTATTAAGAAAAGGGAGCGATTTCGCTCCCTTTTGTTTTATATTTATGTTTATGTTTCTATTCTGTTATGCCTGCAATTTTTTTCTGTATCGCAATAGCATCGTCGGCTGTTAAACCATCGCCTGCATAGTCCGCGTTAAATTCGCCCTGATCGGATAATGCGTACTTGTCAGGATTGCCAATTGCCTGTAAAATCGCCGCCGCATCTGCCATTGACTGAATGTTGTCGCAGTTTGCATCGCCTCTGTTCTGCGCCACTTCATATCCATCACCTCGGCTCTTAAATTGTCCGATTAATCCTTCACAGTATTCTATTCCATACAAATTATTATTTTCAATTTCGTTAAAATATTTCTTTGATAAATCAAGTCTTACGTAAGTCTCAAAATCGGCTATAACCTCAATCGGAACGTGCAATCTGTATTCATTTATATCTTTGGAAATAACTGAGCCGTCGCCAAGCTCAACTATCCACTTGCCATTATATCCCTCTAATTCCCAGTTTGCAGGATATCCCAAATCCTCAGGCGAAAAATCAACAGTTTCAATGTACTTTTCAGGCGAAAAACACAGATATGGGTTAGATTCTCCTGAAATGAATTTTTCATACGAAGCATACTCTACATCACACCAAATGTCACCTCCGAAAAATGAGGGAGGTGTATTGAGATATTTTTCAAACTTTACTGCATCATCAACTGTTTCATCTCCGAAATAATACTCCGACAACTTGAAATATTCAGAAATTTCTTCATCTGTCATATTCATATAATCATTAAATGTAAATTTGCTGATATCCTCGCTATTATTACGTTCAGCTGAATTGGCAACGGTTGCATTGCTAACCGTAAATACTGAACAACACGCAAGTAATATTATTGATTTTTTCATTACTTCATTCCTCCTTGCCCAATGTACTGTAATATAGCAGCTGCATCTGCCATTGTTACTTCTCCATTTCTATTAAAATCTGCTAATGCATACTGCAAATTTGATAATTCAATTTCTCCCGCAATATATAAAAGAATCATATCGGAATCAGTCGGTGTTATCATGCTATTATAATCAAGGTCACCGTGTTTTATACCAATGTTTACAGATTTTGTATGATTAGCATTACTCGTTCCATAGCCACTTATTACATTTTCTAAACTATCAACCACTTTAAAATTAAATGTATATGGAGTAGCAAATTCTGTAAATTTCACATACCAATCATAACCGTTATAATATGATGAAATCGGACTACAAAAATAATCGTAATCAAACAATATTTTTCCTTTATATGTTCCAGCACCCAAAGTTGCTGGCAACATATTGAAATTTGCGTAAGAAGGATTATTAGAGCCGCGTGTAGAACGACCAAATCTAAACTGGTAATCAGACAACTCATTACTACTTGTGTCGATTTCGATTTCACCAACATAATGCACATCATTTTTGGATACGCTAATGTACCAAAAAGTTGGACTTGATGTTTCATAACGTAATGCTTGAACGCGAGTTCCAGATAAATACGATTCCCAATTGTTAATATTATTCGCACTAACTTCGTTTAAAGCATCATATAATACCCATTTAAATCCATTTGTATCATTGCTAGCACCTGACGTTCCATAAGAATTGGCTATTTTAAAAGCACCTTTTTCACAATCTTCTGCTACTCCATTGTCATTTACGTCACACCACACATTATCATCATAACCAACTACAGTCATAGCATGCCCTCCGCCACCACGACAACGATAATTAACTTTAATAGTTGAGTTGTTCCTATCAACGCCATTTTTGTAATTATATGTAATAGGTGTTGTAATTGTTAGTACTTTTCCTAAATTCAATAAATTTTTTATAGTAAACAAATCAGAATCATTAGGATTATCTATAAAAGTACCTGTACTTGGCAAACTATAACTATAGAAAGTACTAACCCTTGTTTCCAATGCTTCCATTCGTTCTTCAATCATTTCATCAGAATTCAAATTAGTATTACCCGGAATCCATTGATAATTACTATCAAATGGCAAATCTGCCGACTTCAATGCACCAAAATTGCTTAATATGGTATATGCATCTGTCATATATGAACCATTGTCTACTCCTAAATTTATTGAATTATATGTCCATTTAGGTGAATAAACAACTCTATCATCAGGCGAAGTAACACCGTTTATTCTATTAACTTCATAGGAAAATTGATAATAAGTTGTAGCAAACGCTACACATGCACCCGAATTTCCTTGATTACCTAAAGGTGGAAAACACGGACTCGTACTTAAATCAACAAAAGAAGGTAAAGCCCTTGTTGAAGCACCATTAATATTATTTATTTCTGCTTCTCCTCCATAAAATTCCAGATCCTTATACGCATCTCCTTCTGGCAAAGCACCTGCTCTCTCAATTGCATAAATTGAATCTTCTTGATATAAATCATCCGCAAAACTTGCCATAGGCACTCCATCTTTTGTATATGCACTTAAACACAATACAGAAAATGAAGCAACAATAGAAATAGCTTTTTTTAACATAATTTTCACCTTCCTAATAAATCAAGTTAAAATTTACCATTTTAACTTGTAATTGTCTTATGCAATCCATAAATAAGAGGAAACATTCATATTAAAACAAATCAAACCATCGGTATCACCTTTCCCATATAGAAAACTTTTCCTTGTATTAATTATACCTTACATATATACTATTGTCAATTGTCATATTAGCCTAAATTGAGATTGGCTTTTTATATATACTGCTGATTTATTGTCTTGTGTCGATTATCATATACGCTCATATTTCCCCTTTCATATATTATACTGCTTTCACCCCTCAAATCTCGCAGTAAAATCCTGAAATTTACATATTTTTTATTTCAACAAGAAAGCACCGCGGATAATCCACGGTGCTTCTGCTATGTCTATTAAAAATTCAGCTTATCTTTGAGCTTATCAAAGAAGCTCTGACGCTTTGCGTAGTTCTTCTCTGTAAGTGACTCCTCAAATGCTTTAAGCAGGTCTTTCTGCTTCTTATTGAGATTTTTCGGAACTTCTACAAAAATCTTCACATACTGATTTCCGCGGTCAGCTCTGTTGATACGCTTAACGCCCTTGCTCTTGAGATTGAAAACAGTACCGTTCTGAGTTCCGGCGGATATATTGAATTTAACATCGCCGTCAATTGTTGGAACGGTAATTTCAGCGCCAAGAACAGCGTCCATATAAGTAACAGGGATTTCGCAGGAAATATCAGCTCCGTCACGGCTGAAAAGAGGATGGCTCTTAACAGTAACATTGAGGAGGAGATCTCCAGACGGCCCGTTATTTATACCGCAGTCGCCCTGACCATTAAGGCGGATTGTCTGACCGTTGTCGATACCTGCCGGGATATCCACATTGACAATCTTCTGAACGCGTGTTCTGCCCACTCCGCGGCATTTTGTACAGGGATTTTTGACAATTTTACCCTTACCGCCGCAATGAGGACATATCTTTGTGGAGGAAATTGCTCCGAATGGTGTACGCTGAGTTGTCTTGACAGAGCCTCTGCCGTGACAATCGGGACATACCTCAGCTGTTGTGCCTGCGTCAGCGCCCGTACCTTTACAAGACTCGCAGACAGCCATACGGAATGTCTTGATTTCCTGCTTTTTGCCGTGGCAGGCATCCATAAAGCTGATTGTCACAGACTCCTGAATATCAGAACCTCTGCGTGGTGCGTTGGGATTTCCGCCTGAACGTGAGCCGCCGAAACCTCCGCCGAAGCCGCCGAACATACTTTCGAGGATATCTCCGATATCACCGAAGCCGCCCATTCCGCCCATACCGTCGAAGCCGCCGCCTCCGCCGTAATTGGGATCAACGCCGGCATGACCGAACTGATCGTATCTTGCACGTTTATCGGGATCGGACAGAACCTCGTTAGCCTCGTTTACCTCCTGAAATTTCTCAATGTATGAGGGATCATCGGGGTGCAGATCGGGGTGACATTCTCTTGCTTTTTTTCTGTAAGCCTTTTTTATCTCGTCCTCGGTAGCACCTTTTTGTATGCCAAGGACTTCATAATAA
This sequence comes from Ruminococcus sp., assembly GCA_017624895.1. Taxonomy (GTDB): domain Bacteria; phylum Bacillota; class Clostridia; order Oscillospirales; family Ruminococcaceae; genus Ruminococcus. Next base: position 4,520 of record JAGAMB010000012.1, on the reverse strand, counting down.
TCTCTTTTTTCAGCCATAAATTTTCTCCAATTTTAAATTGAGCCTTTAGCTATAAGCTATTAGCTATTAGCAATTGAACCGTAAGCTAAAAGCTAATGGCTAACGGCTGTATATAATTAAATTGAGCCTTTAGCCTTTAGCTATAAGCCATTAGCAATTGAACCATAAGCTAAAAGCTAACAGCTGTATATAATTAAATTGAGCCTTTAGCCTTTAGCTATAAGCCGTTAGCAATTGAACCATAAGCTAAAAGCTAATGGCTAACGGCTAACAGCTGTATATAAATACACCATTAGGGCGAAGGTATCTTCGCCCTAAGATTATCCTTTTTAATTAAACCTCTGTGAAGTCAGCGTCAACCACACCGTCATCGCTTGGTGAAGCAGCCTCACCGCCCATATTAGCGAACTGTGAGGGATCAATGCCCTGACCGTCGGGATTTGCCTGCTGGTAAATCTTAGCAGAGAGGTCGTAGAAGGACTTCTGAAGATCCTCTTTAAGGCGCTTGATTTCGTCAGCGTTGTTAGCCTCGCAAGCAGCCTTTAATGCAGCGGACTTCTGCTCAATATCAGCCTTTTCGTCAGCGGATACCTTATCGCCGAAATCAGCAAGAGCCTTTTCGCACTGGAATACGAGATTTTCAGCCTCATTCTTTGTATCAACTTCCTCACGGCGCTTCTTGTCCTCAGCAGCGTACTGCTCAGCTTCCTTAACAGCGCGGTCGATATCGTCCTTAGACATATTTGTTGAAGAAGTGATTGTAATATTCTGTTCCTTGCCTGTGCCGAGATCCTTAGCGGAAACGTGAACGATACCGTTCTGGTCGATATCGAATGTTACCTCGATCTGGGGGATTCCTCTTGGAGCAGGAGCGATACCGTCAAGACGGAATGTGCCGAGCTGCTTGTTATCCTTAGCGAATTCACGCTCACCCTGAAGTACGTTGATATCAACCGCAGGCTGGTTGTCGGAATATGTTGAGAATACCTGTGACTTCTTTGTAGGAATTGTTGTATTTCTCTCGATCATTCTTGTGCATACGCCGCCGGCTGTCTCGATACCGAGAGAAAGGGGAGTAACGTCAAGGAGGAGAAGTCCGTTCTTAACATCGCCGCCGAGAACGCCGCCCTGATATGCAGCACCGAGAGCTACGCACTCATCGGGGTTGATGCCCTTGAAAGGCTCCTTGCCGATAAGCTTCTTAACAGCTTCCTGAACAGCAGGAATTCTTGAAGAACCGCCGACCATAAGAACCTTATTGATTTCGGAGATTGAAAGTCCGCTGTCGGAGAGAGCCTGACGAACAGGTCCCATTGTAGCCTCTACGAGATCAGCTGTAAGCTCATTGAACTTAGCCTGTGTGAGAGTGAGGTCAAGGTGCTTTGGAACACCGCTTGCATCAACAGTGATGAAAGGAATGTTGATATTTGAAGTTGTTGTTGAAGAAAGCTCAATCTTAGCCTTTTCAGCAGCGTCTTTAAGGCGCTGATAAGCCATTTTATCCTGAGAGAGATCAACTCCGTCGGACTTCTTGAACTCGTCAATGATCCAGTTGATTATACGCTGGTCGAAGTCGTCACCGCCAAGACGGTTGTTACCTGCTGTAGCGAGTACCTGCTGAACGTCCTCACCCATTTCGATAATGGAAACGTCGAATGTACCGCCGCCAAGATCGTATACCATAACTGTCTGTTCTTCTTCCTTGTCGATACCGTAGGAGAGAGCAGCAGCAGTAGGCTCGTTGATGATACGCTTAACAGTAAGACCTGCAATCTGACCTGCGTCCTTTGTAGCCTGACGCTGTGCGTCTGTGAAGTAAGCAGGAACAGTAATAACAGCCTCAGTTACAGTTTCACCGAGGTAAGCCTCAGCGTCAGCCTTGAGCTTCTGGAGAGTCATAGCTGAGATTTCCTGAGGAGTATAGCTCTTACCGTCGATAGTAACCTTATAATTTGTACCCATATGTCTTTTGATAGAAGAAACTGTTCTGTCGTGGTTAGTGATAGCCTGTCTTTTAGCTACCTGACCAACAAGACGCTCGCCGTTATTTGTGAAAGCAACAACAGAGGGAGTAGTTCTTGCACCCTCGCTGTTGGGGATAACTACAGCGTTACCGCCCTCAACAACAGCTACGCAAGAGTTAGTTGTACCAAGATCAATACCAATAATTTTTCCCATAATAATAACCTCCGAATATTAATTAAGAATTATGAATTAAGAATTAAGAATTAATTCTTACTCGTCTTTAAAGATTTTTTTGCGGACACGGCACGACGTGTCCCTACAAATTATTGTTAGCAATATAATTTCAGTTTACAAAAAGCTAATAGCTAATGGCTAAAGGCTCAATCCTTAGCAACTGCAACCATAGCAGGACGGATAAGCTTATCGCCCATCATATAGCCCTTCTGGAATACAGCGCATACATGGTTGTCAGCATAGTCCGTATCAGTCATCTGCTGAATAGCGTTGTGGAAATTTGGATCAAATTCTGCTCCGAGAGATTCAATTTCGGCAACATTCATCTTAGCCATAAATTCCTTTAACTGATTGAATATCATCACCATACCGTTCTTGAAATTTTCGTCAGAACATTCAAATTCCAGTGAACGCTCATAGCTGTCAACAACAGGCAGGAGATTTTCGATACATTTAGCAGAAGCGTTAGCGAAAGTATCGGTCTTTTCACGGGCTGTACGCTTACGGTAGTTGTCGTATTCAGCGAAAAGGCGGACATATTTTTCATTTGCCTCCTCAAGCTTTTCCTCCAGATCAGCGATCTGTGCGGCAACGTCATTATACTCGCTTACAGCGTCGTCCTCATCGGTAGTTTCCTCTGAAATTTCCTGAGCTGCTGTTTCCATGTCATTTTCGGTATTTTCGAGAATTTCTTCTGCTTCTTTGTTGATCTGTTCAGTCATTGCTGCTCCTTTCCGCAGAGCCGTCTATAATAACGGTATCTGCTTCTGTATTATCATCCTCCGACATAAGAGCAGTAATCTTATGGGTGAGGTAATCAATATAAGGTATAATTTTCTTATAGTCCACGCGCATGGGGCCGATAACTCCGAGGGAGCCGGCTTCCTTGCCTTTTTTGCGGTATTTTGAAACGATCATACTTGAATTGCCGATTGCAAAATTACCGTCAGCACCGAATTTTACCTGTATTCCGCTGAATGAGTCCTCCAGAAAATCGGTAAGCTCATTTTTGTGCTGAATAAAGCGGACTACTTCCATTTTGTCAAGTTCCTCACAGGAGAGGAGCTTTTCGCTTCCGCTTACTGTAAGCTGCTGCTGTTTCAGATCCTCTGAAAGCTCACATATACCCTTTACAAGAGGAGAAAGGCTTATCATATATGCAGAAACAGCTGATATTATTTTATCAAGCATTTCCTCCGAAAGCTCGTCAACAGATACACCGCTGAGGTTTTCGTCGATATACTTTGTAAAGAAGTCAAGCTGCTCGTGGCTGAGGTCAAATTCAAGCCTGCAAGCCTTATTCTTTATACTGCCGTTTGAGGTAATAAGAAGTATGACATAAAGTCTTTTTCCCGTGGGAATAACCTCAACTTTAGATATAACGGAAAATCTCGGTGCAGAGTTTGTAACGACTGCGGCACATTGAGTAAGCTCTGTAAGTGCGGTTGCTGCATTTTGAATAAGCAGCTCCTCAGGGGTATTTTCGTCACCCAGAAGCTCATCAAGTCGGAGCTTTTCGTCATCGGGAAGCTCCGACAGCGTCATAAGCTCGTCGATATACAGCCTGTAGCCCTGATAGGTAGGTATTCTTCCGGCGGAAGTATGAGGCTGTTCGAGATAGCCTAACTGTTCGAGAACTGCCATATCGTTGCGGATGGTAGCGGCAGATACTTTTATATGCTCCAGCTTAGATACAGCCTTTGAGCCGACAGGTTCGCCTGTTTTTATATACTCATCAACTACAGCGGCAAGAACCTTTAGTTTTCTGTCGTCCACAATAGCAGTCTCCTTTCCTTTAGCATTAAAGGTCTTAGTGTGTTAGCACTCATTCTCTCTGAGTGCTAATATTAATTTACCACTATTATTCTCATTTGTCAAGGGTTTTATACATTGTTTGGTGATTTGCACTAAATGGCTCTGTTTGTTTTGTTGTAGTTGTTGAATTTGCTTGATAGAAACAGTAAGACTTTAGCTGTCAGCTTTTAGCCATTAGATTATGATAATGCGTAATTATGTGTATAATTTAGCCATTAGCTGTTAGCCTATAGGTTTGGGTGCGGCAATTTTATCGGAAACCACAGATTTGTGTAGGGGCTGCCTTTGGCAGTCCGTGGGCGGATAATATCCGCCCCTGCTACTTTACGTTACGTTGCAGATTTTTCGTTATATTGCAGTATTTCTGTATATTGCAAATTTTGCACAAACCAAAGGGACAACCATAGGAAGGGGGAGAAGAAAAAACTGGCACAAAAGTCGGTGCGTGGTATCCACGCTGATAATTTGCCCTAAAGAAAGTTTTACATTAGAACAAAAGCTTGTAT
>JAGAMB010000070.1 GCA_017624895.1 Ruminococcus sp. | reverse complement strand
TCCACGACCATGATCTTGAATTCAGGTGTATATCTCTTGTTTGGTTTCCCTTTAGGCATAAAAATGCCCCCTTTCGTTAGACTTCTTTTGGGTATATTTCTATTATACCACATTGTCTAACAAAAGGGGAGCATTTCATTGTGTCCGCCCTATGTTATAAAAGGGATTTAGGGGGAATTAAATATGTTTATTGAGTTTTTGACAGAGTTCATTGGTTCTTTGTTAATTGAGGGGTCGCTTGAAGCAGGCACAAGCAAAAGAGTGCCTATGCCCTTGCGTATATTGTTACTGGTTTTGTTTTTCGGATTTTACATTGGTCTGATTGGAATTATTACAGTATGCGGCATAAACAATGCAAAAGACGGAAATATTTTTGCCGCCGCAGTATTATTTGCTATAGCTGTATTTATTGCATTAATGGTTATTGTGTGGTTCGTCAAGACCTGCAAGGAAAAGCGAAATAAAAACTAATACCAATTTTGAAAAGCCTGATGTGAAAATCTCAGATTTGAGATTGTCGAAAAAGACAAAATAATTCGATAAGGGGACGCTCTCTCTTGCAGAGCGTCCCCTCTTTTACAACAGTCCACAGGACTGTTGTAAAATTCACCCCTTGCAGAGCGCTTGAACGCATCGCAGAGCCTTGCTCTGCATGGGACTCTGTCCCATACCCTGCCAGAGGCTCTGCCTCTGGACTTCGCCAAAGGACAGTGTCCTTTGGAATCCCCGTTTTAGAAAATGAATGTATTCGACAGACTGAAAGCCTGAGGTGAAAATCTCAGGTTTTTTATTTGCTAACAGCTAAAGGCTAACGGCTAACGGCTCAATTACAAAATGGCTAACATTCGAACACAAAAAGACTTGACATTCCCGAAATATAGTGCTATAATCTTTAAGCGAAAAGAAAACGGAGGGAAAATATGTTTAAAAGTTTCAGAGAAAAATTTATAGGCGACAAGCAGTTCTACAAAAATGTGCTGTTTATGGTAATACCGATGATACTGCAAAATCTCGTTACCAATTTTGTAAGCCTTATTGATAATATAATGGTGGGACAAGTCGGTACAGAGCAGATGAACGGCGTATCTATCGTAAATCAATTCATTTTCGTGTTCAATATAACCATATTTGGTGCCGTTGCGGGGCCGAGTATTTTCGGCGCTCAGTTCTTCGGAAAGGGTGATCACGAGGGGCAGAAATACACCGTCAGATACCGTCTTATTGCGGTATCGCTGATCATAGCTCTCGGTGCGGCTATATTCTATTTCTTTGATGAGCCGCTTATCGACCTCTTTATAAGCAAGGATGATGCTCCTGAAAGAATAGAAGCTACAATGAAATACGGCAAGGAGTATATGCTGTATATGCTCCTTGGTCTTGTTCCCTTTGGTATCGGTCAGGCGTACTCCAGCGTAGTCCGTGAGTGCGGTGAAACGCGTATACCTATGATCGGTTCATTGGCAGCGGTGGGCGTGAATATCTTTCTGGACTATGCTCTTATCTTCGGAAAATTCGGCTTCCCGGAAATGGGCGTAAAGGGTGCAGCTATAGCTACGGTTGCTGCGAAATTCATAGAAGCTCTTGTGGTTATTGTATGGACTCACGCAAATCCGAAAAAGAACAGATATATTGTAGGAGTATTCAAAGGCTTCTATATCCCCTCGGATCTTGTGAGGAAAATGCTTATTAAAGGTCTGCCCCTGCTTTTCAATGAATTTCTGTGGGCGGCAGGTATGTCCATTATCGCTCAGTGCTATTCAGTTCGCGGTCTTGATGTTGTGGCGGCAAGAAATATTTCAAGTACGATGACAAACCTTTTCGGAGCAATTTATATACAGCTTGGATCCTGTATTGGTATAGTAGTTGGTGCAAAGCTTGGTGCAAATAAGCTGAAAGAGGCAAGAAGCATTGACAATAAGCTGATTTTTTTCAGTGTGGCTGTAACTGTTGTTGTTGCGGTACTTATTCTGCCTCTCGGCAATGTATTTCCTGAGTTTTACAAGACAACTGATGAGATCCGCGATCTTGCTTCATATATGATAATTGTACAGGCGCTTGCTATGCCCTTGTGGTCGTATACAAATGCCTGTTACTTTACTCTCAGAAGCGGCGGCAGAACGGGTATAACCTTCCTTTTTGATTTCGGCTATACCTTTCTGCTTATGATACCCCTTGCCTTTATTCTGTCATATTTTACGGATCTGGATATCCGTCCTCTGTGGGCAATAGTCACATTTTCCGAGATCATAAAGGTTATCATCGGATATTTTATGGTAAAAAGCGATCTGTGGATAAATAATATTATAGACAGAAAAGAGATTTCAGCGGAAAAATCCGCAGAATAGGCTTGCAAAAAAATTTTATTTATGTTATAATTTTCAGGATACATGAAAAAACTCCGTGAAATACTCTTTTAAGGGTGAAAGGATAAAAATATATGGCTAAGAAAAAGGATTACGGCAACGATAGTATTACCATGCTTAAAGGTGCCGATAAGGTGCGCAAACGTCCTGCGGTTATTTTCGGTTCGGACGGTCTTGACGGCTGTGAACATTCCATATTCGAGGTTATTTCTAACTCTATAGATGAAGCACGAGCAGGCTACGGAAATAAAATAGTTATAACCTATTACCGCAATCACGATATCGAGGTTGAGGATTTCGGGCGCGGCTGTCCCGTTGACTACAATAACAATGAAAAGCGCTTCAACTGGGAGCTTGTTTACTGTGAGCTTTATGCAGGCGGAAAATATGACGCTTCATCTGAGTCCTACGAGTATTCCCTCGGACTTAATGGTCTGGGACTTTGCGCAACACAGTTTGCCTCGGAATATATGGATGTTGAGGTTGTACGGGACGGCTATAAATACAACCTGCATTTTGAAAAGGGTAACAACGTCGGCGGTCTTAAAAAGGAAGAAACAAAGAAGAAGCAGACAGGTACAAAGACTCGATGGCGTCCCGATCTTGACGTATTTACAGATATTAACATATCGGAGGAATATTTCCACGATATTCTGAAACGTCAGGCTGTTGTAAACCCGAATATACTGTTTCTGTTCAGATTTCAGAACGAAGCAGGTGGATTTAACGAAACTGAATTTATCTATGAAAACGGCATAACCGACTATGTTACTGAAATAGCAGGGGAGGATGCTCTCACTTCCGTTCAGCATTGGACTGCGGAGAAAAAGGGTAAAGACCGTGAAGACAAGCCTGAATACAAGGTAAAGCTTGATGTTGCTCTCACTTTTTCAAATAAGGCGAAGCTGACAGAATATTACCACAATTCAAGTTTTCTTGAACATGGCGGCTCACCTGAGGACGCTGTAAAACGTGCATTTACTGCACAGATCGACAGCTATATCAAGTCCGTCAACGGCTATCAGAAAAACGAAAGCAAGATAAAATATGAGGATGTTGACGAGTGTCTTATCCTCGTTTCATCGTCTTTTTCAACGGTAACATCCTACGAAAACCAGACGAAAAAGGCTATTACAAATAAGTTTATCCGTGAGGCTATGACAGAGTTTCTCCGTCATCAGCTGGAGGTATACTTCATAGAAAATCCCGACGAGGCAAAGCGTATCTCCGAGCAGATACTCCTTAACAAGAGAAGCCGTGAAAATGCTGAGAAAACTCGTCTGAATATGAAAAAGAAGCTTACGGGAACAATTGACCTTGCAAACAGCGTTGAAAAATTTGTTGACTGCCGTACAAAGGATATTACACGCCGTGAGATTTATATAGTGGAGGGTGACTCGGCTCTCGGTTCTGTAAAGCTTGCCCGTGACTCGGAATTTCAGGCTGTTATCCCGATCCGCGGTAAAATTCTTAACTGCCTTAAAGCGGAGTATACCAAGATTTTCAAAAGCGATATCATTACGGATTTGATTAAGGTACTCGGCTGTGGTGTTGAGGTCACAACAAAGGCTAATAAGGAGCTATCCACCTTTGATATCAATAATTTCCGCTGGAGCAAAATCGTAATATGTACCGATGCCGATGTTGACGGCTTCCAGATCCGTACTCTTATTCTGACTATGCTCTACAGGCTGACTCCAACTCTCATTGAGCAGGGATATGTATATATTGCGGAATCGCCCCTTTTCGAGATAAACACAAAGGAAAAGACATATTTCGCCTATACGGAGCAGGAAAAACAGCGTATACTCGCACAAATCGGGGATAAAAAGCATACGATCCAGCGTTCAAAAGGTCTTGGTGAAAACGAACCTGATATGATGAACCTGACCACAATGAATCCCGATACACGCCGACTTATCAAGGTAACAACTGATGATATCCGCGAATCTGCCGAGATTTTTGAAATGCTTCTTGGTGATGATTTACAGGGCCGTAAGGACTATATCGCTGAATACGGAGCCGATTATCTTGAAATGGCTGATATAAGCTAAAGGAGAGAAAAAATGCCGCGTAAAAGAGAAACACCGAAAAAGCCTGCCGCTTTCAAGCACGAGGCTTATATAGAGGGTTCGGGAAGTATTGTTGACGAAACTATAACCGATACCCTGAAAAAGAATTATATGCCCTACGCTATGAGCGTTATTATTTCAAGAGCATTGCCCGAAATTGACGGTTTCAAGCCCTCTCACCGCAAGCTTTTATATATGATGTATAAAAGCGGCTTGCTCAATCCTGATAAGGAGCGTTCAAAATCTGCTAATGTTGTGGGTGCAACAATGAAACTCAATCCCCACGGCGACCAGTCCATTTATGAAACAATGGTTCGTCTTACAAGGGGAAATGAAGCACTTCTTCACCCATATGTTGACTCTAAGGGAACTTTCGGAAAGCAGTATTCCTCAAATATGAAAGCCGCTGCCTCACGATATACCGAGGTTAAGCTGGAAAGGATATGTGCGGAGCTTTTCCGTGATATTGATAAGGATACTGTTGATTTTGTACCCAACTATGACAATACAATGCAGGAGCCGACATTGCTCCCTGCCACATTCCCCACAGTCCTTGTAAATGCAAATACGGGTATCGCCGTATCTATGGCAAGCAACGTGTGTCCTTTTAACCTTGAGGAAATATGTGAAACTACCATTGCATTGATGAAAAATCCCGAACATGATATACTAAGCACACTTAAAGGCCCTGATTTTCCGGGCGGGGGCTTCCTCTACTATGACGAGTCGGAGCTTAACAAGGTTTACGAAACAGGACGGGGAAGCATTAAACTCCGCTGTAAGTATAACTATGACAAGGCTTCGAATTGCCTTGAAATTACGGAAATCCCATATTCCACAACAGTTGAGGCGATTATTTCAAAGGTTGTTGATTTAGTTAAATCGGGCAAACTCCGTGAGGTGTCATATATCCGTGATGAAACAGGTATTGATGGTCTGAAAATTGCCATCGACCTTAAAAGAGGTACGGATCCCGATGCTCTTATGCAGAAGCTTTACCGTCTTACTCCCTTGCAGGACAGCTATCCCTGCAACTTCAATATCCTCATTGCAGGTACGCCTAAGGTTATGGGCGTAAGGGAAATTCTCACAGAATGGGTTGCTTTCCGTGAGGAGTGTGTAAAACGCCGCACATATTTCGATTTGCAGAAGAAAAAGGAGAAGCTCCACTTACTGGAGGCTCTTGCAAAGATACTCCTTGATATTGACAAGGCTATTAAGATTATCCGCGAAACGGAAAATGAAGCCGATGTTGTGCCAAATCTTATGATAGGCTTCGGCATTGACGAAATACAGGCGGAATATGTGGCTGAGATAAAGCTGAGAAATATCAACAGAGAGTACATTCTCCGCAGAACGGCAGATGTTGATCAGCTGAAAAAGGATATAGCTGAAATGGAGGAAATTCTTGGTGATAAGAAGAAGATCCGTGCAGTTATTATAAAAGAGCTGAAAGATGTTATCAAAAACTATGGTCAGCCCCGTAAAACTCAGTTCTACTATATCACCGATGTGGAGGACGAGGGAGATATCGACGATACGCCGGATTATCCTGTACATCTGTTTGTTACGGACAGCGGATATTTCAAGAAAATAACTCCCCAGTCACTTCGTATGAGCGGTGAGCAGAAGATTAAAGAGGGCGACTATATAAGTCAGACCTTTGAGGCTACAAATAAGACGGAGCTGATATTCTTTACGGATAAGGCTCAGGCTTACAAGTCAAAGGCGAGTGCTTTTGAGGACGGCAAGGCGAGTATTCTTGGCGATTATATCCCTGCAAAGCTCAGTTTTGACGATGGTGAAAATCTGAAATGCCTTGTGCCGACTATTGATTACAGCGGATATATGATATTCCTCTTTGAAAACGGTAAAGCAGCGAAAATTCCCCTTAAATCCTACGAAACAAAGACAAACCGCAAAAAGCTTGCCAATGCTTTTTCGGATAAATCTCCCCTTATTGCGGCAATTTTCACCGCTGAGGACAGCGATGTGTTGCTGAGAACTTCAAGCGGCCATGCCCTTGTATTCAATACAGGTATGATTTTGCCCAAAACATCGAGAAATTCACAGGGCGTACAAGTTATAACCCTCCGCAAAAAGGCTGTGCTTGAATCGGCTGAAATTGTGCCTGCTGAGGCTATGGCGGAGCTTGAAAAGTATCGTGCTAAATCCGTTCCTGCCGCAGGAAAGCCTGCAAAGGAACTGGGTGACTCAAATCAATTGACATTTTAATGTGTATTAATGTGTAAATAAAAAAGCGTACCTTTTTACGGGTACGCTTTTTCGCGTCATCTGATGTTACTTTATAGCCTCAAATGCCTTTTTAAGGTCATCAAGAATATCATTTACGTTTTCAAGACCAACGGAGAATCTTATCATTCCGCCATTAATTCCGCAGGCTACAAGCTGTTCGTCTGTAAGCTGACGGTGAGTTGCACTTGCAGGGTGAAGAACACAAGTGCGGATATCTGCTACGTGTACCTCGTTTGACGCAAGGCTGAGGGAGTCCATAAACTTGACAGCTGTATCACGTCCGCCCTTGATAACAAAGGAGATAACGCCGCTTGAACCAAGTGGGAGATACTTCTGTGCAAGGTCATAATAAGGACTGCTCTTTAATCCGGGATAATTTACGGATTCAACCATTTCATTTGATTCAAGATATTCAGCTACGATCTTTGCATTTTCGCAGTACTGCTTCATTCTTATAGCGAGAGTTTCAAGCCCTAAATTGAGGTAGAATGCAGACTGTGCAGCAGGATAGCAGCCTAAATCTCTCATAAGCTGCATTCTTGCCTTGATTATGTATGCTGCCTTACCATATGTTTCTGTATAAACTATGCCGTGATAGCTTTCGTCAGGCTCAGTAAATTCGGGGAATTTGCCGTTTGCCCAGTTGAAGTTACCTGAATCAACAATAACTCCGCCGACCTGTACAGCGTGACCGTCCATATACTTTGATGTGGAGTGAATTACAATATCAGCACCGTGTTCAATAGGACGGCAAAGAATAGGTGTGGGGAATGTGTTGTCAATGATAAGTGGAACATCGTTCTTATGAGCGATTTTTGCAAACTTCTCAATATCAAGAACGGAAAGTGCGGGATTTGCAAGAGTTTCGCCGAAAACTGCCTTTGTATTAGGCTTGAATGCAGCCTGAATTTCCTCCTCTGTAGCATCGGGTGAAACGAAAATGCACTCAATACCAAGTTTTTTGAGAGTTACAGCGAAAAGATTAACTGTTCCGCCATAAATTGTTGTTGTTGAAATAAAGCTGTCGCCTGCCTGAAGAATATTCAGCAATGAACACATTGAAGCAGCCTGACCGCTTGATGTACACATAGCACCGATACCGCCTTCTAATGCGGCAATCTTATCCTCAACAGCCATTACTGTGGGATTTTCAAAGCGTGAGTAAATAAGGCTCTTTGTGGGGTCGTCAAATACAGCGGCTACATCGTCGGTTGAGTCATAGACATAGGTTGTACTCTGTACTATCGGTACAACTCTCGGCTCGGTATTTTTGGGTGTGTAGCCCGAATGAAGACATTTGGTTTCGATGTTCATTGGATTATCCTCCTGTTTTTCTTATGAATTTTCTGAATTTTGGTATGCAGAATTCAAGTATAGCACAGTATTTATCCACAAGGGTAATAATATATGTTTCCTTGTATTTCGGAAAAGCGAGAGTCATCGGCCACATATGCTTCACTATCATATCATACTCTTTGGGATTGACAGTAGTGAGCTTCAGGGCGTTTTTCAGCGCAATATCCGAATGGCAGCGGCTGTGCTTCGGCTGATGCTTTTTACGGCTGACGTTATATTCCCGTCGGTCGTAGTAGAAAAGGTCATGGAGCAGACCGGCTCTTGCAGCCGAACGTGCGTCAAGTCCAAGACAGCGGCATATCAGATAGCCGTGGTAGGATACGTTTAAGCAATGCTGAAATCTCGTTGTTGAGATATGATGAGTGATCTCTTTAAGGCGCAGTATCTCAGGCATATTCACAATATCGCTGATGCAGTTATAATATGTGCAGAGAGTAAGCTCCTTTTTTGAGCAAATAGCGTTGAGCATAAGCTTCCCCTTTCTTTACAGGACAGCACGTATACTACACTTATTATACATCATTTTCTTCAGAAAATCAATAGGAATTTTCTTGATTTGAAAATTTTTGATTTTTTTGATATAATATCTGTAACACTTTTTGATTTCAGTTGTCTGTATAAGTGAAAGGGGGAATGAGAATGGATAAAATCCTTGATGATATTTATAAAAATTATGCCAAGGAGCTGTATCGGTACATATTCAATCTCTGCCGCAATGAAACTCTTGCGGAGGATATAATGCAGGAAACGATGCTCAATGCTGTAATGTCTATTGATAAATTCAAGGGTGAATGTTCGCTGAAAACGTATCTCTGCCGTATAGCACGTAATATATGGCTTAATTACGCTAAACGTGCGGAAAATAAAAATATTCCCATTGATGACAGTCTGGAGTTTGCAGCTGATGATTCTGTTGAGGAACAGCTGAACAATAAGATGCAGTCGCAGGCTATCCACCGTGTCTTACATACCCTTGAGGAGCCATATAAGGAGGTTTTTACTCTGCGCGTCTTTGCGGAACTGAAATTCAACGACATAGGGAATTTATTTGGTGAAAGTGCTAACTGGGCAAGGGTTACATTTTTTCGTGCAAAGGAGAAAATTATACGACAGCTTGAAAAGGAGAATGAAATATGAGTCAGGAAATTAAATGTTGTGTTGTAAAGGATATTTTGCCGTTATACGCTGAAAATCTCTGTTCAGAGGAAACTGCGGAAATCGTAAAGGAGCATATTGAAAATTGTGAGTCCTGCCGCAGGTTGTCGGAGGAAGTTGAAATTGAGGAGAAAACTCCCGAAAAAATTCCCGATGAAGCAAAGGCAATGAAGAAAGTCAACCGTAAAATCAAACGGTCAAAAAAGGCTGTTATAGCCGCAATATGTGCTGTTTTAGCAGTTTCGATTCCGTCTGCGGTGCTTTGGGGGAATATGTTCTGGCAGAATGAGAAGATTCCAAGCTTTGAAACAATAGCAAGAAACAACGAGATTGAAGAATTTTCAAATTTGATTGAAAACGGAAAATTCCATTCCTTTGCGAAACAGATTTCATTAAATAACGTTGAGGCGGTATATTTTGAAAATATGGGAGATAAAGAAACGGGTTCTATACCGGAAGCGGAGCTTGAAAAAGCCAATGGTTATGCTGCCAATCTTGTAAATGCCTATAATGTGCTGATCGGCGACGCGAAGGAGGTGGAAGCGGATTGCAGAACATATTATTCAACCGATATGTTTGAAGAATCACAGGGGCGTAAAGGGCTGCTTTCGGAGATTACTGTGAAATACAGCGGCGGTGAAACACTTATTTTCTATGTTATTAAAGAAAACGGAAGATTTGTATGGAGCTGTACGTCTGACGGAAGCTTTGATGAGAATTTAATGCGTGATATTTTCAGGATGTACAATGAAAACGCCTGATAAGATGAACTTCGTGCTGATTTTATGTCTTTTGTGTGCATATGATGAAAATTCAATGAAGCTTTTACTAATAAAAGATTACAATTCAATATGCCGCTTGACAAAAATAAGTATGTTGTGTATAATATATATGAGATATGATCATATCTCTGACGACTAAGGTTTTAATATATACATATGAAAGGACTTGAAAACATGAAAAATATTACAAAGAGAATAGTAGCAATTTTTGCTGTACTTGCAGTTGCTGCTGCTTCATTCGCAAGCTGTCAAAAGAAAGAAGAGGAGTCTACATCTGCACCTATGCAGTATCCTTTTGAGGTAGGTGCAGCTGCTGACAATGCGCTTACACCTGGCGATCCAAATGCTGATCTCGATGCTGCTGATCCTGTTGCTCCCGCTACAGAGGCAGAGCCTGCAACCGAAGTTGCTACAGAGGTCGAAGAAGTAACAGAGGCAGACGGACAGCCTGCTACAGTTTACGTTCCTGTAACAGAGGCTGACGGTCAGGAAGCTACTGACGAAGCAGGCGGAACAGTAACAGAGGCTGTAAAGGTTACAAATATTGTTACAAGCATTGTTACAAAGCCTGTTGAAACACCCACAACTCCTGCGTATACAGCTAAGGAGGACGGAAGATATGCAATGTGGCTCGATATTTCAAAGGATGAAAATTTCTTCTTTGAAGATGAGATGATTACAGCTACATTTAAAGTTAAGGAAGATATTCCTGACGGCGATTATCAAATCAGAATTTCTCCTGATCTTTCTGACGTTGCAGGTGTGGCAATCTACCCTGAAAAGACAATTGATGGTGTTATCCGTGTAAACAACGGCGAAATTGAGGCTGTTGACGTATCAAACGAAACAGGTATGGTATTCTACGGTGACGCAATTGCTTGTAAGCAGGGCGATACAATTGATTTCAACATCAATATCAAGAATAACTCAGGACTTGTTGCTTTCTGTATCTGGTTCTACTTTGACAGCAACGCACTTGAATTTGTTGAGGCTCATCCCTCAGGCGAATTTGAGAAGATTGCAAGAGATACAGATATCGGCGGCGGAAAAATCAAGGAATAATTGAATGAATCTTTAAAACACCGTGCAGAATGAAATGCACGGTGTTTTTGTTATCTTCACGCTTGTTAACAAATTGTCTATTGACAGTTTATATTAAATTTGATATACTATATAATGTCTATTTGTGCGCAAACTAACGGGTTTGCCGGATTATAGACGATAATATGGCGCAGGAGGATTAAAATGGACGAAAAAGAAAAAAATTTAATTGAACCGTCTGCTGATGAGCTTTTGGACAGCTTTGAAAACATAATTTCCGAAGAAACTGCCTCTGAGGAGATTAGCATATCAGATGATGCAGAAGCTCCTACGAATATTGAAACGGCGGAAGTAACTGAAGCTGAGGGTGAAATCAGCTCAGAAACAGCGGAAGCTGAGGGTGAAATCAGCTCAGAAACAGCGGAAGCTGAGGGTGAAACTACCTCTGAAACAGCGGAAGCTGCGGTTCCCGAAAAGAAAATCAGCCTAAAGGAAAAAGCGGCGGAATTTCTTGAACGCATCGGTATACCTGATGTGCTGCTTTCTCGCCTTATCACAGTATTCTTCCTTATTTCGGGAATGAATCTTGCGGAAATAATGACAGAAGGCAGCTCAGTAAAGAGTGCGGCTATTGAAAAATGGAAAGAGTATATTCCTCAGATAAGCTTCCCTCTGACTTTGGTGCTTATGGCGTCCGTATTCGTTTTTATGTCGCTCATACACTATGCGGCACCGAAAAAACTGCGCGTTTTCGATCAGTTAGGTGCTGTGGGAGCTGTTATTTATTTTGATCTGCTCATTTTATGGCGGTCATCTGATTTTTATCTGAGTTTGGGAACAATGATCGTTTCCTCTGTACTGATTTACTATTCCATAAATAAGCTGAAGTCACAAAAGCTGTTCAATAAGATCCCATGGTGGATATGGGGACTCCTTGTTCTTGCAGCAGCGGCTGGAGTTGTAGTATTTGTCAGCATAACAACGATCTGTACTCATAGAAGCTTTGGAACAGCCTGTCACGATTTCGGACTTTTTGTTCAGATGTACCACTCTCTTATTGATGACGGAACAGCTATTACAACCTGCGAGCGTGAGTATACGATTTCCCACTTCAAAATACACGCTTCATACATTTTCTATGCTCTTGTGCCTGTATTCAAGATGTTCCCCAAGGCTGAAACACTCCTTGTTGCTCAGGCTGTTATGGCAATGGGCGGTGTCGTTCCGATGTTACTCATTGCGAAAAGACACAATTTCAAGGGACTTTCCCTGTTCTTTATGGGACTTGCCTATGTATTCTGTGTAGGTATTGTTGCTCCTTGCTACTATGAATTTCACGAGAATGCATTTCTTCCTACAATTCTTATGTGGCTTCTCTGGGCAGTTGACAGGAAGAATTACATTATGTTCTACATTATGTCGGTTCTCACCTGTATTGTCAAGGAGGACGCACCGCTTTATGTTGTATGTATAGGACTTTATCTGTTCTTTGAGGATAAGGGAAATATCCGCCGTATGAACGGTCTTATTATGGCACTTTTTGCAGGTGCGTATATGCTTTTCATCACAAACTGGCTTACTGAAAACGGTGATGGTCAGATGATGATGGGCAGCCGTTTTGGTATTCTGATGATCGACAGTTCAGGCGGTCTTACTGAGGTAGTAAAGAATGCGTTCCTGGATCCTGCGTATCTGCTGAGTCTGCTCATCAAAGAGGGCAGTTTAAGGTTCTTCCTGCAAATTATGGCGCCTATGCTGTTTATACCTTTCTTTACTAAGAAAATCAGAAGATTTATGCTTATGGTACCATTTATTGTAATGAATCTTGTTATAGGTGCAGGATATGTATATGCTGCAGATGTTGGATTCCAGTACATTTTCGGACCTGTTTGTCTTATTCTTTATATGTGTGTTATCAATGTTGATGATATGGGACAGCGCGGTAAACAGACTATCCCTGTTGTGCTTGGTGCGGCAGCTCTTATTATGACATTCAGCAACAGCTCGCATAAGTGGAATAACTACCGCAATTATCATAGTGATAAAGGTTATTTTGACTCTCTTGAAGTAATGCTTGATACTATTCCAAAGGATGCTTCTGTGGGAACTGATACATTTATAATCCCTCACGTTGCTGATCATGATGAGATCTATATATTTGATGGCAACGATATTAATGAGGACGGAACGATAAAGGACGTTGAAAAATATGATTATATGGCAATTCCTGTACGTTCTGATATGTTCGAAAAATACGAAAATTCTCTGCTCAAAAGCGGATATACTCTGTGGGCTGAGATCGAGGGTAAATTCAATATTTATGTAAGTCCGAATTATAATTAAAGATTAGAAGCCGCATAGGAAACTGTGCGGCTTTTGCATAATATCGCTTTACAAATTACAGGATATATGTTATAATAATTTATAACACTATTTGGAGGAAATAAAATGGAACAGAAAAAAATTGACCGTATAAATGAGCTTGCACGCAAGTCAAGAGAGACAGGACTTACCGAGGAGGAAAAGGCAGAGCAGACGGAGCTGCGCAATGAATACCGCAGAGCTGTTACAGGCAGTCTTAATGCAAGCCTTAGCAATACATATATTATGACTCCTGACGGGAAAAAACATAAGGTAAAGCGGAACGGAGGAAAGGCGAATGGCTGACCGTCTTTTTGAAGAAGCTGTAAAGGCTGCCGGAAATGCCTATTGCCCCTATTCGGGATTTCACGTTGGTGCGGCGCTTCTTACAGCTGATGGCAGAATATATACAGGCTGCAATGTGGAAAATGCTTCGTTTTCTATGACGGTATGTGCTGAGCGTATTGCCATATTCAAGGCGGTATCCGATGGTGTGAAGGAATTTTCCGCCATTGCTGTTGCAGGCAGCTCCGATGGAAATTTCAGCAGAAGCTGTACTCCCTGCGGCGCTTGTTTACAGGTTATGAGCGAATTTTGCGGCAGTAATTTTAAAATAATTCTTGCTGACGGTGAATATCTTCTTTCAGATTTTCTTCCTGTCAGCTTCGGCAAGGAGAATATAAAATGAACGTTAAGGAAAAAATTGAAAAATATCTGCTGAACGTGCAGAAGCCCTCTCGATACATAGGCGGAGAGGTAGGCAGTATTGTCAAGGATAAAGCGTCTGTTGACGTAAGCTTTGCATTCTGTTTCCCCGATACATATGATATCGGTATGTCACATATCGGTATGAAGATACTCTATTCTCTTAAAAATGCAAGGGAGAATTTCCGATGTGAGCGCTGCTTTGCTCCCGATGTGGATTTCGAGAAGATTATGCGTGAGAATGATATTCCGCTGTATTCACTTGAATCTCTTGAACCTATAAAGGATTTTGATTTTATTGGTTTCACAATGCAGTATGAGCTTTCATACACCAATGTGCTGAATATGCTTGACCTTGCAGGTATACCTGTTTTGGCAAAGGACAGAACAAATGAGCTGACTCAGATTGTTGTTGCAGGCGGCCCTTGTGTGTGCAATCCTGAACCACTCGCGGATTTCTTTGATATTTTCATTTTAGGCGAGGGTGAGGAAGTTAACCTTGAGCTTATGGATTTGTTCAATGAGATGAAAAAGCAGGGGGCGGACAGACTTGAATTTCTTCGCAAAGCTGCACAGATTGAGGGAATTTATGTTCCGCGTTTCTACAATTTTGAGTACAAGGCTGATGGCACTATCGGAAAAATGACTGTTTCGGAAAATGCTCCTGAAAAGATAACCAAGCGAATTATCAAGGATTTTGACAAGGTTTTCTACCCTGAAAACTTTGTTGTGCCATTTACTGAGATTGTCCACGACCGTGTATCTGTTGAAGTTCTCCGCGGCTGTATACGCGGCTGCCGTTTTTGTCAGGCAGGCTTTATTTATCGCCCTTTCAGAGAAAAATCCCCTGATACTATTTATAATGAAACAAAGTGCCTTTGTGAAAATACAGGCTATGACGAGGTTTCACTTGCGTCACTCAGTACAAGCGACCATTCACAGATTGATGAAATGCTGTCAAAGCTTATCGACTATACAGCGGGGGAGCGTATTAATCTTTCACTTCCCTCTCTCCGTGTAGATAATTTCACAGAGGAGCTGCTGGAGAAAATTAAAAAAGTCCGCAAAAGTGGTCTGACCTTTGCTGCGGAGGGTGGAACACAGCGGCTTCGTGATGTAATCAACAAGAACGTCACAGAGGAAGAAATTATGAGTACCTGCAAAATCGCCTTTGAGGGCGGCTACAGCAGCGTAAAGCTTTATTTTATGATGGGACTTCCAACTGAAACTGATGAGGATATTGTTGGTATAGCCGAGCTTGCACAGCGTATTCTTGATCTGTACTACAGCATAGAAAACCGTCCTAAGGGCAGAAGTCCGCAGATTTCCGTAAGCTGTGCTACTTTTGTTCCGAAACCATTTACGCCTTTCCAGTTTGAGCCGCAGGATACCCGTGAGGAAATTGAAAGAAAACAGAAGCTGCTTCTTGACTCGGTTAAATCGAAAAAGATAAGAGTAAGCTATCACGATCCTGATGTAAGCCAGCTTGAAGCTGTTCTTGCCAAGGGCGACAGAAGGCTCTGTGATGTTATTTATACGGCTTGGAAAATGGGATGCAAATTCGACAGCTGGAGCGAGCATTTCAAGTTTGACGTATGGCTTGAAGCTTTTGAAAAATGCGGAGTTGATCCGGCATTTTATGCAAACAGAAAAGCTGAATATGACGAAATACTGCCATGGGATCATCTTGATTATATGGTGTCAAAGGAATTTTTCATCCGTGAAAATAAAACGGCGCACAATGCCGTTACTACACCTCATTGCCGCAAAAAATGTTCAGGCTGCGGCGTAAATAAAGCTGTTGGGAGGGAATGTTTTTGTTAAGACTTCGTGCTACTTTTAAAAAGACAGGCAGGGCAAAATATATTTCGCACCTTGACCTTAACCGCTGTATGCTGCGTATATTCCGACGTTCAAAGCTTCCTGTGTGGTATACCGAGGGCTTTAATCCGCATCCTTACTACAGCTTTGCACTTGCTCTTTCTCTTGGTTTTGAAAGTGAATGTGAGATAATGGATTTTAACATAACCGATGACAATATGCCCCTTAGCGTTATAAAGGACAGGCTTAACGAGGTAATGCCTGAGGGTATGGGGATTGTTGATGTTGCTCCTCAGGTAAAGAAAATTACTGCTATAGCAAAGGCAGAGTACAAATTTGAGCTGAAAACCGACGATGTACAAGGCGTATTTGCGGCTGTGGAAAATCTGCTTGCAGCACCTGAAATACTTATTGAGAAAAAGACGAAAAAGGGTATCAAAACCGTTGACCTCAAACCTGATACAGAGATTGTGCGTTTTGAAAAAGGCGATACAGCGGTAAAAATTGCAATGCGACTGCCTGCGGGTACTAAGACAAATTATAATCCGACGCTTTTTACTGAAGCGTTGAAAAATTCCTGCGAAATCCCATTTGATACGGTAAATATCCGCCGTATAGGAATTTTATGTGAAAATAATGAAAAATTTTCTTGAAAACACTTGCAATTTCAAAAAAAGTATGGTATAATTATAAAGCATTTGTAATCCGTCTGTATTTTTGCAGATGAGGGTTAATGCCGAAAGACATTAAATCGAGCAGTCCGCTGCCTTGAAGTACCTGTCGGTGACAGGACAAACGTGCCTGAGGGCAATGTATTTATTCCTGTTTTTCCGTTATGCTGAAACGGATTTTTCAGGAGGGGTAAGAATGTTCGGAAATTTTAGGAGGATTTTAAAATGGATGCACTCAAGTTAATCAGCGGATCAAGCATGAAGGAAAACGCACCTCAGTTCAACGTAGGTGATATTGTTAAGGTTCACGTACGTATTCAGGAAGGTGAAAAGAGCCGTATTCAGATCTTCGAGGGTACAGTTATTGCCAAGAAGCACGGCGGCATCAGCGAGACTTTTACTGTTAGACGTGTAGCTCACGGCTGCGGTATTGAAAGAGTTTTCCCTCTCCACGCACCTGCTGTTGACAAGGTAGAAGTAATCAGACACGGTAAAGTTCGCCGTGCTAAGCTCTACTACCTCAGAGACAGAGTTGGTAAGGCTGCAAAGGTTAAGGAGCAGATTCGATAAGACTGTGTTTGAGTCCGGTACCGTCGGAGCGTTCCGACGGTTTCGGCTCCTATCCGTGGGACTTTATGTCCCTTTTTTGCTATTTATACCAATCCCTAAAATGTTAGTAGACAAAGATGATGAGCAGAAATGCTGTATGTCAAGGCGGACGACAAAAGCATACTGCCGTATGGTGAGGATGTCCAACGATGACATACGGCATTTATGCCATTAGATTTGTCTACTGTTGTTTCAGGGATTGGTATTAGAACAAGACTGCTGTGCTGCGGCCGGCAGTAATATATGAATGAGAGGTACGGCAATGGATGAGAATATGGAAATGACTGCGGCAAATGAATCAGCAGCAGAAGAAAATATGAATAAACAGGAGAATACAGCAGCGGAAAATGCGGACAGCAAAGAAACCGCTGAGGAAAATAACGAGAATACAGATGAAAAAGAAAAAAGCAACTTTTTGAAGGATATTATTGAAATAGCTGAATCCACACTTATAACTGTTTTCGTTATCGTTCTGATATTCACCTATATTCTGCACCCTGTAAATATTGTTGGACGTTCAATGGTTCCGACGCTTAACTACAACTACAGCGGTGAACGTGAGAAAAACGGCGATACCGATAAGGTATTTATGAATACCATATTCTTTGATGTGAATTATGGCGATATTCTCGTAATTGATAAGGATAAGAATTATCTGCTCAACGAAAAAGGCGAGGCATATCAGCCGCTGCACGATGTTCCGATTAATGAATGTATCATTAAGAGAGTTATTGCAGTAGGCGGTCAGACAATTGATATCCATGATAATCAGGTAATCGTTGACGGTGAGGTTCTTGACGAGCCATATATTGCAGAAAATTCAACTACAGAGGATTTAGGCGCATTTGGCAGTCAGTATCCTATTACTGTGCCTGAGGGTTACTATTTTGTAATGGGAGATAACCGCAATCACTCCACAGACAGCCGTGCAAGAAGTGTAGGCTTTGTTAAGCGTGATCAGATCTATGGCAAGGCAATCGTGAAGTATTCGCCTATTGATGAGTTTGAAATTCTGGTCGGCTCACATAAGGGTTAATCTGAATTGAAAAAGCTTCTGTGTTCTGCGCTGTCCTTTCTGGAGCAGTTTATTATCACTATGTTTGTGATGTCACTTGTTTTTACTTACCTGTTAAGAGTTGTACGGGTTGAGGGTGATTCAATGCGCAATACCCTTGCTGACGGTGACAGGATTATTATAAATATGACTGACCGCAGCTTTAAATCAGGGGATATTGCTGTATTAAATCCCGAAAATGCTGTAACTCTTGATGAGAACGGAGAAATTGTTGAAAATGAGGGCATAAATAAGGTCATTGTGAAGCGCATTATTGCAACAGAGGGGCAGACGGTGGATATTGACTTTGCGGCAGGCATTGTCAGCGTTGACGGTGAAAGACTTTACGAGGATTATATCGACCTGGGACTTACCCATTATGATGGCGGCGCTTTTACGGGGGAATATCCTGTAACAGTTCCCGACGGATATGTTTTTGTAATGGGGGATAACCGTTCTGTTTCACTTGACAGCCGTTCTGATAAAATCGGATTTGTTGCCGAGAAGGATATTGTCGGTACTGCTTTTGTGAGGATATATCCCGAATTTGAGGTTTATTCCTGAAGGAGGATAAATGGAAAATAACGATATAAAAACAATACAATGGTTTCCCGGACATATGGCAAAGACAAGGCGCGCTATTGTTGCTAATATGAAGCTTGTGGATGCTGTTGTTGAAATTATAGATGCGCGTACTCCTATGAGCAGCCGAAATCCGGAAATCGACTCGATGACCGGCTCAAAGCCAAGAATTGTGCTGCTCAATAAATGTGACCTTGCCGACAGCAATGCGACATCGGTGTGGGTAAATTATCTTAAAAAGGAAAATGTGACAGCCCTTGCCGTTGATTGTAAATCGGGAAAGGGCATAAACAAGCTTATGCCAACTCTTAAAGCAACTGTGCTGAAAGAGCTTATGGATAAGCGTGAGAAAAACGGTATGACAGGTGCGCCTGTGCGTCTTATGATTTTAGGTATACCCAACGTGGGCAAAAGCTCCCTTATAAACCGCCTTGCCGGAAGCAAGCGCGCTAAGGTGGAGGATCGTCCCGGTGTTACCCGTGTGAAGCAATGGGTTAAGCTGAAGGATAACACGGAGCTGCTTGATATGCCCGGTGTTCTGTGGCCTAAATTTGAGGATCAGTCATCGGCTATACGACTTGCATTTACAGGGGCGATAAGCGACGATATCCTTGATATCGAAACTCTTGCAATGAAGCTTTTAAGTTATCTTGCGGAGAATTATCCGCAGTCGCTTGTTGAGAGATATAAAGTTGAATTGGACGAAAATGACGACGGACTTGCTCTCCTTGAAAAGGTGGGAAAAAAGCGCGGTATGGTGGTATCAGGCGGCGAGATCAACACCGAAAGAGCTGCAATTACTGTGCTGGACGAGTTCAGAAGCGGCAAGCTGGGGCGTATAACTCTGGAAATGCCTGAGGTGAACTGAGTATGGCAAGGGTGATACTCCATAAGGAGCTTTTTGATTACGACAGGGAGCTTCGCGGAAAATATCCGATTTTATGCGGAGTTGACGAGGCAGGACGAGGCCCTCTTGCAGGGGATGTGTATGCTGCAGCCGTTGTGCTGAATGATGATGTGCTTATAGATTATCTCAATGACAGCAAGAAAATCTCGGAAAAGCGCCGTGAACTGCTTTTTGACGAAATAATCGAAAAGGCGGAGGCTTATTGCATAGCAACTGCATCTGTTGAAGAAATCGACAGCATCAATATTTTGCAGGCGACAATGCTCGCCATGAAAAGAGCCGTTGAGGGGCTTGGGATAAAGCCTGATATGGCGCTGATCGACGGAAATCGTATGCCTGAGCTTGAATGTGCTGCTGAAAACGTTATAAAGGGCGATGCAAAATCTGCTTCTATATCAGCGGCGTCGGTTCTTGCAAAGGTTGCCCGTGACAGATATATGCGGGAAATTGCAGAAAAATATCCCCAGTATTGCTTTGAACAGCACAAGGGATACGGTACAAAGCTTCATTGCGATATGCTGAAAAAATACGGTGCAAGCGATGTTCACAGAAAAACATTCCTGAAAAAAATTCTGGGTGAAAGTGATGAACAGCGTTGAGATCGGCAATATTGGTGAGGATTACGTCTGCTCATACCTGATAAAACAGGGATATGAGATAGTTGAAAGAAACTACCGAATACGGGGCGGAGAAATTGATATTATTGCGGTCAATTCGGACTATATCGCCTTTGTGGAGGTGAAGTCGCGCAGACCGAACAGTATGGTAAGCGGATTTGAGGCAGTAGACCGCCGAAAACAAAAGCTTATCATAAAAACAGCAAGTGATTTTTGCTTCAGACATCCAAACAAGCTGCAGCCGAGATTTGATACCGCAGAGGTGATAATATCGGGGGGCAGGGTGCTGAGCATTGATTATATACAAAATGCCTATGATACAACAGGCTTGAATTTCATTTTTTAAAAGGGTGATCATATGTTTTACAACAGTACAAGAAACAGCGGAGTAAAGGTAAGCAGCGCAGAGGCTATTACTCAGGGAATATCAGTTGAGGGCGGACTTTTCGTTCCGGAATCAATTCCCCAGCTTACTTTTGATGAGCTTAAGGCTATCGGTGATATGAAGTATGCCGACAGAGCAGCCTATGTTTTCTCAAAGTTCCTGACAGATTTTACAGATGCTGAAATACATTACTGTACTGATAATGCCTATTCCACAAAGAATTTTGAAACAGAGAGTATTGCGGAAATAGCTCATCTCTTTGATGGTACATATATGCTTGAGCTGTGGCATGGCCCTACTTGCGCATTCAAGGATATGGCTCTCCAGATACTTCCATATTTCCTCACAACATCTGCAAAGAAGATAAACCTGGATAAGAAAATCGTTATCCTCGTTGCTACATCAGGAGATACAGGAAAGGCTGCTCTTGAAGGCTTCAAGGATGTTGAGGGTACATCTATCCTTGTATTCTATCCCGAAGACGGCGTAAGTCCTATGCAGAAGCGCCAGATGAAAACTCAGGAGGGTGGAAATGTCGGCGTATGCGCTATCAAGGGCAATTTCGACGACTGCCAGAACGGTGTTAAGGCTATTTTCACCGATAATGATGTAAAGGCAGCTCTTGACTCAAAGGGAATGATTTTCTCATCTGCAAACTCTATCAACTGGGGCAGACTTGTTCCTCAGGTCGTATATTATGTTTCTTCCTATGCTGAGCTTGTAAAGAGCGAGGAAATCGAGCTTGGCGAGAAGATAAATATTGTTGTTCCCACAGGTAATTTCGGAAATATCCTTGCTGCTTACTATGCAAAGCATATGGGTGTTCCTGTTAACAAGCTTATCTGTGCTTCAAATATCAACAATGTACTCACAGATTTCATAAACACAGGTGTTTATGACAGAAATCGTCAGTTCTATGCAACTGTATCTCCTTCTATGGATATCCTTATTTCAAGCAATCTTGAAAGACTTCTCTATCTTATGACAGACAGAAATGACGCTGTTATAAACGAGTGGTTCGGAAAGCTTGCTTCTGAGGGTAAGTATGAGGTTACAGCTGATGTAAAGGCAAAGCTCAACGAGGAATTTTTCGGCGGATTCTGCGATGATGAGCAGACAAAGGCTACAATTCACGATATCTATGAGAAGTATTCCTACACCTGCGATACTCACACAGCTGTTGCTGTAAAGGTATACAACGACTACAAGGCAGCTACAGGCGATGAAACAAAGACTGTTATTGCTTCAACTGCAAGCCCCTACAAGTTCTCTGCAGCTGTTCTCGAAGCTCTCGAAAACAGAAGCTCCGATATTGATGAATATGCTAAGGTTGACCGTATTGCAGAGCTTTCAGATATTCCTGTACCTGCTGCACTTGCTGACCTTAAAAACAAGCCTGAGCGCTTTACTGATGTAATCGACAAGACAGAGCAGAAGGCTTATGTCCTCAATAATCTTGGTCTCTGATGGGATTATATGTTATCGGGGATCTGCATTTATGCTTCTGCGATCCATCAAAGACAATGAGCATATTTGCGGGCTGGGACGATTATCAGCGTAAAATTGAGGAAAACTGGCTTAATACTGTCCAAACGGAGGACACTGTTGTGCTGGCAGGAGATATATCGTGGGGTATGTCGCTGCAGCAGGCGACGCCTGATTTCGAGTTTATCAACAAACTCCCCGGAAAAAAAATAGTTTTGAAAGGCAATCACGATTACTGGTGGACTACAATGAAGAAAATGGAGGATTTCTTTTCCGTAAACGGATTTGACACCATAAATATACTTCATAACAATCATTATCAGTACGGTGAATATGGTATATGCGGCACAAGAGGCTGGGTTAATATGCCGGGTGAGGTGCAGGACGAAAAAGTGCTTCGCCGTGAGGTACAGCGGCTGGAAGCCTCGATAAAATCTGCTGTAGCGGCAGGTCTTGAGCCGATGGTATTTATGCATTATCCGCCGATTTTTGGTTCGAATTTCAATTATGATATACTCGAAGTTCTGTACCGCTACAATATCAAGGATTGCTATTACGGACATATTCATGGACATTCTGCCCATGGATTATGTGTTACCAATACCTATGACGACGTAAATTTCCACTTGATATCGGGTGATTATTTACAGTTTGTTCCAGAAAAGGTGTTGTAAAATTGTGAAATAGGTAGAAGTATTCAATTATTGTAGAAATCTATTTCAAAATATGGTATAATGTTTAGGTATTCTTTTAAGATGTAGAAAGTGCATCTGTATATAAAGAGCTTATATGTATTTAATGGAGGATCATTATGTTAAAGTCATCAAACAAAACCGATGTGAACACAACGGAGCTGATTATCAATATCGACGCAGAAACTTTTGAGGCTGCTGTTGAGGGCGAGTATCAGCGTCAGAAGAAGAATATCCAGATCAACGGCTTCAGAAAGGGCAAGGTTTCAAGAAAGCTTGCTGAAAAGACTTTCGGTGAGGGCGCATTCTATGAGGGCGCTATCAACAGCCTTCTCGGTCCGGAGATCGACGCTGCTATTGCTCAGGAAAATATCAACCTTGTTGACAGACCTAACGTTGAGGTTACATCTATTGATAAGGAAACAGGCGTTGAGATCAAGGTTATCTGCATTACAAAGCCTGAAATTGAAATTTCTGACTATAAGGGCATAAAGGCTGCAAAGAAAGTCAATGATATTACAGACGCTGATATTGACAAGCAGATTGATATCATCAGAAAGAAGAACGCTCGTATTGTATCTGTTGAGGACAGACCTGCTCAGATGGGCGACGAGGTAACAATTGATTTCGAAGGTTTCTTCGGCGATGTTGCATTCGAGGGCGGCAAGGGTGAAAATCATCCTCTCGTTCTTGGCAGCGGTCAGTTTATCCCCGGCTTTGAGGATCAGGTTGCAGGTCATAATGTTGGCGATGAGTTCGACGTTGTTGTAACTTTCCCAGAGGATTATCAGATGACAGATTATGCAGGCAAGGAAGCTGTATTCAAGACAAAGCTCAATGCTATCACATTCGAGGAGCTTCCCGAAATTGATGATGAGCTTATCAAGGACGCTACAGAGTTTGACTCAGTTGATGAGTATAAGGCTGATATCCGTTCACAGCTTGAGAGTGCTGCTGTAAAGCAGGCTGACGCTGCTTTCGAGAGTGCAGTTCTTGAAGCACTTATTGCTAAGGTTGACGCACCTATCCCTAACTGTATGTATGAGCAGAGAATTGACGAAATCGTTGCTTCATTCGAGCGTCAGCTCCAGCAGCAGGGTATGAGCCTCAAGCTCTACTGCCAGTACACAGGTATGGACGAGCAGTCTATCAGAGATACATACAGAGATCGTGCTGAGGGAGAGGTTAAGCTCAGACTTGCTCTTGAAAAGATTGCAGAGCTTGAAAACCTTGAAGTTTCTGAGGAAGAAATCGAGAACGGTCTTGGCGAAATCGCAGCTGCAAACAATATGGATGTTGCAACTGTTAGAAGATTCATTTCTGTTCCTGAGTATGCAGCTGATATGAAGGTTCAGAAGGCTGTTGAGTTTGTAAAGGAAAATGCAGTAGTAGATAACTCCGAAGCTGAGGAAGCTGCTGAATAATTATACATTACATATCGTTGTCCCGTTGTATGCGGGACAATGGTTTTATTAAGATATTTCGACAAAATACGAGAAAGGGCGATGAATTATGAGTTTCATTCCATATGTTGTTGAACAGACAAGCCGCGGAGAGCGTTCATATGATATTTTCTCCCGACTTCTGAATGACAGAATTATTATGCTTTCAGACCAGGTTAATGACGCTACAGCAAGTCTTGTTGTTGCACAGCTTCTTTTCCTTGAAAGTCAGGATGCAGAAAAGGACATTTCGCTGTATATCAATTCACCCGGCGGCTCTATAACCGCAGGAATGGCGATATACGATACAATGCAGTATATCAAGTGTGATGTTTCAACGATATGTATCGGAATGGCTGCGTCAATGGGAGCATTTCTCCTTGCAGCAGGAGCAAAGGGAAAGCGTTTTGCACTTCCCAACAGCGAGATCATGATACATCAGCCTCTTATTTCAGGCGGTCTGGGCGGTCAGTGTACAGATATCAAGATACACTCCGACCACCTGCTCAGAACACGCCAGAAGATGAACGAGCTGCTTGCCAAGAATACAGGAAAATCAATTGAACAGGTTGAAATTGATACTGAGCGTGACAATTATATGACAGCTCAGGAGGCACTTGCGTACGGAATTATTGATAAGGTTATAGAGAAAAGGTAGGGACTTCGATGGCGGAATTCAAGGTTTGTAATTTTTGCGGACGAGGAGAAAACAGCACAGGTGCAATGTTCTCAGCAGGTACATCAAACATATGCGATGAGTGTATTATATACTGCTATGAGCAGCTTGTTGGCCCTGAGTTTATGAAGGCAAGACGCAAAGAGGAAATGAACAGCAGAACAACTGCATCATCCGGAATTACGCTGATGAAGCCTATGGAGATAAAAGCATATCTTGATGATTATGTGATCGGTCAGGATGAAGCAAAGATTTCTCTTGCTGTTGCCGTATATAACCACTATAAGCGCATACTGAGTCAGGAAAAGAAGGCAGCAAATTCCAAGGATGACGGTGTTGAGCTTCAGAAGAGCAATGTTCTTCTTCTTGGCCCTACAGGTGTGGGAAAGACATTTCTTGCACAGACACTTGCTAAACTTCTCAATGTACCTTTTGCCATTGCCGATGCAACCACAGTTACTGAAGCAGGCTATGTAGGCGACGACGTAGAGAATGTTCTTCTGCGTCTTATTCAGGCAGCTGATTTTGATATTGAGGCAGCTGAAAAGGGCATCATATACATTGATGAGATCGACAAGATAGCAAGAAAGTCGGAAAACACATCAATTACAAGAGATGTAAGCGGTGAGGGAGTTCAGCAGGCACTCCTCAAAATAATTGAGGGAACTGTTTCAAATGTACCTCCACAGGGCGGCAGAAAGCATCCAAATCAGGAAACGCTTAAAATTGATACAAAGAATATTCTTTTCATCTGCGGCGGAGCATTTGACGGACTTGAACATCAGATTCAGAAACGTATCGGAAAATCCCCTATAGGCTTCGGCGGAGAAATAAAGAATTTCAAGGCTGAGGGAGAGAATATCTTCAAGAAGGTCATTCCAAAGGATCTTATAAAATTTGGTATGGTTCCCGAATTTATAGGACGACTTCCTGTTATATCAGTTCTGGAGGAGCTTGACGAGGCAACGCTTGTAAGAATACTTACAGAGCCGAAAAATGCAATAGTAAAGCAGTATCAGAAGCTGTTCAGCTACGATAAGGTAAAGCTGGAGATCGAGGATGACGCGCTTATTGAGATAGCCAAAAAAGCTCTTTCACAGAAAACAGGAGCAAGAGGACTTCGTTCAATACTGGAAAGTGTGCTTATGCAGTCTATGTACAGCGTACCATCTGACGGTACTATAACAAAAGTAATTGTAAAAAAGGAATGTGTAACAGAAAATGCACAGCCTGAACTTGTAAGAAAAAAAGCTGCTAAAAAAGCAGAAGCAGCGGAATAATAAAAAACGTCGGGTTCATCGCCCGACGTTTTTCGTTTAATCAGCTATTAGCAGCCACAGCCGCATCCGCAGTCATTGGAATTGTTGTTGCCGCAGCCATTATTGCCGCATCCGCAGGATG
The DNA here is from genome assembly GCA_017624895.1 of Ruminococcus sp. GTDB lineage: Bacteria > Bacillota > Clostridia > Oscillospirales > Ruminococcaceae > Ruminococcus. The sequence continues at coordinate 8,090 of JAGAMB010000070.1, read as the reverse complement.
AGAATGCGAGGAAGATAAGGATGAGGAGGATGATCCACATACAGTTGTTACCGCCAAAACAAGAATTACACATAATTAATATCTCCTTTGAGAATGTATTTGAAACGTTTTTGCTGCGTTTCATAGTACATAATATGCCACAGCAGAAATTGTGTTACAGTCTGCAAAAACTTTTTTCGGTAATTTTTCATTTCGACTGTTATCGCACAGTATACGTGGCATAATATAGTAACAGGAAAAGAAACGGAGGAGAACATATGATAAACACAGACAAATTCACAAAAAAGGCGGCGGAGATAATCGACGGAGCAGTTGATGCTGCCTCGGAATTGGGGCATACCTATGTAGGGAGCGAGCATATAGTCCTTTCAATAACAGGAGATGGAACATCCGTGGCTGCGCAAATCCTTATGGACAGCGGAGTTTCATATGATGACCTGCGATGCGAGATCATTGTTTTCGTGGGGCAGGGTACTCCATCTGCCCTTAATCAGCGGTATTTTACAACAGCGGCAAAGCGTATTCTTGAAAACGCCTGTACAATAGCAGCAGGGGACGGAAAAAAATATGCAGCTCCTGAGCATATACTTGCTGCCATTGTAAGCGAATCCTCTTGCAGTGCTTGTACTGTTATAAAAAGGGCTGGCGGAAGTATGACTGATATATGCAGCGGACTTGAAGTTATATCCTCCGCAGACGTAAAAAGCGGACTGTATGAAGCGATAAAGCCAAAAATGTCACATCTGCCGAATTTATTCCGCTATGGCAGAAATCTCACGGATATCGCCCTTGTGAAAAAACACGATCCCCTCATAGGCAGAATAAGGGAGGTTGAGAGAGTATTACAGGTGCTTTCCCGCAGAGTGAAGAATAATCCTTGTCTTATAGGAGAGGCAGGAGTAGGAAAAACAGCTATAGTTGAGGGAGTGGCTGAGCTTTTTGTGCGAAATCTTGTACCTGATTCTCTTAAAAACAAATTTATATTTTCATTGGATTTCACATCACTTCTTTCAGGAGCGAAATATCGCGGCGATTTTGAGGAGCGTGTCAAGGCGTGTATAGATGAGGCTGTAAATGCAGGAAATATAATACTTTTCATTGACGAGCTTCACACGATTGTGGGGGCAGGTGCAGCAGAAGGAGCAATTGATGCGGCAAATATAATGAAACCACAGCTTGCAAGGGGAGAACTCCAGATAATCGGAGCAACAACCTTTGAGGAGTACAGTAAATCTATTGAAAAGGACTCTGCACTTGAACGCAGATTTCAGCCTATACAGGTGGATGAGCCGTCTGCTGATGAATGTATTGAGATGATAAAGGGGTTGAAAGGCAGCTACGAAAAATATCACAGCGTAGAGATACCTGACGATATGATTGAGATGTCGGTTAATATGGCGGTACGTTATATATCTGACCGTTTTCTCCCCGATAAGGCAATTGATGTAATTGATGAGTCCTGCGCCTGTGCAAAGATTCGCAGTCATTCCGGCATAAGACGAACAAATTCAGAGTATATGGATCTGAGGGATGCTGATTATACCATAGGAGGACTAAGCCGTATTATGGCCGGCGATGGTGCGGCAGTCCTTTGTGCTGAGGATATATTGAATGTGGTATCAATGAAAACGGGTATTCCTCTTAATAAAATCACAGCAGAGGAGGGAATACAGCTGGGATTTCTTGAAAAAACGCTGTCGGAGCGTGTTATTGGTCATAGTTACGCAGTAAAAAAGGTGACAAATGCAGTATGTCGTTCAAGGTCAGGACTGGGCGAGGGAGGAAAGCCTGCGGCATCATTTTTATTTGCAGGGCCGTCGGGAGTAGGCAAAACTGAGCTTGCAAGAGCTTTGGCGGATTGTTTATTCGGCTCGGAGAAAAATCTCATACGCATTGATATGTCGGAGTATATGGAAAAACACTCGGTATCAAAGCTTATCGGTGCGCCTCCCGGATATGCCGGCTATGACGATAACAGCGGAAGTCTGTGCGACAGAATAAGACGTAATCCATATTCGCTTGTGTTATTTGATGAAATTGAAAAAGCAGATGCCGAGGTGCTGAATATTATGCTTCAGATACTGGATTATGGTACTCTTACGGATTCAACAATGCGAAAGGTAAGCTTCAGAAATTGTATGATTATAATGACCTCGAATGTTGGTGCGGAGTTTTCAGGAAAAAGCGGACTTGGTTTCGGAACTGACAGCGGCGAAAGGGAAAATCGTGTTCTTGAAGCGGTGAAGTCACGGTTTACTCCGGAATTTACAGGCAGAATTGATGAGATCATAGTATTCCGAAGTCTTGAACGGGAGGATCTAGTGAAAATCAGCGAAAAAGCTCTTGATAATCTGCGTATTCGCGCAGAGGCTCTGGGTATCGGTATAAGCTATGGCAGCGATGTAGTTGAGGCTGTGGCAGCTGCAAGAGAAACGGATAAATATGGTGCAAGACCGATAAAGCGACGAGTTACCGATCTTATTGAAAATGAGCTTGCAAAAATGATAATTGGCGCTGCTGTTCAAAAGGGAGAAACTGTCCGTATAGAGGCAGATAACGATAGAATAAGATTTTCAAAGGTGGTTACAGTATAAACAAAGGGTACCGATTTTTCGGTACCCTCTGACTGTATGTGTTTATTTACCCATTCTTGCCTTGATATATCCCTCAAGGAAATCAATAGTTTTTTCAATTCCAAGGCGGCTGCTGTTTACTGTAAGGTCATAAAGTCTTGAATCGCCCCAATGAAGCTTAACATGGTAATTGTGATAGCGCTTACGCTTCTTATCTTTTTTCTGGATAAAGTCCTCAGCCTCAGACTCATTCATATCATAAAGCTTCATAATACGCTTGATTTTACAAGGCATATCACCTATAATGAATAATGAACAAAGACAGTCAAAATCGCGGAGTTTTGATTCTGAACAGCGTCCCACAACTACGAAAGATTCGCCGCTTTCAGCCTTTTTACGGATAAAATCGAACTGCATTTCAGCAATGTTATCTTCGATTGAATTGCTGTAGCCTCTTACGCGACGTGAAATAATACGTGTCTTGGGAGCTTCATCGTGCTTTTCGATCTGCTCTGTGGTCATACCTGTTCTGTTGGCTATTTCTGTTATAAGATGACGGTCGTAAATTGGCAGTTCAAATCTTTTGGCAAGCTCCTCAGCGATTACACGTCCGCCGCTTCCGAATTCACGTCCTACTGAAATAATGATCTGTGACATAATGAACCTCCTTGAATATTAAAGATATCTGAAGAATATATAAGCTGTTGAAATTGCAAGTACAATTATAGTTGCGGGAGCGAGCTTTGCACAGTAGCGTCCCCAGCTTATAGGGTAGCCGTTCTTTGCTGCAACAGATGTACCTACAACGTTTGCAGAAGCGCCGATTGGTGTTGCACTTCCGCCTACGTCTGTACCAATAGCAAGCGTCCAGGCGAGGGTATTAATCGGAATACCTGTAGATGCTGCAAGGCTCTGGATAACGGGAACCATAGTAGCCGCAAAGGGGATATTATCAACAAATGCACTTGCAATAGCAGAGATCCAGAGGATAATAGCAATTGTAATATATGGATTTCCACCGCTTATTGTGCGTATAAATTCGGCAATATATTCAAGAATACCTGTTTCCTCAAGACCACCGACAACGATAAACAGACCAATAAAGAACACAAGAGTTTTATAGTCAGTCTTTTTAATGAGTTCAAGAGCATTTTTTCCTGCGGTGAGCAGAGTAATAACAGCAATTCCAAGACCGATCGTAGCAACTGTAAGATGTGTGATAGAGTGAGTTACAAGGAGAACAACAGCAAGAGCAAAAATAAGTGTGCTGATTATGAAATCCTTCTTGTTTGTAATGGCAGATGATGGATCAGGCAGCTTTGAGATATCTACAACTTCACCTGATGTTGAAACAAGTTCTTTTTTGAATGCAAAATAGAAGAATACAACGGAGAATATAAGAGAGATACCTGCACATACACCTGTATTCATAAGGAAGTCGAAGAAAGAGAAGCCAAGAGATGTACCGATAATGATATTCGGGGGATCACCGCACATTGTTGCAGAACCGCCAAGATTAGCGCAGAACACCTCCGCGAGGATCATGGGGATGGGATTGAATTTGAGAAGCTGTGCAAGCTCAATGGTAACAGCTGCAAGGAACATAATAACGGTGATACTGTCGATGAACATTGAAAGAACAGCTGACATTATCATAAATGTTACAAATATGGGGATAGTTTTGCATTTTACCAGAAAAGCTATCTTCATACAGAGCCAGCGGAAGAAGCCGGCTTTTGCCATACCTTCAACCATAACCATCATACCGGCAATGAAAACAATAGTTGCCCAGTTGATGCCTTTGCTTTCGCTTTCGGCTACCTGATACCAGAAATCGGATTTAACGAAATCCTTTATGGCGATAATATCCCATATGGCTTTGCCATCCCTCATACAGATACCGAATACCACAATAAGGGTAAGGATACCGCTGCCAAGAGTAACCAGGTGTCGTTCGATTTTGTCAAGCACGATAAGTACGAACATCGCCAGAAAGATGATAACGGCGAATATCTGTGCTGCTAACATAAAAAAGACCTCCATTTATATATGAATTATAATACTGCACCATCAATTAACACCTGATATATGATGTTCATCAGGAATTACTTGGTGAAGCAATACCAAATGAGATTATAGCACAAATTTCGGGGAATTGCAAGGAAAAAATCATTTTTTCTCATTTTCTGCGAAATACATCTAATTAGCACTTTTTATGTAAAAAATATGTTTATAATGCTTATAAAAATACAGAAATATCTCCTGATTTTAATGGTATCATCACCAGGCTTTCACAAAAACATCACGCGCAAACAAGTGGGACGTAGGCTGATTTGTAATTTTTATCTTGAAATTGCTGCGGTTTTATGCTATAATCCATTATGTAAGGACTGCCAAGAGGTCGCGTGACGATTTGTTGCGGTACTGTGATTAAAACGTTTTTTCTCTGGCGCAGAGGAAAAGAAAAGAGGTTATTGCGATGATGTATTTAATTCTGATAGCAGGTTTTGTACTGCTTATCAAGGGTGCTGATTATTTTGTTGAGGGAAGTTCAGCAGCAGCGAAAATACTGAAAGTACCACCGCTTATCATAGGACTAACAGTAGTATCAATGGGTACAAGCCTTCCGGAAGCTTCTGTAAGTATCAGCGCTTCATTGGCTGGTAAAAATGAGCTTGCTGTCAGCAATGCCGTTGGCTCAAATATTTTCAACCTTATGATTGTCTGCGGTGTATGTGCAGCTATTTGTCCTCTTGCTATCAATAAGGACACGCTGAAACGTGACTTCCCGATTTCAATTGCAGCTGTGGGACTTCTTATGGGGCTTGGTGCTTTAGGTTTCTCTGTAGGTCATCTTGATGGTGTAATTCTCCTTGCAGTATTTGCAGGGTTCCTTTATCTTATGGTTGCATCTGCTAAAAAGGCAAGACAGGAAGCAGAGGATGAGTATAAGTCAATGCCTGTATGGAAACTTCTTTTATTTGTAATCGGCGGTGCTGCGGCAATTGTTGTAGGCGGAAAAATGGTTGTCAGCGGCGCGTCGGACATTGCAAGTGCGTTTGGAATGACGGAAAATCTTATTGGTATGACAATCGTTGCATTTGGTACAAGTCTGCCTGAGTTGGTGACATCTGTTGTTGCAGCTCGTAAAAAGGAAGTAGATATGGCTGTAGGAAATGTTGTAGGTTCAAACATTTTCAACATTTTGTTTGTACTTGGTGCGGCTGCTGCAATTTCTCCTATTGTATTTTCAATGGAGAACATTATTGATACAGCAGTTCTTATTGTAATGACAGCTATAGTTATGGCTATGTGTTTCAAGAAAAAAAAGCTCAGCAGACTTCATGGCTTGATAATGATTGGGCTGTATGCAGTATATACCACATATATTTTTATGAGATAAAAAATTCTGAATTCACCGAAGTGCAGCGGTCATAAAAAAGTAAATCCTGAGAAGATCTTGTTTCTTCTCAGGATTTTTTGTTACATCTCTGATAAATTGAATTATATACCAATCCCTAAAACAACAGTAGACAAATCTAATGGCATAAATGCTGCCTGTCATCGTTGGACTTCCTCACCATACGACAGAAGTCGGACGGCTTAATCCGACATAAGCTGAAAACGAAATTCCAAGGTCATATCGGTGGGTATCTGTTATCCAAGCGGATAATACAGCTATGATATTTGTCACAAGAAATAATATTCCTGCAATAATAGGAATTTTATTTTTGAACTTATTCATTTGCATCTCCTCAGTATGATTTTTTGTTGCTGAGTTATTGCCACCCAACTAAAACTTGCTATCAAATACTTGTACTTGGCATAAAGAAATTTTCCGCGTCAGAAAAATTTAAATGCGACAACTTTCCTGCGTTTTTATAAATTCCCTTTCTGTAAATGTATAATTGGTGGTGCAATAATTATAACATAATTTCTGCATAAAGTCAATGATGTAAACAAAATAAAGCCGCTTTTGACTTATATATCAAAAGTGGCTTTATATGACTGTCTGATTTAATGCTGTGGGATTTTCACCTTATATTACAGCTTGAAAAGCTGTTCGCCGCGGACGGGATCAAATTTATGCCATACAAGCTTGCCGTCAGAAACTTCAAGAACGCGACCTTCTTTATCTTTTACAGGTGAAAGGGTGTAAAGGCCATCATGACGGTGGGCTGCGTAGAATGTTCGTTCATTTACATTAATTTTTGATTCAGGCGAAGGATTTACACCGTGAAATGTGATACCTTTTTCGGTGATTTTTACTGTAAGAGGAGCTGTGCCTCTCATAATGCGGCATCCTGAATTATTTGTGATGTAATGTGCGTCCTGTTCGTGAGCAGTTATATCGTGTATGAAACGGACAAGAAGCGCCGCAATAACACGTTCTGTACGCTGTAAATGAGAAGTAATGGCTTTAACCGGATCGTCGTCAATATTTTTAAGACCACAGGCAGTATCAAGTGCAAGACGATTAATTGAATTTTTTAATGATGAATCTGAAGCGAAATAGTCAGGAAGTTCAGGGTTTGTCTGACGCGGTACAAGATCCGGATAAATTGCTTCTGCAAGGATTTCATATGCCTTGTGAAAAGCGCTTGCAGAAGAAAAATAAGTCATACCGGAAACATGAGGGATACAGCACATATCTGAAATCATATGAATTGCCCTTCCAAGAAATTCAGCGGATTTCTGCTGATATCCGGCAATATACATTGTAAGAGCCATTGTGTAGTCTTCTTCAAACATAACCCTTGCACTCTTGTAGCATTTGCCCTTTCCATTACGAAAATAGCCATTAACAGTATTGATTTTTTTGAGTTTTGGTGTGACAGCACAATAATAATGTCTGCCGGGGCCTTTTTCGTAATCGCCCTGTCTGTCCGGACGTTTTGAGAAAGTGATAAGTGTTTTAGACAAAGGAGCGAATATATCTTCGCTGTCCGGATGTATATACTTTAACATTATCAACGCACGCAGAGTAAGATTTTTATGTACGCATGAGGGTTCAGCGTTTCGTTCATTTAGAATTTCTTTCGCAAGGGAGCTCATCTTGCGGGCGGTAGAATTAATATTCATAGTGACTCCTTTCATTGAATTGCACTATAAGTATATCATATTCTGCGTTCAAAATCAATAGTACAAAAACATAAATAATACAATGATGAGAGAAAAAAGTCGATTTATTTTTGAATTGGAGTTAATTTGTACAAAAAAATCATTGAAATTTGTATAAACTTTGAGTTGACAAAACCGAAAAGGTATGATATAATAAATACTGTCGTCAGGGAACGACAGCAGAAACTTAAAAATCGCATAGGAATGAGAAGTGAAGTTGAGGGAAGTAATGATTATCTGATGGGGGTTGGATAGCCTCTGAGAAAATTAAAAGAAAAACTTTTCTAAAAAAGACTTGACAAGCTCAAAGAGATGTGATATAATAGATAAGCTGTCTGATGGACGGCGCAACGGAAAGCGGTGCTGAAAAAGTTTTTTAAAAAAACTTGAAAAAAG
>JAGAMB010000069.1 GCA_017624895.1 Ruminococcus sp. | reverse complement strand
CCGTTATACGAAACACCTATTTCTACAGATTGCGGTCGGATATCATTCGCCCACGGACTGCCAAAGTCAGCCCCTACAAATAATTACGCATTATCCAAAATCCACCGCCCACATCAATTCTTAATTCTTAATTCTTAATTCGGCTAACGGCGTTAAAAATAATTACGCATTATTCAAATTCCTCATTAAATTCAAATTATCTATTGCAATATCCTTGAAAATATGGTAAAATAAAGTATACCGTATCAATGGTTAATTCCAATAATTCCTATTCTCAAAAGGATGTGTGAAATATGTCTGTAAACTATGATGTAATTATCGCAGGCTGCGGAGTTGCAGGTCTGTATGCCGCTTTAAATCTTCCGCAGGAGCTTAGTATTCTCATTCTGTGTAAAAAAGATCTCTCCCTCTGCAATTCTATGCTTGCTCAGGGCGGAATTGCCGGTGTCTATAACTCCGATACCGATAATATCCAGTACCACCAGAATGATACACTTATCGCAGGAAGCTTCAAAAATAATGTTGACGCTGTTCATACCCTCGTAAGCGAGGCTGCACAGGATATCGAGCGTATCATTGAGCTGGGCGTAAACTTCGATAAAAACCCTGACGGTACGTACCACCGTACTCTTGAGGGCGGTCACAGCCACCACCGCATTTTCCATAAGGCGGATTCCACAGGTAAGGAAATTACTACGGCGCTTCTCGAAAATGTCCGCAGACTTCCCAATGTGACCATTTCGGAAAATACCATTATGTGCGAAACAAGACGTACCTATACAGGTTATGCAGCACTCCTGAAGGATGCGGAGGATAATTATTCCACCGTAAACTGTCACTTTATGATACTTGCAACAGGCGGTATCGGCAGAGTATATCAATTTACCACAAATTCTGCAATTGCTACAGGTGACGGTATTACATTTGCCTATGAAATGGGCGCAAAGATAAAGAATTTAAGCTATGTGCAGTTCCACCCTACGGCTTTCAACAACCGCGCTACCCGTGAATGTTTCCTTATTTCCGAGGCTGTACGCGGAGAGGGAGCATATCTCCTCAACTGCCACAAGGAACGCTTTATGCACAACTACGACAAGCGTCTGGAGCTTGCTCCCCGTGATGTTGTATCCCACTCAATTGTACTTGAATCAAGAAAACAAAATTCTACTGACTTTTATCTTGATATAAGCTATAAGGACAGCGATTTCCTGAAAAACCGCTTCCCGATGATATACAAAAATCTCCTTGAACAAGGCTATGACCTGACAAAAGAGCCTGTGCCGATTTTCCCATGTCAGCATTATCTTATGGGCGGAATTGACGTTGACAGCAACTCTGAAACAACTCTGCCGAACCTCTATGCCTGCGGTGAGTGTTCACATACAGGTGTTCACGGCAGCAACCGCCTTGCAAGCAATTCACTTCTGGAGGCGCTTGTATTCTCACGCAGAGCCGCAGAAAGCATTGTTTCAAAGCTTGACAGCGTTTCCGAAAGCTTTGAAGATGTGGAGTTCGACGCACATATTGGAAGCCCCCGTATTCCGTCGGGTATACGCACAGAAACAAGAAAAATTATGCAGAACAGCTATTTTGTTATTCCCGACAAAGAGGCGGCAGCCGAGGGATTAAAGCGTGTAACTGAAATCCGCAATGACCTTTTAAGCGGAAGATATGTGGTTGACGCTGACTATGTTCTTGCTAAGTCAATTGTGACCGTGGCTTATATTATTCTGAACGAGGTTATACAGTAAAGGAGAAATTTTATGAAGCTTTTACAATGCTATATTGATAATATAATTACAAATGCTCTTATGGAGGATATAAATTATATCGACGCTGCGGCTGATAATCTCATCCCTCCCGAACACGAAAGCTCCGCATATTACGTGGCAAAGGACAGCGGAGTTGTCTGCGGAATTGAAATTGCAAAGCGCGTTTTCGAGCTTGCAGGGGAAAATGTAATATTCAAAATCCTTATGCCCGACGGCACTAAGGTGAAAAAAGGCGATATCATCGCAGAGTTGGAGGGAAGCACTCTCACAATGCTCAAAGGTGAGAGAACAGCTCTCAACATTTTACAGCATATGTCTGGAATTGCAACAGCTACAAATAAATGCGTAGAGCTTGTGGCAGGCACAAAAGCAGCTGTTACCGATACAAGAAAGACTCTGCCGGGACTTCGTGCATTGCAGAAATATGCCGTAACAGTAGGCGGAGGAAAAAATCACCGCTATAACCTTTCAGATGCGGCAATGCTGAAAGATAACCACATTGACGCATACGGCGGAATTACTGCGGCTGTATCGGCTCTCCGCGAGAAAATCGGTCATACGGTAAAAATTGAGGTTGAAGTCCGTACACTTGACGAGCTGAAAGAGGCTCTTGAAAATAAGGTTGAGATCATTATGCTGGACAATATGTCCTGCGAGGAGATGAAAACGGCTGTTGAGATAACAAACGGTGCAGCACTCCTTGAAGCATCGGGAAATGTAACCGCGGAAAATATCCGTTCCGTAGCTGAAACAGGAGTTGATATCATTTCACTCGGTGCGTTGACACATTCAGTAAAATGCTTTGATATTTCAATGAAGATTAAGAAGAAATAAGCATATCTTTTTGTTATCCGCACATACTATTTTTCAAAAGGAGATGATATCTTGTTAAAAATATTTTTCGGCAGTCACCCCGATGAAATCTACAATACTGAAATGTATTACTCAAATCAATATGATAAAAACTGGGTTATGGAACCGTTTGCTCAGAAAATAATAGCAGACATTGATGACTCAACAGTAATAGCTCCCGACGTTATAAAAAATGACATTTTTGGTTTGTTCGATTCAGATAATTTATCGGCAGGTGTAAAAACTCTTTTGCTTATCTACAACAAGCCGAAAATGATATTCAACATCTCCAACTGCGGTGACAATTGTGCTAAATATATTCTTGAAATGGCTGAAAACAGGGATATAACCGTATGTCTGCATCACCTTATGGATTTTGGCAAGGATTTTTCATTTAAGATAATCAACGACAGGCGAAGAAAAGTTATATCTGATCCTATGGAATACCTCTCCCTTGCCAATAAGTATTTAAGAGGTAAAACGAATGAAGGGTAAAATTAAAATATCAGTAAAAAACCGTTTTATTTCATTCAACTTCACTCTCGAAAGGAATGTAACCATTTTAACTGGTGACAGCGGAACGGGAAAAACCAAGCTTATAAATATGGTAAGGGATTTTTCTGAATTGGGCAAATCAAGCGGTGTTACGCTGAAATGCGACAAGCCTTGTCTTGTATTAGAGGGCAGAAACTGGGAAGCGGAGCTTGAAAATACTCACGAAAGTATTATTTTTGTTGAGGAGAGCACACCATTTCTCACTTCTTATGATTTTGCCCGAAGAATTAAAAATTCCGATAACTATTATGTACTCGTAACAAGAGAGCCTTTGCCGCAAATTCCATACAGCATTGACTCAATAAAGCAAATCCGAAAAAAAGGCAAAAATCCTAAAATTGAGAGTATCTACAAGAATGTCTCCGTAAAGGATATATCAGATTTTCCGTATGAACTGGCGATTATTGAGGACAGTAAAACTGGGTTTCAGTTTTACGCCAAGGCAAGCGAGGGGACTGATATGGAATGTATCAGCTCCAATGGAAAAAGCGGAATTGTAGATTTGCTCAATAGAAACAAGAATAAAAAAGTCCTTATAATAGCTGATTCAGCTGCACTTGGTTCAGAAATAAGAGAACTTATGTATTTCAAGGAAAAATCACAGAATAAAACGGATTTCTTTCTGCCTGAAAGCTTTGAATGGCTTATTCTTCGCTCTGATATTTTCAGCGGCAGTACAGATATACAGGAAATCCTTGAAAATCCTGTGGATTATATTGAATGTCAGGAGTATTTCAGCTGGGAGCAGTATTTCACTATTCTGTTGGTAAATTCTGCCAAAGGTAAAGCCAATCTTGAATATCCTAAAAATAAAAGTCAGCTTCCTTCGGGATATTTAAACGAAAGCAATATTGATAAGATATTGAACGCAATGAAGATCAAGAAGAAATAAGCCCTTAGCTGTTAGCCTTTGGCAGTCCGCCAATCAACGTAATAACCGTTTACTGTAGGGGCGGATATTATCCACCCGAAATTTCATTTTGGAATTACGAATACAACACAACATATCCGTTATATAATATAAAGGACGTTCCATTGCGGAGCGTCCTTTTTGTCTGTAGTGTAGGGGCGGATATTATAAATGCATCTGCTTCAAGGGCATCTCTAAAAACACCTTTTGAGAAAACACAGCTATGCACGACATCTGCTGCGTCAACCTCCCTTGGAGTACAAAAGCACACCTTCGGAAGGTTTCCTTGCAGCTGCCGCACCTATAATCAAACGAGTTTTCAGAGATGCTCTTTAGTTTTTAACATTTCAACACAACAATGTTGAATACTTACTATTATACAAAAAAAAAAAAAAATGCAATATTTTTGTGTAAAAGTAGCACAAAAATCTGCATTTTAGATAAAATCGCAGCAAATACGAATGAAAAATATATCTTGAAATTACAAACAAAATATTCCTTGCGGCAAACCAAAAGGCGGAAGAAACCCTCCGCCTTAGACTGTATAAAATTTATTATTGTATGCGGACTGTCAAAGGCAGCCCCTACGAAATAATTACGCATTACGAATTATGCATTACGCATTAATTCTTAATTCATAATTCTTAATTCTGAATTAATACATTCCGCAGCGATATACACAAAGAAATCTACCGAAAAATAAAAGGCGGAAGAAATCCTCCGCCTTAGATTATCGAAAAAATAGAATTTCGTTCCGAAATTGCGGGCGGATAATATCCGCCCCTACTGATAGCTAATGGCTAACAGCTAAAAGCTAACGGCTTGTAATTAATACATTCCGCCCATACCGCCGGCAGGCATTGCAGGAGCAGGATTAGCCTCAGGGATATCTGCAACAAGGCTCTCTGTTGTAAGCACCATAGCTGCTACAGATGCAGCGTTCTGGAGTGCAGAACGTGTAACCTTAGTAGGATCAACGATACCTGCGGGGATCATATCTGTGTAAACCTCGTTGTAAGCGTCAAATCCATAGCCAGCCTTGCGTGAACGGCGGATCTTGTCAACGATTACGCTGCCCTCAAGACCTGCATTTGCAGCAATCTGACGAACGGGAGCTTCAAGAGTTTTAAGGATAATTCTTGCGCCTGTCTTTTCGTCGCCGTCAAGAGTGTTGATCATCTTCTCAACAGCAGGGATAGCGTTGATGTAAGCAGTACCGCCGCCTGCAACAATACCCTCCTCAACAGCTGCCTTTGTAGCTGCAAGAGCGTCCTCAATGCGGAGCTTCTTTTCTTTCATCTCAATTTCAGTTGCAGCGCCAACCTTGATAACAGCTACACCGCCTGCAAGCTTAGCAAGTCTTTCCTGAAGCTTCTCGCGGTCAAAATCAGAAGTTGTAGTTTCAATAGATGCGCGGATCTGAGCAACTCTGCCCTTGATAGCGTCCTTATCGCCTGCGCCGTCAACGATGATAGTATTCTCTTTCTGGATAACAACCTGCTTAGCCATACCAAGCTGGTCGATAGTTGTATCTGTAAGCTCCAGACCAAGCTCTGCGGAGATAACCTCGCCGCCTGTGAGAACTGCGATATCCTTTAACATTTCCTTGCGTCTGTCACCAAAGCCGGGAGCCTTTACAGCAGCAACCTTGAATGTTCCGCGGAGATTATTGAGGATAATTGTTGTAAGAGCCTCGCCCTCAACGTCCTCAGCGATGATAACAAGCTTCTTGCCCATTTTTACGATCTGCTCAAGGAGGGGGAGGATTTCCTGAATTGAAGAAATCTTCTTGTCTGTGATGAGAACGAAAGCGTCATCGTAAACAGCTTCCATTTTGTCTGTATCTGTAACCATATAGGGGGAGATATAGCCGCGGTCAAACTGCATACCCTCAACGACCTCGCTGTAAGTTTCAGCAGTCTTGCTCTCCTCGATAGTGATAACACCGTCAGCAGTAACCTTTTCCATAGCCTCAGCGATAAGCTTACCAACAGCCTCGTCAGCAGAGGAAACAGTACCAACTCTTGCGATATCCTCAGAACCCTCAACAGCCTTTGAGTTGTCGATGATGTTCTTTACAGCAACGTCAACAGCCTTAGCGATACCCTTTTTAAGTATCATAGGATTAGCGCCTGCTGCAATATTCTTCATACCCTCGTGAATGATAGTCTGAGCAAGGAGAGTAGCAGTTGTTGTACCGTCACCGGCTGCATCGTTAGTCTTTGTAGCAACTTCCTTAACGAGCTGTGCGCCCATATTCTCGAAAGCGTCTTCTAACTCGATATCCTTAGCGATAGTAACGCCGTCGTTAGTGATAAGGGGAGCGCCGAATTTTCTGTCAAGAACAACGTTTCTGCCCTTAGGTCCCATTGTAATTCTTACGGTATCAGCAAGCTTGTCAATACCTGCCTGTAAAGCTTTTCTTGCGTCCTCGCCGTATTTAATATCTTTAGCCATAGTAAATTTCTCCTTTTTAATAATGCGTAATTCGTAATGCGTAATTATATGTTAATTTCGCTATGCATTACAATTCTTAACTCATAATTCTCAATTCTTAATTAATCTACAATTGCAAGGATATCTTCCATGCGGACGATGATGAACTCCTCGCCCTCTAACTTCACGTTGGTTCCTGCATATTTAGAAATAAGAACCTTATCGTTCTTCTTAACTTCCATTTTAACCTCAGATGTGCCGGGGCCTACCTCTAAAACGATAGCAACCTCAGGCTTTTCCTTAGCTGAGCCTGAAAGAATAATTCCGCTTTTTGTAGTTTCCTCGGCTTCTGCCATTTTGACAACTACTCTATCCTGTAATGGTTTGATATTCATAAATTTACCTCCTGTTTTTCTATGTGCGTTTAGCACTCCTATGATATGAGTGCTAATTATATTTTACCACCTTTTTCTATAAAATCAAGGGGTATAATGCATTTTTGGTGTTTTGCACAAATATTATATCTGATGCATAGTGCTTGTTAGTGCTTTTAGCCTTCATCATTAGCTGTTATGGTTCGGAGGAAGAAGCTAAAAAAATCCCTTGCATAATCCGCGGAAATATGCTATAATAAGTATGTATTGCCAAAAAAGGAGCTGACGAAATGGATACATATATTGAGGAAATAAAAAAATATACGTCCGCTGACACGAAAAAAGCATATGTGCGGAGCTTTGGCTGTCAGCTCAATATATCGGACGGAGAGAAAATAAAAGGTCTGCTGAAAAAAATGGGTTACTGCTTTACCGAGGACGAAACCGAGGCTGATCTGATTATCCTCAACACCTGTGCCGTCCGCGAAAATGCCGAGGACAGAGTATTCGGCATAGTGGGCAGTATGAAGAAGCTGAAAGAGCAGAAGCCCTCGCTGATTATCGGAATATCGGGCTGTATGACGGCTCAGGAGCATATTGCAGAGCGCATAAAAAAGTCATATCCGCAGGTTGATATCGTAGTGGGAACTTCCGCTTTGAATAGTCTGCCTAAGCTTCTTGCAGACTGCATAAGAGGTCAGAAATTCGGTATGGATATTGCGGAATATGCCGATTTTTCGCAGGCTGTTGAACAGGTGCGCGAAAGCAAATTCAGAGCAAGTGTGCCGATTATGTTCGGCTGCAACAACTTCTGCACATACTGCATTGTTCCCTATGTCAGAGGTCGTGAGCGAAGCCGCAGGCAGGAGGATATCATCGCAGAGGTGCGTGAGCTTGTGCAGAATGGGTACAAGGAAATTATGCTTCTCGGTCAGAATGTCAACAGCTACGGCAATGATTTTGGCGAAACAGAGGCGTTCCCGAAGCTTCTCCGTGAGCTTGACAAAATCGAGGGGGATTTCATAATCCGCTTTATGTCATCTCACCCGAAAGATGCAACCCACGAGCTTATTGACGCGATTTTTGACTGCAAAAAGGTGGCGAAGCACCTGCATCTGCCCCTGCAAAGCGGCAGCAGCGATGTGCTGGAGCGCATGAACCGCCGATACACCTCAGAAAAGTATATGGAAATAGTTGACTATATCCGCGGAAAAGACGAGGATTTCTCCCTTACTACTGATATTATTGTGGGATTTCCCAATGAGAGCGACGAGGAATTTGAGGCTACAATAGATATGATGAAACGCGTGAAATACGACAATATTTATTCATTTATCTATTCAAGGCGAACAGGCACAAAGGCGGCTGAAATGGAGGATTTAACCCCCGAAGATGTAAAGGGGAAGCGTATGCGCCGGCTTTTAGAGGTGCAGCGTGAAATTTCCACGGAGCATTACAAGCGATTTATCGGGAAGAAAATGCGCGTCCTTGCAGACGATGTGTCAAAGAAGAAAAAAGGCTGTATATCGGGAAAATCCGATGAATTTATTATAGTTGAGTTCCGGGGGGACGAGTCCCTTATCGGGCAGTTTGTTGAAGTTGAAATCACCGACGCCATGAACTGGGCGGTGTTTGGAAAAATTATAAAATAAGGAGATTTTTACTATGGATATTATGGAAATGACAAGAGAATTAGGTAAGGCTTTACAGGCAGATGACCGCTATATTGCGTACAATCTGGCAAAGCAGGTAAACGACAATGACGCTGAATTACAGCAGCAGATCAACGATTTCGACAGAATGAGAAACGAGCTTAATGCCGAGCTTTGCAAGGAAAACAAGGATACAGACAAAATAAAGGAGCTTGACGAGGGTATAAAAGACAACTACAAGAAGATTATGTCTAATAAGAATATGGTTGTATTTTCCGCGGCACAGGGTGCATTGGAGGCGCTTGTTAACAACATCAACCAGATAATCACCCTCTGCGCAAACGGCGAAGATCCCGATACCTGCCAGCCCTCACAGGGATGCACAGGCAGCTGTGAAACCTGCGGAGGATGCCACTAATTATATGATTACACATTAATTTGTAGGGACACGGCGTGCCGTGTCCGTGCCTTAAATGTTTATACACAAGGATAAAAACGCATTTTGTATGCCTGAATTTCGTTCCGAAATTACGGACACGGCACGCCGTGTCCCTACGATATTATATTTTACCAACAAAAAGCAAGGAGAGATCTTATGGGAATCGAAATCGACAGAAATAAACTATCACCTATGATGCAGCAGTATTTCGAGGTGAAGGATAAATACAAGGACTGCATTCTGTTCTTCCGTCTGGGAGATTTCTATGAGATGTTCTTTGACGACGCTGTTACCGTATCAAAGGCTCTGGAGCTTACCCTGACAGGAAGGGACTGTGGACTTGCTGAAAGAGCGCCTATGTGCGGAGTTCCATATCATTCGGCTGATATGTACATAAAGCGGCTCATTGATATGGGCAAAAAGGTGGCTGTATGTGAGCAGCTCACCGATCCTGCGGAAACAAAGGGAATTGTTGTCCGCGATGTTATCCGCGTAGTAACTCCCGGTACAATTACGGAATCGGGTATGCTGGAGGACGGCGAAAACAACTATATATGCAGCATTTTTTACGATGAAGCCGAAAAAAACTGCGGTATAGCCTCGGCGGATATTTCCACAGGTGAGGCTGATATAAGCTTTTACGAGGGAAGTGATATGGAACAGGGCGTTATCAACGAGCTGTCACGCTGTCAGCCGGCGGAGGTGATTTTCCCCGAAAGCTTCCTTTCGATGAAAACAGTTGCGGATTTCATAAAAACACGGCTCAACTGTGCTGTAACTCTCCGTGATGCAGACTGCTTTTCCCCTGAAAAACAGCGTTCCTACGTCTGCGAGGTGTTTGGAGTTAATTCTGCGGCGGAGCTTGGCATTTCTGAAAATGGTGCTGACTGTGCAGCTGTATGCGGACTTTTCGACTATATCCGCGATACGCAGAAAACCTCCGTTTCACGTTTTACCGCCCTTAATCTCCTCAACGGCGACGCGTTTATGGGACTTGACCTCAATGCAAGGCGCAATCTGGAGCTTACGGAAACTCTGCGAAACAAGGAGAAAAAAGGTTCTCTCCTGTGGGTGCTGGATTCCACACGCACTTCCATGGGCAGACGTATGCTTAAAAGCTGGATTGAACAGCCGCTTAAAAGTCCTGCACGTATCATTGAGCGACTTGACGCTGTTGACGCACTTTATAAAAAGAGCGTAGTCCTCTCGGATATAGGGGAGCTTCTTGACCGCACATACGACCTTGAACGACTTATGACGAAAATTATGTACAAGTCGGCAAATCCCCGTGATGTGAAATCCTTGTCAGCAACAGCAATGCAGCTTCCCTTGCTGAAAGAGGAGCTTTCAAAGCTTGAAAATTCGAAGCTTTTGGCGAAATATAACAGCGAAATTTCCGATCTGGGAGAAATCGTCCGCCTTGTTGAAAATGCAATTATGGACGAGCCGCCTGTTTCTGTCAAGGATGGCGGAGTTATCAAGGACGGCTTCAATAAGGAATTGGACGACCTGCGCCACATTATGACTCATGGCAAGGAGATAATCGACGAAATTGAACAGCGTGAAAAAGAGGCTACGGGAATAAAAAATCTGAAAATCGGCTTTAACCGTGTTTTCGGCTATTATCTTGAAGTCACACGCTCTTATTACGACCTTATCCCTGAGGGCTGGATCCGCAAGCAGACTCTTGCAAATGCAGAGCGATTTATCACCGAGGAGTTGAAAAATGCGGAAAATTCCATTCTCGGAGCAAAGGATAAGGCGCTTTCACTTGAAGCCGATATTTTCAGCGAAGTCCGCGATTTTCTTGCAACAAAGCTTGCCTCGGTACAGCAGACGGCATCGGTAGTTGCGGCGGTGGACGTATTATGCGCATTTGCGGAGACTTCTCTGCGGAATATGTACGTAAAGCCTGATATTGCCATTGACGGCGCTATTGATATAAAGGGGGGCAGGCACCCTGTAGTTGAGCTTATGCTCAATGACGAAATGTTTGTGCCAAACGACATTTACATAGACAACAAGTCTAACAGAATGTCAATTATTACAGGCCCCAATATGTCGGGTAAATCCACTTATATGCGACAGACGGCGCTTATTGTACTTATGGCGCAGATAGGCTGTTTTGTACCTGCTGATTCCGCAAAAATCTCCGTGGTGGACAAGATTTTCACACGAGTTGGAGCTTCTGACGATTTAACGGCAGGACAATCGACTTTTATGGTGGAAATGAGCGAGGTTGCGGATATACTGAAAAATGCAACGCCAAACAGCCTTGTTATTCTTGACGAGGTGGGACGCGGAACGTCCACCTTTGACGGTGTAAGCATTGCCCGCGCTGTTGCAGAGCATATCTGCGGCAGTAAAAAGCTTGGCTGCAAGACACTTTTCGCCACCCATTATCACGAGCTTATCGGCTTGGAGGATGAACTGGAGGGCGTTAAGAATTACAGTATAGCCGTAAATAAACACGGAGGAAATATCCGCTTCCTGCGAAAGATTGTCCGCGGCGGAGTTGACGAAAGCTACGGTATAGACGTTGCAAAGCTTGCAGGACTTCCCTCAAAGGTAGTCAGCCGAGCAAGGGAGCTTTTAGCGGATATGGAGCGTACTCATAAAACAGAAAATGTCGTTAATAGCGCAAATGATGACCAGATAAGCTTCGGCAGTATGAACCGTGAAGCGGCGCTGGATATGCTTGAACGCACAAATATAGATGAATTATCCGACAGCGAATGCCGTGATTTGTTACGGGATATGGCAAGTTTGTTAAATTAAGAATTAAGAATGCAGAATTAAGATTGTCAAAAAAACTGAATTTCATTCTGAAATTGCGGTCACGGCACGCCGTGACCCTACATTACATAATGTATAATAGCCGTTTTGTAGGGACACGGCGTGCCGTGTCCTATGTAAAATATGACTTTTCATAACAGACTGAATTAAGAATTAATTCATAATTCTTAATTAAAAAAGTGGGGTTAGTATGCCGCAGATTAATGTATTAAGCAAAGAAATATCAGAGCTTATTGCCGCCGGAGAGGTTATTGAACGTCCCTCCTCGGTTATAAAGGAGCTTGTGGAAAATTCAATAGATTCGGGAGCAAGGCATATAACCGTTGAAATAAAAAACGGCGGTACGACTTATATGCGTGTTACCGACGACGGCTGCGGAATTGCCTTTGATGACGTTCCGAAAGCCTTTCTTCGTCATGCCACAAGCAAAATCGTTACAAAGGACGATTTGGACAATATCTTCACCCTCGGCTTCAGAGGAGAGGCTCTTGCCTCTGTTTGTGCTGTTTCAAAGGTGGAGCTTATGACGAAGCAGAAAAATGATGTCTACGGCACACGCTATGCCATAGAGGGCAGCGTTGAAATCGCCCACGAGGAAAGCGGCTGTCCCGACGGTACAACTATAATTATCCGCGATATCTTTTATAATGTTCCTGCCCGTGCAAAGTTTATGAAAAAGGACGTTACAGAGGCAAATGCGGTGAGCAGTATCGTTCAGAAAATCGCCCTTTCCCACCCCGATATCGCCATAAAAATGATTCGTGACAATCGCGTGGAGTTCAACTCCAGCGGCGATGGAGAGCTGTATTCCGCTGTGTATGCCATTTTCGGCAAGGATTTCGTCCGTGATCTCCTGCCTGTTGAATACGAGGCGGATGGCATAAAAGTAAGCGGTTATACCATAAAGCCCCTTTATGCCAAATTCAACCGTTCATTCCAGAATTTCTTCGTCAACGGAAGATATGTCAAGTCAAAATTATGTTCCGCTGCACTTGAAAATTCCTATGAAAATATGATAATGACGGGGAAATTCCCTGCCTGCGTCCTTATGATAGATATGCATCCCTCAATGATGGACGTAAATATCCACCCCACAAAGGCGGAGGTGCGTTTTATCAACGAAAAGCAGGTTACAAATGCCATATATTTTGCTGTGAAAAATGCCTTTGCTGAGGGCGGTCTTATATATGAATTTGAAACAAAACAGCAGCGTGACTGGTATAAGCAGGAGGAACCTGAGCCGATTATCCAGCAGGAGATAATGTTCACCCCCATTTCTGATATTGCAAAAAAAGAGGCGGAGCTGAATATATCTGCGGCTGCTCCCGTTACGGAAGCACCTGCGGTAAATACACCAAAAACTCCGATATCCTCAGGCTGGGCGGAATTTGACAATGAACCGGGGAAAAAGTCGGAATATGTTGTATTCAAAAGTGAGCCGACAGACAGCAGACCTCTCCTCGACAGAAAAAATCTCGATTTGGAGGCTGTCAAAGCGGCGGCGGAGGCGGCTGACGAAGGGTTCAGATACCTCGGAGTAAAGGCTTTTGAAAAGAAAAAAGAGCCTGAGCCGGTTCAGTCGGCAGTTCAGCAGGAAAAGCCTGCGCTCCCCGAAATAAAGGTAATAGGAGAGGCATTCGGACTTTATGTTATTGTGGAAACCGAGGGCAAGCTTGTGATGATAGACAAGCATGCCGCCCACGAGCGTATTATATTTGAACGGCTGAAAAGCAGAAACTGCCGCCAGTTCAGCCAGAAGCTCCTTGTTGGTATAAGACTTCTTCTGACAGGTGAGGAGGTTGACGCTCTTGAAAATAACAGCGGACTTCTTGAGGATATGGGCTTTGCTTTTGATTTCAGCGAAAAGCCTTGTATTGTGGCAACTGCCCTGCCGACGTTCCTGATGGATTGTGACGCGGAGGCTATAATATGCGAGGTTGCGGAAAATCTCCGTTCCCACAAGCTCAATCCCCAGTCATCATACCTTGACGATGTACTGCACAATATGGCTTGCAAGGCGGCAATAAAGGCGAATGACAAAAATTCTCCGGAGGAAATGAAAGCTCTTGCGGAGCAGGTTTTTGCAGATGAAAAAATCCGCCATTGTCCCCACGGCAGACCTGTTATGTTTACTATGACAAAAGCGAATATTGACCACCAGTTCAAGAGAACGTAATTCAATGCGTAATTATTTAAAAAGCCGTCAGCTTTTAGCTAATGGCTGACGGCTGACAGCTAACGGCTCATATTTCAGAAAAGGAGGGATATTATGACGCAAAATAAACCAAAAGTCCTTGCGGTATGCGGACCGACTGCAAGCGGCAAAACATGGCTCGGTGTGGAGCTTGCTTTAAAACTTGGAGGAGAGATAGTTTCCGCCGATTCTATGCAGATATACAAGGGTATGGATATCGCCTCCGCAAAGCCGACAAAAGCGGAAATGAAAGGTGTTCCCCATCATCTTATGGACTTCCTCGACCGCGATGTGACGTTCAGCGCCGCTGATTACGTCCGACTTGCCCACGAAAAAATCAGAGAGATCCTCGGCAGGGGGAAGCTGCCCATTATTGTAGGCGGAACGGGACTTTATATTGATTCTCTGCTGAATAATGTCAGTTTCTCCGAAATGAAAAGCGATGAGGAGTATCGGAAAAGTCTTTATGATTATGCCGCTGAAAATGGCAATGAGGCGCTTTATGAAAGGCTTGTTTCCGCCGATCCGGAGGCGGCAGAGCAGATACATATGAACAACCTTGTCCGTGTTGTACGTGCTTTGGAGGTTATACACCTGACAGGGCGGAAATTCAGCGATTTAAAGATCGAGAGCCGACTTGTGGAAAGTCCTTACGAGTCTGTGATAATCGGACTTAATGCCGCCGACCGCAGCGTGTTGTATAACAGGATAAACGAAAGAGTGGATCAGATGGTGGAAATGGGGCTTGTTAAGGAGGCAAAGGAGCTGTGGAAATCAGCGCCTATGAAAACAGCCGCCAACGCTATCGGCTACAAGGAGCTTATACCTTATTTTGAAAATAATATGTCCCTCAGCGAATGTATTGATAAAATCAAGCAGGAAACACGGCGTTATGCCAAAAGGCAGCTCACATGGTTTAGAAGAAATGACAGTATTGAGTGGGTGGTTATAGAAGATTTTAGTAAAAAATGTGAAATTTTTGAAAAATCTGAAAAAGCTATAGCAAAATACGGAATAATGTGATATAATGTATAGTGTGTACTTTTATCTATGGGTGAATTATAGGTAAATGAGGACACGATGTAGAACAAGAAAAAAGAGCTTCCGCCGTTGAAACAGCGTAATATTGCGGAAAGTGAACAGAAATGGAGAATGTATTATGAATAAGGCAATCAATTTACAGGACGTTTTCCTTAACCAGTGCCGTAAGGGAAAAATAGCTGTTACTATAATCCTCACAAATGGATTTCAGTTCAAAGGACTTGTAAAGGGCTTCGATAACTATGTTGCTATCTTCGACTGTGACGGAAAACAGCAGCTTGTGTACAAGCATGCTATTTCAACAATTATCCCCTCTAAGTCCGTTTCTATTCTTGATACAGCCGAGAAGGCTGAATAAGCGGTGATATAATGCAGTCAAACAGATCAGGGGAAAACAGATCCGCCGGCGGCTTTATCGTAAAGACGCTCAGAAATCTGGTGCTTATTCTACTGTTTATTGTATTTGTAAGTATTGTATATAATTTCAGGAACAGGGGAGTTGCCACAGAAACTGCACTTCTCTCCGACGCTGTTTTTTCAGAGGAAATACAAGGCGTTTTCATACGTGAAGAAGTCCCTGTAACTTACAGCGGAAACGGTGTGCTGAGTTATAAAACTGCCGATGGCGGCAAGGTGGGCAAGGGTACTGTTATTGCCGATGTCTACCCCGATGATGAGCAGATCACCCGCAACCGTGAAATAGCTCAGCTTGAACATGAGCTTGCAATTCTTGAAAAAATACAGAATCCGGGTACTCTTGAATCAGCACAGCCTGCAAGCCTTTCCGGTAATATCAGCGAAAGCTACCGTACACTTATTTACAGCAGAGATATGAAAGATTATGCTTCTCTGCGCAATGAGTTGGAAAATCTCGTTGTGGGAATGAGTACATATCAGATAATAACACAGCAGGTAACAGGTTTCGACCAGCAGATAATCGACCTTAATGCCAGTCTTGCTGAGCTGAAAGCAGCTGCGGCTGCTCCTGTGGAAACGGTCAAGGCAAATGAATCCGCCTATTTCGTAAGCTACTGCGATGGCTATGAAGCGGAGTTCAGCCCCGATAAGCTGGACAGGCTTACAATCGAACAGATAAGCAGCGTTACGGACGGAAAAAGCGATGAGCCTTCAATTGTCGGAAAAATGATAAGAGGCTACAGCTGGTACATTGCAGGTATAATCGACAACAGCAGAAAGCTTTATAATATCGGTGACAGTATAGGTATCTGCTTCGATTCCTCCGATGAGGTGTATGATGTTCAGATAAAGGATATCCGCGACGAGGGCAACCCTGCAAAGAGTATTATTATTCTGGAATGTAACCAGTTCAACGAGGATTTTGTCGATCATCGTGTTGAACGATGCAAGCTTATAAATGGCAGCTACAGCGGCCTTAAAGTTCCCCGTGAAGCTATTCGCTTCGATGATGTGGAGCAGGATGTTCTTGACGAAAACGGTCAGGTTACAGGAACGGCTGTTGTGAATACCAAGGGCGTTTACATTATGAAGGGCGAACAGGTAATGTTCAAGAAGCTTGATGTTATTTATGAGGGAAGCGGCTATGTTCTTTCTAAAGTTCATGAGAACGATTCCTCATACCTTGCGCTGTATGACGATATTTTGACAGAAACAGAAGGTGATGAGCTTGATGGATAATTACAGCATTGAAAGCGTCAGGGAAAATATCAGAACAATCATCGGAAATATAGGCGAAGCCTGCGAAAAATATGGCAGCGAAAAAAAGACTGAGCTTATGGCTGTTACCAAAACAGTTCCCCCTGAGGTGGTCAACTGGGTTTTCAGCGAGGGTATAAGACTTCTGGGCGAAAACAGAGTGCAGGAGTTTCTCGGAAAAAAGGACAGCTACGCTTTAAAGGAGAATGACGGTATATCACCAGAGGTCCATTTTATCGGTCATCTCCAGACAAATAAGGTCAAATATATCATTGATGATATTGATATGATACAATCTGTGGACAGCTTAAAGCTTGCACAGGAAATAAACCGCCTTGCTCTTGCCCATAATAAGGTTATGGACATTTTATGTGAGGTAAATATAGGCGGAGAGGAAAGCAAGGGCGGTATCGCCCCTGAGGATACTATAAGTCTTATTGAGCAGCTTGCCCCTATGGAGGGAATAAGAGTGTGCGGACTTATGACAATTCCTCCTCCCGTGGACAGCGATATCTATTTCGGCAGAATGGCAGAGCTGTTCAACAAAATAAAGGATAGAAATATTGAGGGAGCATCTATGGAGGTTCTTTCAATGGGTATGACGCACGATTATCTCAATGCGGTAAAATACGGCTCCACTATAGTAAGAATTGGAACAGGTATTTTCGGCAGGCGAGATTACAGATAATACCGCATATTTGCGTATGATAATGCCTAAGGGATTTTCCGCATTTATCCCCGAAAGCTGAAATAAGGTAAATGCGGAGAACGGAGTATAAGTATGAAATTATTCGATTTAGCAAAGGATTTCTTTTTCCAGTCCGATGAGGAAGATGAACTTAACGAGAGCGCAGCTTATGACGAGGAGCCTCGTCAGGAAAGACCTGCAAGAAGCACATCAGCTTCTTCTGCATCTTCCTATTCTTCTTCATCTTCATCATGTGATAAGCAAGGCGAGCACGATACATACAACGCCGATGACCGTTCTTGAAGAAAACGGCTTCTTACCGGG
>JAGAMB010000068.1 GCA_017624895.1 Ruminococcus sp. | reverse complement strand
CGGCATAATTTCTATGACAAATATCATTTGCTGCGTTGCCAAACCTTGCAATACATCAAGTATTACTGCGGTTTATCGCCTTGCAACTGATATCTGTCATATACGAAATTCTGCTCGTGTTCCAGTTTTTAGAGATGCCCATTTGTAAAACTTAAAGGGATTTCCGTATTGGAAATCCCTTTCGTTTTATTCTGTCAGCTTCTTTCTGAGAATAATCAAATCAAAAATATCAACCGACTTATCGCTTGTCATATCGGCGCATTTGTACTGAATTTCCGAGAGCGAGTCCATACCAAGAATATATTTCTGGAGAAGTACACCGTCAGATATAGTTATGCCGCCGTCGCCGTTGATATCTCCCTGTGAAACTTTCTGAACAACCATAAAGCTTATGCCAACAAGCGGATAAATCTTTCCGCTTTCGTCCTCAGCCTCTATTTTGTAGGTGTATGTACCCAGATCAAGCTCGTTGAAAAGCATCTTACTGTCAAACTCCCCTGAAAGGCTGTATGTGAGAGAGTTTGGGTGCTTCTCCATAACGTATACCGGAGTTACACCGTCAGCCTTGTAGATACCGCCTGTAAAACGTGTTATGGGCAGATTTGAGTTGATAGTTCCGCCAAGAGCCACAGGGCTTCCCTTTGTGATCTGACCGTCAGGGATAAGCACGTTTGAAAGAGTCATACCGGACTTAGGATCGTCAAGAAGTTTTATATATTCCATAGAACAATATCCCGAAATATCGCCATATTTTATATGCGCCCATTTGCCGTCAGCCTTGATTACCTCAAATTGATTTTCAGGGTAAATCCGACCGATAACGTCAAATTCTGAACCGTGACCGCTTCTTATATTGAGATAGGTCGTAATATTTTTTGTAACATAAATGCCTGCATATTCATCGGAGCAGTTACACTCCGCAGGAACAGTTACAGTATCGTCGGGGACAGTCGGTTCTGTGGGAGTTTCGGGGATTACAGGGATTTCGGGGATTTCGGGAGCTGTTGGTATATCGGGAATTTCGGGAGCTTGTTCCATAGAATAAATGAAATAGGTTTCGGGATCGTAATAAGTAGCCGTTGGATATCCGCCCATGAGTGCGTCGCATATGCCGAAATGAACGTGATTTCCATAGGACTCGCCTGTATTGCCTACATAGCCGATAACATCGCCTGCCTTGACAGCCTGTCCTGCAAATACGGCGGTGGAATTGCAGTGAGCGTAGAATGTGTAGATACCGAGGCTTTCGTGGCGGAGGATAATGAGGTTGCCGTAACCGCCCATCCAGCCTGCCGAAACACATACACCGTCCAAAGAAGCGTATATGTTGGAATTTGCGTCTGCCGGAATATCAATGGCATTATGACCGCCATAAAGACCGCCTGTGTTGCGGTTATCGTCAAAGGGCGTTGTTATCTCGTCAAATTCGGCGTCAACAGGCCATATAGCCTGAATTGCGGCATTTGCGGATAGGTCTTGTGCCTTGCCGAGAGGCACGATTGCCATTGACAAGAGCAAAGCACAGAAGATGGTGAAAACTTTTTTGATGAACATGATAATCATACCTCCAATTGTGTCGTTTATGACACGAAATTTTTATTTTGCCGCCTTTTGGCGGTTTTGGACGCTTTTGTTGAGATTACACAAAACAATCAACAGTTGATTGTTTATTATTGAGAATAACTAAAAAATACAACATATTTCGACAAGATACTTAATATTTTTAATTTAAAAGATTTAAATTTTAGGCAATACCATACAAATCAGAGCAACCTGATTTGTACAGTAGTGCCAATTTTTATGCTACGCAAGCTGATAGCCATTAGCCATTAGCTGTTAGCTTTTTTATAATTGCGTTCAACATTTTGCATATTTCACTACAAAGCTGAAAAGCCTTGTGCAACTGTTCAGCCCTCATATATCCTAATCTCTGACATATAATAAGCTGTGTTTCAAGTTCGTAAGCTGAGCCGTTAGCGATATTGAGGAACCGCAGAAATTCTCTATCTGAATTGCGTCCTTTGCCCTCCGCTATATTTGAGGGGATTGAAACAGCTGAGCGTTTAATCTGGTCAGCCAGTGCATACTTTTCTTCGGGCGGCAATAGTCTTATTATTCTGTAAACTTCTTCGACTAATTCCATTGACTTCTGCCATATAATCAACTCTTTGAAGCTTTGCATGCTATCACTCCTAATAAGCTAAAGGCTAAAAGCTGACGGCTAAAGGCTATTAATAAGCTTTGCCCCAGTAAACCATATGCTGTGCAGGTTTGCCGCAGCATACACAAGTGCCTGCGATTTTCTCCTGTACAAGAGGAATGCAGCGTGAGCCAACGCCGGTCTTTTCCTTAACCTCGTCCTCACAAGCCTCCTCGCCGCACCAGAGAGCCTTTACAAAGCCATCGCCGTTCTTTTCAAGAGCCTCGATGATCTCGTCCATATTAGTGCAGGAATAAGTCTTTTTCTCGCGGTTTTCGAGAGCCTTATTGAACATACCCTCGCGCGCCTCGTCAAGCTTCTTAGCAACAGCAGCTTCAAGCTCGTCAATAGAAACTGTAACCTTTTCGCCGTTCCAACGTGAAGCGATAATGCAGTTACCCTCCTCGATATCACGGGGGCCGATCTCAACACGTACAGGAACACCCTTCATTTCGTACTCAGCGAACTTCCAGCCGGGGGAATTTTCGCTGTCATCAAGCTTAACACGTACACCTGCTGCTGCAAGACGGTCTTTCAGCTCATTAGCCTTATCGAGAACGCCCTCCTTATGCTGTGCAATAGGAATAATTACAGCCTGAACAGGAGCAATTGCAGGAGGAAGAACAAGACCGTTATCGTCGCCGTGTGTCATAATTACTGCGCCGATAAGACGGGTTGTAACGCCCCAGCTTGTCTGGTGGGGATATACGCGCTTGTTTTCCTTGTCTGTATATTCAATATCAAATGCCTTTGCAAAGCCATCGCCAAAGTAGTGGGAAGTACCTGCCTGAAGCGCCTTACCGTCATGCATAAGAGCCTCGATAGCGTATGTAGAAACAGCACCTGCGAACTTGTCGCTCTCTGTCTTTTTGCCCTTTACAACAGGCATAGCAAGGGAGTTTTCGCAGAAATCAGCATAAACATTGAGCATCTTCTCTGTTTCGATGATAGCTTCCTCAGCTGTAGCGTGGATTGTGTGTCCCTCCTGCCAGAGAAATTCTCTTGAACGGAGGAAAGGACGGGTAGTTTTCTCCCAGCGCACAACGCTTACCCACTGATTGTAGAGCTTAGGGAGGTCACGGTAGGAGTGAACGATATTTGAGTAATGCTCACAGAAAAGGGTTTCAGAAGTAGGACGAACGCAAAGTCTGTCCTCAAGCTTTTCGCTGCCGCCGTGAGTTACCCAGGCAACCTCAGGAGCGAAGCCCTCAACGTGGTCTTTCTCTTTCTGAAGGAGGCTTTCGGGGATAAACATAGGCATACAAACATTTTCGTGACCTGTAGCCTTGAACATACCGTCCAGAATACGCTGGATATTCTCCCAGATAGCGTATCCGTAGGGGCGGATAACCATACAGCCCTTAACGCTTGTATACTCAACAAGCTCAGCTTTCTTGCATATATCGGTATACCACTGCGCGAAATCTTCCTCCATAGAGGTTATCGCAGTTACCATTTTTTTATCTCTTGCCATTTTTAAAATCCTTTCATAAATAAGGTCATTTTATAACAACTCTATTCTATATTATAGCACTTTGAGAGATTATTGTCAATCATTGCGCCTTTGTAATTCTCATATAAAATTTTAATATTAGCATAAAATTTTATGTACAAATTCACACATGAGATTTGTTTTTGTTTTAATTTGTTGTAGGGGCTGCCTTTGGCAATCCGCGGGCGGATGATATCCGCCCCTACTACGTTGCAACTTTTTTCTATTCATAATAAATACAAAAGGGTGCTTCAACACCAAAGAGGACAACCTACGGGGAACGAGGGAGGGGAAAATTAAACTGGCACAAAAATCGGCTTTCCCCTCCCTCTTTCCCCTACGGTTTTCCTCTCTGGAACTCTCCTTTCCCTTTCCCCATTCTCCCTCCCTTTCCGAT
>JAGAMB010000067.1 GCA_017624895.1 Ruminococcus sp. | reverse complement strand
TAACATTTTAAAGGCTGACACTTCATTTAAAGGCAGTTTCCCTGATAAACAATTCAAGTGTATGCTTGAGCCGAATTTTCTTGATTCCATTTTGTTAAACGCTTTTTGTTCATAATTTGTTTACTCGTTAAAATACCGTGGGACTTGACGCATCTGTCCTTGACAGCCGCAGAAATACATGGTATACTTTAATGTGTAAATCAGTTAAAGGAGAAGGCATATTGAAAAAGCTTTTATTTATAGGCGATGTTGTAGGTGCGGCAGGCTGTGATTTCCTCCGTGAAAAGCTTCGCAGTATCAAACAGGAATATAAAATTGACATAACCGTTGTGAACGGCGAAAATTCTGCTCAGGGCAACGGTATAACTCCCGCGTCAGCCGATGCGCTGATAAACGCAGGTGCGGATATAATAACTACAGGAAATCACGTTTTCCGCCGCAGGGAAATCTATCCTGTCCTTGACTCGGTGGAGTATATTATCCGTCCTGCAAATTATCCTGACGGCGGTGCTGTCGGCAGAGGAGTATGCACCCTTGATATGGGGAGTTATTCCGTGGCGGTAGTAAATCTTATGGGTACGGCATATATGGAGCCGCTGGATAATCCCTTTGCGAAAATTGACGAGCTTCTGGAGGATATCAGCACACCGAATATATTCCTTGACTTCCACGCAGAGGCAACTTCTGAGAAAAAGGCAATGGGGCATTATCTCACGGGAAAGGTCACGGGAGTTTTCGGCACACACACCCATGTTCAGACAGCCGATGAAGCAATTCTTGGCGGTCATACGGCATATATCACAGACGCAGGTATGACAGGAGCTGAAAATTCCTGTCTTGGTGTGGAAACGCAGATCATCATTGATAAATTCCGTTTTCATATGCCTTCAAAGTTCAATGAGGCTGAGGGGGATTGCTTCCTCAACGGCGTTGTTGTGGAATTTGATGAGAAAAGCGGAAAGGCTGTTACAATAGATAGAGTTATTATACGTTAAACGTTGTGAGTTGTATAATATACTGCGGTTTATTATTTTTTGTGGAAAATTGTGAAAGTTGCACAAAAAATAATGCAAAAAAAAGTACAGTTAGAATATTGAAAAATAACTTGATTTGTGGTATAATAATAGCAGAAAAAGCAGTATAAGTTTATGCTGTACTTTTTCATTGCACTTCAATGTAAGTCATATTTATTAAAACAAAATCCAGACAGGAGGCTACACTATGGAAATTTTAAAAGTGTCATCCCATTCAACACCCAATTCAGTTGCAGGAGCTATTGCAGGAGTAATCAGAGAACATAAGTCAGTAGAGGTTCAGGTTGTTGGTGCAGGTGCTGCAAATCAGGCAATCAAGGCTATTGCTATTGCAAGAGGTTACCTTGCTCCCATTGGAATTGACCTTATCTGTATCCCTGCTTTCGCCAATATCCAGATTGAGGGCGAAGACAGAACAGCTATGAAGCTTATTTGTGAGCAGAGATAAGGCAGAGATCCTATAACTGAAAATGTGCGGTGAGTTGAAAATCTCACCGCATTTTATCTTTAAAGAGATTTACTACAGGAGTAATTATATGAATATCGAAGTTAACAGAATAAACAGCGGAATATGCAGAAATCCCGAAGAATATGCAGAGCAGACAAATGAAGTATTTATGTATCAGCTTATGCAGATTGCATCGAAAATTGCTTCAAATATAAAAAACAGACCTGTTATACTACTTGCAGGGCCGTCGGGTTCAGGCAAGACAACAACAGCTTATATGATTGCGAAATTCCTCGGAGATCTTGGCTGCGGCTGTCATACAATTTCAATGGATAACTATTTCAAATCCCTTACAGCTGAGGAAAAGGAGCTTTCCGCCTTGGGGAAGATGGATCTCGAATCGCCTGAACGTATTGACAAGGAGCTGCTGAATAAGCAGATAGAGGATATTGAAGCCTGCCGTCCCGTGGAGATACCTAAGTATGATTTTGAGGTTTCGGCTCGTTCAGAGGAAACCGTGACATTTGAGAGAAAGCAGGGAGATGTTGTAATATTTGAGGGCATACACGCGCTCAATCCCGATGTTATAACAGTTCCCGATAATAGGCTTTACAAGCTTTATGTCAGCGTCCGCACACGTATAACAAAGGATGGAATTGTGCTTAATCCTGCGAAAATACGTCTTATGCGCCGTATGATACGTGACAGGAATTTCCGCAGCAGAAGTATTGAGGAAACTATGAGTATGTTCCACAGCGTTGAGGCAGGGGAGAACAGGTATATTATGCCGTATAAGACGCGTTCCGATTATGATATTGACACGTTTATGGCATATGAAATGAGTGTTTACAGATATCATCTCCTTGACGATTTAAGGCTTATGGCGGATAATTCTGAGCTTGCCGACGTTATTGAGGTAATGGCGGCACTTGCTCCCCTTGACAGCGAATTAATCCCTAAAAATTCGCTGATACGGGAATTTATCGGCAAGGGCGAATTTGAGTATTGATTAGCTGAGCCGTTATTAGAATTAAGAATTAAGAATTAATAATTAAGAATTGATGTGGGCGGTGGAGTTTGGATTACACGTTAATTCGTGTAGGGGCTGACTTTGGCAGTCCAATGGCGGATATTATCCGCCGCCGCGTAGAATTACAGTATATAGCTAACGGCTATTTAACCAAAATTAGACGGATAATTCAATGAGTATTATAAAAATTTCCACTTGCGCTATAAATGAAATAGTGCTATAATTAGAACAACTTATTAATGATAAGTTAAAATGATTTCAGGAGGGAATTTTTATGTCAGAAGCAATTACTCATTCAAGCAGTATGAAAATACGGCGCATAACAGCGACAGGTCTTTTTGCCGCGCTGATTTATGTTTTTACCGCCTATCTTCATATTCCCACAGGCGCAGGCTATACCCACGCAGGCGATGGGCTTATATATCTTGCGGCTTGTATACTCCCCACGTCCTACGCAATGGCGGCAGGAGCTATCGGCGGAGCGCTTGCGGACGGACTTACAGGCTTTCCTGTATGGATACCTGCAACAGTAATAATAAAAGCAGTTACCGCATTATTTTTCAGCAATAAAACAGAAAAGATACTCTCGCTGAGAAATATCCTTGCAATAATTCCCTCAGGAATTCTCTGTATTGCCGGATACAGTTTTTATGAGGGTACTGTTATGGCAGGCGGATTTTCGGTGGCAGCGCTGACAGCAGCATTTACACAAACTCCGTCATATCTTGTACAAATCGGAACAAGTACGGTATTGTTTGTGGCTGTGTCACTTCTTCTTGACCGTATTGAATTTAAGAAGAAATTCAAGTTATAATAAAAAATAAGGCAGTATCGTTTATTGATACTGCCTTAAATTTTGTGCGGATAATATCCGCCCCTACTATATTGTAACATTTTAAACTTTATATTTTGTCTTGGCAAAAAAATGAAAACACACCCTGAAAAGACTACCTGAACCGTATAAAAAGACTTGCCTTTTTCTTATATAACAATCCCCTGAGTTCAAAAGTCAGCAAAGGGAGAGAAAAAGGGGAAAGGGAAAGGAGAGTTCCAGAGGGAAAACCAAAGAAAGGGGGAGAATACCCGACTTTTGTGCCAGTTTTTTCTTCTCCCCCTTCCTATGGTTGTCCCTTTGGTTTGTGCAAAATTAGCAATATACACAAATACTGCAACAGAACGAAAAATCTGCAATGTAATGTAAAGTTTTAGTTGTTACAAGGTAGTAGGGGCGGATAATATCCGCCCGCGGACTGCCAAAAGCAGCCCCTACACGAATTAACGTGTAATCCAAAATCCACCGCCCACATCAATTCTTAATTCGGCTAACGGCTAAAGGCTCTTAAAACAATTCACAAATAACAGTATTTGTTTTTGTGCAATATGCACGAAGAAGTCAAGAAGTCAAGAATTTGTGTCTGTGAAATATCGACTTCTTGCTTTTTTTCGACTTCTTGATATCATCCGCCCGCGGACTGCCAAAGGCAGCCCCTACACGAATTAACGTGTAATCCAAAATCCACCGCCCACATCAATTCTTAATTCTTAATTCTAATAACGGCTAATGCCTTATTCTTCGCCCTTTGATGCTTTCTTGTATTTCGACTTCTGCCCGAAATTGAGAGAAGCTGTAAGTATCTTATCCGACTTGAACAGGCGGAGCGCCATAAACATACATACAGCGAATACTATCGCCTGATAGATAAGCCCTATGTAGAATATTGTGTTGTTTCCGAACATCAGATTTGGTATTGCGGAGAATGTGTGCGTAAATGGAATTGCATACACGAATATTCTTGCCGCTATGGGAAGCGAGTTTATATCCGCAAGCATAGACACCATATAAGGTATCATTGCACCGAACATAAGAGGCATAATCATCGTCTGTGCCTGCTTTGCGTCATTTATCAGCGAACCAAGTATCAGCGACAGGCAAAGACATATCATAATTGTAAGGAAAAGCTGTATTCCCACAAGGATATAATCGCCCATACCGAGGGTAAGTCCAAGCTGTTCAAGAGCCGTATCAACAGGCATAATTTCAGCTGCCAATGTGTTGGAAATGTCAGCCGTTGCCTCCTTGGTTGCTCCTGACATCATAGCGGAGAAGCCGAACATAAAGCAAACGGCATTGAGCATTGCCACAAGAGCTGCCGCAAGCATTTTTGAGCCGAGAATAGCCGTTCTTGAAACAGGTGCGGAAAGGAGAGTTTCAAGCGTCTTGTCGATTTTTTCGTTGGAGATACCACTCATAAGTCCCTGTGAAGTCATCATAATCAGGACAAAAACGATAATCGGCAGGAGCATATTCTGCATCATAATCTTGCTCATTACCATATCAGCGGAAACCTCAGCTGATTTATCGCTTACAACAGTATGAGAAACTACGTTTACAGGGGAATTGATACGCTCAACGTCCTCGGCTGTAAGACTTGCATCAGCAGCGAAAACGTCAGAAATACATCTGCTGATAAGCGTTTCAGCACCGCTGTTTGTGTTTGAAACGTTGGACATCATAGAAGCGGATTTCATTCTTGCAATGCTTATAAGCTCAGGAGTTTCGCCCTTTTCGACAGCCTCAGAGAAGCCCTCAGGGATAATCACAAGGTTTTCCTTTCCTGCATTTTCAAGAAGCTCCGCATAGTCCTCGGAATTGTCTGTAACCTCGTTGACCTTTGCGCCGTATCCGCGGAGCTTTTCGATCATATCCGCTGTGAAATCAGTTTTGTCGCGGTCACAGAGGGTAACGGAATACTCCTGCTTGACAGCCTCCTCAATGGTATCTGTCATAAAGCTGCCCATAAACATAAGAAGTCCCATTGTCACCACAAGGCTGATTATAGTCTGGATATTGAGCAGCTCTGCAAGCTCCTTTTTAAGAAGATTAAAGAACTTCATTGCCATTCACCACCCTTTCAAAGACTTCTTCAAGATTTGCCGCATTATAGCGCTTTTTCAGCTCGTCAGCAGTACCTGTAACGTGGAGATGCCCCTTTGAGATAATACCCACGCGGTCAGAAACGAACTCGATTTCAAGCATATTGTGGGAGCTTATGAGGAATGACATACCCTCCTCAGCGGCAAGTTTTTTGATCATCTTGCGTATCTCGATAGCATTGAGAACGTCAAGTCCGCTGGTAGGCTCGTCAAGAATAGCAAGTGCAGGTTTGGTCATAACTGCACGGGAAAGGAGCAGCTTGCGTATCATACCGCGGCTGTATGAGCCGATTTTGTCCTTTAGTCTGTCCCCAAGACCGCACATTTTCTTTGCGCGGTCAACGTAGCTGTTGATAGTGTCAATATCGCTGGAGAATAGACCTGCCATAAAGCGGAGATATTTCTCACCCGTCATATTTTTGTAAGCGCCTGCCTCGTCGGGGAGGTATGTGATACATTGGCGAACCTTTTCAGGCTCCTTGACAGCGCTGTGACCGTTTACTATTGCATCGCCCTCTGTAGGAGTGAGCAGGGTGGAAATCATGCGTATAGTCGTAGTTTTTCCTGCACCGTTTGGACCGATGAGGGCGAATATTTCGCCTTTGCCGATATCAAAGGAAACCTTGTCAGCGGCTAGTACCTTAGTGTACTGCTTTGACAGTCCCTTGACTTCAAGAACCTTTTCCATAATTTTTTCCCTTTCGTTATATCATTTGCAGTATTTTACTGTAAATCAATTATACCACGTTATCACAATAAAGTCAATGAAATTTTAGCCAATTCGCAGATGCTGCCTTTGGCAGTCTCTCAGACTGTAGAAAAAGGTGCATTGCAAAATGGACACGGCACGCCGTGTCCCTACAAAACGGCTATTCTACGTTGTATGATGTAGGGTCACGGCGAGACGTGACCGCAATTTCGGAACGAAATTTATATTTCAATGCGCAGATGCTGCCTTTGGCAGCCCCTACATATAATTACGCATTACGCATTATCCAAACCTAACGGCTAAAAGCTAAAGGCTAACAGCTCAATTAATAATCATCTGAAAGCATAAATTTTCCAAAAACCTTGATTTCTCCGTAAAAAGCTGATATAATAAAAGATGAAATAGATATTATGGAGGATAATATGGATCTACAGGAACTCAGAAACGGAATTGATAAAATAGATGAACAGATACTCTCCCTTTTTATGGAGCGAATGGAGCTTTGCAAGGGCGTTGCTGATTACAAAAAAGAGCATAACCTGCCGGTATTTCAGGGAAATCGTGAAAAGGAAGTCATCGACCGCATTAAGGCTCTCACCAACGATAAGGAGCTTGAAGCAGGTACAGCTTCACTGTTTATGTCGATTATGGATATAAGCAAGATTTTGCAAAATAAAAAAATCCACAGCAATGTTGATACTGTGTATGATATCCCTGTTTTTGACAATACAAAAAGGGTTGGCTGTCAGGGTGCATCGGGAGCTAATTCCGAAACTGCCGCAAAGCTTATTTTTGGCGATATACAGCCGATTTTCTATAAAACCTTTGAGGATGTTTTCGCCGCTGTACAGTCGGGGAAGCTTGATTACGGCGTTCTCCCCGTCCACAACTCGACAGCAGGCTCTGTAAGCAGTACATACGACCTTATGGCGAAATACAGCGTATACAAGGTGAAAGAAGTGTGCGTAGAGATAAACCATTGCATAGCCTCAAAAAATGCCGCTTCAATTGATGATGTAACCGTTGTTTATTCGCATCCGCAGGCTATCTCACAGTGCTGTAATTACCTGACAGCTCACGGCATTAAAACAGCAGAGTACGGCAATACCGCAACTGCGGCAGCTATGGTTGCTGAAAGCGACGAGAAAATAGCGGCTATATGCTCCGTGGAATGTGCAAAGCAGCTTGGGCTTAATATCCTTGCTGAAAATGTTGCCGACTGCGAGCTTAACCGCACACGCTTTATCTGCATTTCACGGAATATGCAGATATCTCCCGACGCGGACGCTATTTCCGTTATGCTGAAGATACCCGATACAGAGGGCAGTCTGTACCGTCTGCTGACAAAATTCTGCGTAAACGGTATGAACCTGCTCCGTATTGAAAGCCGTCCCCTTAAAGACGGCAGCTTCAATGTTATGTTCTACCTCGACTTTGACGGACATATCGACGAACCGAGAGTAAAAGCGTTATTGAACGATTTAACGGAAAATCTGGAATATTTCAGATTTCTTGGTACATTTCACAATGAATAATATACTATAAGGGACGATGCTCATATCACTCCCTGCAAATTAATTTCACAAAGGTGATAAACATATGAACAATAAATTTTACGATCTGCTTGACCGCACAGGCTTTGTATTCCTTGACGGCGGTCTGGGTACTATGATACAGGCGGCAGGAATTGAAACGGGACACAGCCCCGAACTGCTGAATATTACAAATCCCGAAGCAATTATGAATATCCACAGACAATACGTGGAAAGCGGCTCTGATATATTCTGTGCAAATACATTCGGAGCTAACAGCTATAAGCTGAAAAACAGCGGATATACCGTTGCTGAGGTGGTATCGGCAGGTATTGCAAACGCTAAGAAAGCCGCTTCCGGACAGGCACTTGTTGCCCT
The DNA here is from genome assembly GCA_017624895.1 of Ruminococcus sp. Taxonomy (GTDB): domain Bacteria; phylum Bacillota; class Clostridia; order Oscillospirales; family Ruminococcaceae; genus Ruminococcus. The sequence continues at coordinate 8,506 of JAGAMB010000067.1, read as the reverse complement.
TGATATCGGTCCAATCGGACAGCTTTTGGAGCCGTCAGGCACTCTCACCTTTGAGGAGGCTTACGAGATACACAAGGAAACTATTCTTGCAGGTGCAGACGCTGATGTTATCATAATCGAAACTATGACCGACTTGTATGAGGTGAAAGCGGCAGTCCTTGCGGCAAAGGAAAACTCCGACAAGCCTGTTCTTGTAATGATGACATATGAGGCTAATATGCGTACATTTACCGGAGTTTCTCCGGAATGTTCCGTCTATGCCTTAGAGGGACTGGGTATTGACGCTATCGGCGTGAACTGCTCCCTCGGCCCTGAGGAGCTTTATCCCGTGTTGGAGAAGCTGTGCAGTATCACGACTCTCCCTGTCATTGCAAAGCCTAATGCAGGCTTGCCCGATCCTGTTACAAATCAATTCAATGTCACTCCCGAAAAGTTTGCGGAAAGCGCTGTAAAGCTTGCTGAACTTGGAGTAAAGATGTTCGGCGGCTGCTGCGGCACAACACCTGCTCATATTTCCGCTGTGGTTGACGCTCTTGACGGTATGGAGTATATTCCCCACGAGGTTGAACGCAAAGCTGTCGTATGCTCTGCTGTTAATTTTGTTGAAATAAATCAGCCGAGAGTTATTGGTGAACGCATAAATCCCACAGGCAAGAAGCGTTTCAAACAGGCTCTTGCTGAGAAGGATATCGGCTATATTCTCGGTCAGGCTATTGAACAGCTCAATGCAGGCGCAGAGATACTTGACGTCAACGTAGGTTCTCCCGAAATTGACGAGGCTGAAATGATGAAAGCCGCTGTAAAGGCTATACAGGGCATCTGTGACGCTCCGTTACAGCTTGACTCAACCCGTCCCGACGTCCTTGAAGCGGGATTGCGTGTGTATAACGGTAAGCCCATTGTCAACTCCGTAAACGCTGAGGAGGAGTCACTCAATACAATTCTCCCCCTTGTCAAGAAATACGGTGCGGCAGTTGTGGGACTTACTCTCGACAAGAACGGCATACCGAAAACAGCTGAGGGGCGTTTCAGGCTTGCTGAAAAGATACTCAACAGAGCGATGGAATACGGTATCCCCAAGGAAGATATATACATTGACTGCCTTACTATGACGGCTTCTGCCGAACAGGAGGCAGCTATGGTCACACTTGAAGCTTTAAGCCGCGTTAAAAAGGAGCTTGGACTTAAAACAGTCTTAGGCGTGTCAAATATCTCATTCGGACTGCCTAACCGCGAAACAATTACACGGACATTTCTTACAATGGCGCTTCACAGCGGACTTGACCTGCCTATTATCAATCCCAATATTGACACGATTATGGGAGCAGTCAGGGCATATCGTCTGCTTGCCTGCCACGATAAAAATTCCGCGGAGTTTATTGCGGTATACGGTCAGGAAACAGTTCCTGCAAAGGCTGTATCGGCTGATGCAGGCACTCCCGATGTGAAATATTCCATTGAAAACGGACTTAAAGCCGATGCGGTAAAGGCTGTAGAGGAGCTGATAAAAACAGAAAATTCAATGGATATCATCAACGATCGGCTTATTCCTGCTCTTGACAGCGTTGGCGGAAAATTTGAAAAGGGTACGATTTTCCTGCCGCAGCTTATTATGTCCGCAGAGGCGGCGCAGGCTTGCTTTGAGGTTATAAAGAATGAGCTTGCGGTATCGGGAGCAGAAACGGTATCAAAGGGCAAGGTAATTCTTGCTACTGTACACGGGGATATACACGATATAGGCAAAAATATAGTAAAGGTGCTTCTTGAAAGCTATGGCTTTACAGTTATAGATTTGGGAAAGGATGTGCCGCCTGAAACGGTTGTATCAGCGGCGATTGAACATAATGTAAAGCTTGTTGGATTGTCTGCACTTATGACGACGACTCTTGGAGCAATGGCGGAAACAATTGCTATGCTTAATGAAAGATGTCCCGACTGTAAGACAATCGTGGGCGGAGCAGTTCTCACCGAGAGCTATGCTAAGAAAATAAATGCCGATTTCTATGCAAAAGACGCTAAACAGGCGGTAGATATTGCGGCTTCCTTGTAATACTGCTCCTCAGCTGAACCTTGACTCGGCAGGGCGATAATGTGAATTTCTGAATTGGGGTGATTTTATGGTAAAGGCAGAAGATATTGTAATAGTTGTTCTTATAGTAATATTTTTCATATGGGTTTTAAGCTTGCCTGGCGGTAAGCCGCCGCCGAAGCCTAAGGATGATCCGGACAAGGACGAACAGCGCAGACTGGCGCTGGAAATGCTGAAAGGGAATACAACACCTGAAGAAGTAGCCGCAAAGGAAGGTTACGACATTGAACATATAAAGAAATGGAAACAGGATTATCTGCATTCTGCCGAAGTAGATCACAACCTCAGAAATTTATTTGATATTGATTAGACAAGACAAACGAAAGGACGGCATATAGCCGTCCTTGTTTGTTATTCGTCTGTGTTTTTTATAGGCAGTTCCACAATGAATACCATTCCCTCGTCTGAATTTACAGCGCGTACAGTTCCCTTGTGGTATCCTACGCCGTGTTTGACAATAGATAAGCCAAGTCCCGTTCCCTTGATTTTCTGGGAACGGCTTTTGTCTACACGGTAAAATCTCTCAAAAATGCGGTCAAGATGCTCCTCAGGGATACCAATTCCTGTATCTGTAACAGTAATCACCGCTTTCATAGGTATATGGGATATGCGGATCGTGTAATTTCCGCCCTCTTTGTTGTATTTTATCGCGTTTTCACACAGATTGTATATAACCTCGCTTAAAATAATCCTGTCGCCCATAACAGCAACCTTTTCGCCTGTAACCTTTGCAGTTATATTTTTTTTCTCGGCGGTTTTTGAAAGCCTGTCGATTATTTCCTCTGAAAGACTGTACAGCTCAACTTCCTCCCATTGACGGGGAGCGTCGGTTTCATCAAGTCTTGAAAGAGAAACGATGTCATTTATAAGGGAAATGAGCCTGTCAGCCTCTCTGCGGATATTTCCGCCAAATTCCGCCACATTTTCTGCCCTGACCATTCCGTTTGCAAGCATATCGGATATGCCGTATATAGTTGTCAGGGGAGTTTTCAGCTCATGGGAAACATTTGAAGTAAATTCGCGGCGCATTTTTTCAAGCGCCTGTTCCTCGGTAACGTCCATAATGAAAACGACAATGCCGTTGATAGCGTCGGATATACTTGCAGGGCTTGCTATAACCTTTCTGTCGCCCATATCGGTGCTTATGACAATTTCCGAACGCAGACCGCCCATAGCGTCCTGAATACATCGCCTGAACGGTTCGTCATTGCTTAAAGCGTAAATGCTCTGCCCCTCGGTAAGAGGGGGAACTCCAAGAAGCTGAAAGGCGGCGGAGTTGCAGGAGAGAATAATGGTTTTCGGATCGACAATAACAATGCCGTCTTTCATACTTTCTGTAATAAGACTGAACTGCTCGCGGCTGTCGGTAAGCTCCGCCATATAACGGTTGACTCTGCCGTTTTGTTTTTTAAGACGGTCAAGCAGAGGAGAAAGCTCCTTATATACCTTGCGGAAGCGGGGCTGCGTGGGATCAATATTTTTTATCGGGCGGACAATTTTACACGCCGTCAAAAAGGCGGAAAGGCAGGTTATAAGAAGTATGACCACCGCAAAAAGGATAACTGCGCCTATACCTTCGGAGCTGCTAAGCAGGGCAGCCGCAGTTGCAGCTGTGACCGATAATGCCGATGTTATGAATATGCTGAGAAAAATTTTTTTAACCATTTTTTTCTCCTATTTTGTAGCCGACTCCGCGGATGGTTCCAATAAGCTCGCCGCATATTCCAAGCTTTGAACGGAGTGTACGTATATGAACGTCAACGGTTCTGCTTTCCCCTGAGAAATCATATCCCCAGATACGGTTTAGCAGCTCGTCACGGGTAAATACCTTGCCCTTGTTTTTCATAAGCAGACAAAGCAGGTCGTATTCCTTGAGGGTAAGGACTACTTTTTTACCATCAGCAGTTACCTCGTGCATATCCTGCTTTATTGTAAGTCCTCCTGTGGAAATTGTATCAGATGAGGGCTGAGAGATGGGAGCAGAACGGCGCAATAGAGCTTTTATACGGGAAATAAGCTCCATAGTGCCGAATGGTTTGGATATGTAATCGTCAGCTCCGCTGTCAAGACCAAGAACCTTGTCAAATTCCGTTCCCTTTGCGGTGAGGAGGATAATGGGGAGCCTTTCCGTTTCGGGAGCTGAACGGAGCTTTTTCAGAATAGATATACCGTCCTCCTCAGGGAGCATAACGTCCAGCAGAAGAAGGTCAGGGATATTATCGGAAAGAGCCGCAAAAAATTCTGATGGAAGCTCAAACCCCACAGCGTCCAGTCCTGAATTATTGAGGGCATAGAGGACGAAATCGCGGATACCGCCATCATCTTCAAGCATATAAATCATAAAATCACCTTCTGTAAAGTTTCATTATATACATTATAACTCATTCTGTGTAAAATTACAAGTCTGGTATTACAAAGTAGTAGGGGCGGATATTATCCGCCCACGGACTGCCAAAGGCGCCGCCTACATATAATTACGCATTATTCAAATCTGCCGCTACGAAATTATTTACACTTTTTTCGTATTATTTTCACGCAACTGTCATAATGGTAAGGTAAAATTAAACCATAGAAAAAGGAATTGGGAAACCACTTGATAAGGATGAGATAAATGAAAAACTTTGAATTATTCAAAAGATCCATTGGTTTCCTTGCAGCAGTATATCTATCTGCTTCTCTGACAGGATGCAGTATGGAAATGCAGCAAAACAGTAATGATGAAGCTCCGACGGAAAATGTCATCTCGGAAATCACGACGACTGAAAGTCCAGCTGAAACAACGGCGGCTGAGGAAAAGACTGTGAAAGAAAATACAGTCAGAAAGCACTATAGCGAGCTTTTTTCCGATAGGGACAAATCTGCGGAATATGACGATATCACCGCAGAAATAAAACTCAGCGGCAGTTCAGCCGAAACAGACGGTGACGGAGTATCTGTTGACGGCTCTGTAATTACTGTTTCAAAAGAGGGCGTGTATCGCATCTCAGGAAAGCTTGACGACGGTCAGATCATCGTCAGCGCTGACAAGGCAAAGGTTCAGCTTATTCTTGACAATGCGGATATAACCTGCAAAAATTCCTCTCCTATATATGGTGTGGATTCGGATAAAATATTTATCACTCTTGCTGAAAACAGCGTAAATACGCTGACGGACGGCAGCTCCTACACCTTTGCAGACGAGCAGGAAAGCGAGCCTGATGCCTGCATTTTCAGCTGTGACAGCATAACTGTAAACGGCAGCGGTTCTCTCAGCGTAAACGCTAATTTTGCGGACGGTATCCATTCTAAGGACGATATTGTTATAACAGGCGGAAATATCATAATAAATTCAGCCGAGGACGGTATCAAGGGTAAGGATTATGTGGCAATAAATGGCGGAAATTTTGACATAACAAGCGGTCAGGACGGCATAAAATCAACCGAAACTGACGATAATGCTTTTGGATTTGTTTACATCGAGGGCGGCGATTATTCAATAGATGCCGCAAATGACGGAATACAGGCAGAAACAGATGCTGTTATCTGCGGCGGAGATGTGGATATCACCTGCGGCGGCGGTTATGAAAATGCTTCACCCAAACAGAACGATATGGGTTTCGGCGGTGGAATGACTCCTCCCGATGGCTTTGGTGGTGAAATGACTCCTCCCGATGGCTTTGGTGGTGAAATGACTCCTCCCGATGGCTTCGGCGGTGAAATGACTCCTCCCGATGGCTTCGGTGGTGAAATGACTCCTCCGAGGAGAGATATACAGCAGACAGCCGCACTTACCACAACAGAAACGGAAGATACAGTTTCAGACAGTACAAAGGGCATTAAAGGCGGATTATCCGTTGAGATAAGCGGCGGTGATATAACCGTAAATTCCGCAGATGACGCAATTCATTCAAATGGAAATATTACCATAAACGGAGGTACATCGTCACTTGCAGCAGGCGGCGACGGTATACACGCAGACAATATAATTGACATAACCACAGGGTTTGTTGATATAACAAAATCTTACGAGGGTATTGAGGCTGCTGTTATAAATATCAGCGGCGGAGAAACGGCTGTTATCTCCTCAGATGACGGCTTCAATGCCACAGACGGAACGACGCAGCAGGGCGGTATGGGAACATATTCCAACGGCGTTGAGCTTAATATAAGCGGCGGTCTGGTATATGTTGACGCACAGGGCGACGGACTCGACTCTAACGGAAATATGAACGTAAGCGGCGGTACAGTCCTTGTAAACGGCCCTACTAATAGCGGAAACGGCGCTCTTGACGGAAATGGCGAAATGACAGTAAACGGCGGAATCCTTATAGCGGCAGGAAGCTCTGGAATGGCAGAAGCTCCCACCGAAAATTCCGCACAATATTGTGTTTCGGCAGGTATCAGTTCTGTGCAGGAAGCAGGAACGCTTATAACGCTGACTGATGAAAAAGGCGATATACTTAGCTTTGCACCGTCAAAAACATTTGATCATATTGTGATAAGCACTCCCGATATTGAAAAGGGAATGACATATAATATTGAAGCAGGGGGCAGCTCCTCGGCTGAAAACAGCTTTGGATTATACGAAGCCGGCGGCTATGACGGAAAAGGCACAAATGTTGGCAGTTTCACCGCAGAAGATATCATAAGCTATGTGGGAGAGCAGTCAGCAATGGGCGGTTTCGGCGGCGGACGAGGCGGCAGGGGGCAGTTCGGCGGCAGAGGAGATTTCCAGCCGACTACCGATGAAAACGGTGATATGGTTATGCCCGAAAGAGGCGGTAAACCTTTTAACAGGGGGGATTTCCAGCCGACTACCGACGAAACAGGGAATTTTGTTATTCCTGAAAAGCCTGACTCTCCGTTCAGAAACGACAGAGCAATGCCCTGATAATCATTGACATCCTCAAATTTCATATAAACCACCTAATGCGGGGGCAGCCGAACTGATGAAGTTCGGCTGTTTCCGTGCAATGAAAGGATTAATTATGGAGAAAAAAGAACACAGAAAACTTGATTTGTTTCTTACGTTTTTTAAGATAGGAGCATTTACCTTTGGCGGCGGTTATGCTATGATTCCGCTGATACAAAAGGAGGTATGCGAGAATAAAAAATGGCTTACAGATGAAGATATACTCGAAATCGTAGCAATTGCCGAGTCAACTCCGGGCCCTATTGCCATAAACTCTGCAACCTTTGTGGGCTACCGCACAGCAGGCTTTTTCGGAGCAATGTGTGCTACCTTAGGAGTTGTTCTGCCATCGTTCCTGATAATTACATTGATTTCGATGGTTTTGCGTGAATTTAGCAGCTATAAAGCAGTGAAGTACGCATTTTTCGGTATACGTGCAGGAGTTCTTGCGCTTATTATCAAGGCTCTGATATCAATGTACAAGAAATGTCCGAAAAATATTTTCTCCTACTGCATAGCGGCGGCAGCTTTTATATTTGCCGTATTCACGGATATAAACGCGGTATTTATAATAATCGGCTGTGCTGTGGCAGGACTGATATACTTCTTTACGACTGCAAATAAGGCAAAGGAGGGGAGCAAATGATTTTTGTTGAGCTTTTTCTCACATTTTTCAGAATAGGACTTTTCACCTTTGGCGGCGGCTATGCGATGCTTCCTCTTGTGCAGGAGGCTGTTGTACAAAAGGGCTGGATGACCGACGCGCAGATAGTTGACTTCATAGCCGTAAGTGAAAGCACACCGGGCCCCTTTGCTATAAATATATCCACCTATGTAGGAAATGAAACAGGTGGAATTATCGGCGGAATATGTGCAACGCTGGGTGTTGTTATGCCCTCATTTATAATTATTCTTATTGTTGCGAAATGCTTTGAAAAATTCCGCAAAAGCAAGGCGGTAAGCGGCTGTATGACAGGTCTGAAGCCTGCTGTTATCGGTATGATAGGCTCTGCGGTGGTATCTATCGGACTTACAGTATTTTTCCCAGACGGCAGCGTAACTGCAAAGGTTCTTACAGGTGTGCCATTTTATATTTCCCTTGCAATTTTCGGAGCAGCACTTTTCTTCACTTTAAAGAAAAAAATCAGCCCGATTATTATTATAGCTTCATCGGCTGTTGTGGGAATTATTGCAGGATATGCGCTGGGACTCTGAGATAATTAAGAATTAAGAATGAAGAATTAAGAATTGTTGCGGGCGGCGGATTTGAATAATGCGTAATTATGTGTAGGGGCTGCCTTTGGCAGTCCGCGGGCGGATGATATCCGCCCTTACTATGTTGTAACTTTTTTCTATTCTTAATAAATACAAAAGGGTGATTTCTAACCAAAGAGGACAACCTACGGGGAACGAGGGAGGGGAAAATTAAACTGGCACAAAAATCGGCTTTCCCCTCCCTCTTTCCCCTACGGTTTTCCTCTCTGGAACTCTCCTTTCCCTTTCCCCATTCTCCCTCCCTTTCCGAT
>JAGAMB010000011.1 GCA_017624895.1 Ruminococcus sp. | reverse complement strand
CACTTTTTGGATTGTATATCGCCGTAATAAAATCGGCCTTGGCTGCCGCTTTTATCCGCTTTTCTATTTTCTCCCAAGGAGTCATCAGATCGGATAAAGAAATGATACAAAAATCATGCCCATATTTACAGACAGAAAACGTATAATTTCCTGAAAAATGCTTATAATACCCCTGTAGAAAGGGTGATATTATGAAAATACGGGAGCTGACAGGTTATTCGGGGAAGCTGATAAAGGGCAGGAGATGCGAGATATTGCTCCTATGCCTGCTTCCCATAGGTACGGAGCTTTTTCTGCGTACAGCTGAAGCTGCTATGTACAGCCTTATGCTGTATTTCGGAAATATCAGTCCTGCTGACCTTTTCACAGGAAGAAATGCCGAGCAGACGGTATTATCAGCACTTTTTTCCCTGTTGAGATTTCTCATTATGCCGCCGTTATGGTGCGGACTTGCGGCAAGGCTTATGATGTTTGCCGAGGGGAGAAATGAGCCGCCTGCATTTTCTGAGCTTCTTCTCAGCGGAAAGTTTATTACAAGGTCGATATCTGCGGCTTTCTTTGTAAGGATAATATCGGCGCTGCTTTTTGCCCCTGTTGTTATTTCTGCGGCTTACGGGATAAATCTGCTCTCTGACGGCGCCGAGGGTACGGAGCTTATTGCCGCTGTAAACCTTATTGCGCTGAGTATCGCCCTCGGAATTTATTGGATATCGGTGCGTATAGGGCTTACCGCCGTTCCTTTTCTTTTGTGGAGGCGCAGGGAGCTTTCAGCTTTCAGGGCAGTGATATTCTCGCTCCGCTTTATGCGCAGACGGCGGAATCTGCCGTTTAAGCTGATTTTGACTTATCTGCCTCTTGTTCTGACTATTGCCGCCGCACCGTATTTTATACCGGAATGGGCGGCTTCATATGCGGTAGGCATATCTATTTTTTTCAAGGAGGACGAAACAGCCGATGAGCGAGCTTATATTCACGGTGGATACGGAAGATCCGTGTCAGCTGAAAAACTATCTCCGCGGAAGCTGCGGTGTTTCCGCAGGACTTCTCAGGCGGCTGAAAAATGAGGGCGGCATAACAGTAAACGGTGCTGCTGCACGGACGGTAGATATTGTATCAAAAGGGGATATAATCAAGCTGACGCAGAGAGAAAACAGCTCTGCTGAAGCTAATCCTGAGCTTGATGTTCCTGTGGTTTTTGAAAATGATGGGGCAGTTGTATTCAACAAGCCTGCCGGTATGCCCGTTCACCCTTCGGCAAGGCACAGAAACGATACCCTCGGAAATTTCTTTGCGGCGAGATACGGCGGACTTACTTTCCGCCCTGTAAATCGCCTTGATAAAGATACATCGGGATTATGCCTTGTTGCCAAAAATTCCTATAGTGCGAATATATTACAGGGCGGCACGCATAAGATATATTATGCAGCGGTTGAGGGCATTACCGATGAAGCAGGAACAATAGACGCACCCATTGCAAGAGTGGCTGAAAGTATCATCACGCGCTGCGTCCGTGATGACGGCAGAAAAGCTGTCACTCACTATAAAAAAATCGGAGAGGGCGGCGGCTGTTCTCTCCTTGAAATTGAGCTTGAAACGGGGCGGACTCATCAGATACGCGTTCATTTCAGCCATATGGGATATCCTCTTGCAGGCGATGACCTTTATGGAGGAAGCCGTGAAAAAATAACAAGACAAGCTCTCCATTGCGGAAAGATGAGCTTCCGCTGTCCGCTGACAGGAGAGGAAATAACGGTTGAAGCTCCGCTTCCGCAGGATATTTCGGAGCTTTTACAAAAAGAAAGGTAACATTATGAAAAAGATAGCAAGTTTTCAGGTCGATCACACAAAATTCGGAGTTGGTATGTACATATCAAGGATTGACGGCGATATTGTGACATATGATGTGCGTATGGTCAAGCCTAACGGGGGAACATATATATCAAATCCCTCACTTCACACAATTGAGCATCTTTTTGCCACATATGCCCGTAACAGCGAATACAGCGACAGCATTATATATGTCGGTCCCATGGGCTGCCGTACAGGTTTTTATCTGCTGACAAGAAATGATATGACAGGGGAGCAGGCGATAGCGCTTGTTAAGGCGGCGTATGCCTATATTGCAGGATTTGACGGAGTTATCCCCGGACTTTCCGAGGTTGAGTGCGGAAATTATCTTGAACACGACCTTGAAGCGGCGAAAAAAGATGTACTTCCACTTCTTGAAAGACTTGAAAATTATACCGAGGAAATGCTGAATTACGAATACCATTTCTAAAAAGCTATTAGCTCTTAGCCTTTAGCCTATAGCTAATAGCTAAGGCTTATTAAAATTTCAATAAGGAAGTGTTATTTTGAATTTTCTGCGAAAAACAGGAAGATTTATAACAGGTTTATTTGTCAGAAGCGGTCTTTGTACATTTAAATTTATTGCGGCTGTTCTTCTGGGAATAATCGTAACTGTACGCTTTATATTCTCCGAAATCCTTGGTATGTTCAAGGCTCTCGGCAGAGGCTTTATGCTGATTTTCCGCAGCTTTACGGAGTCATTCAGAAGCAGAGTGCGGCTTTCAAATGAATTGACAAGGGAAATCCGACGTGCGAAAAAAGAGGGCGGAAAAGCTTATGCCAACGCGGTGCTGAAATTTATCGGCTCTTTTTTCTTCGGAGAGGACGGCGTTTTCTATACCGCTTTCAACTATATTCTGCCAATCGTCTGCATTGCCTTTGTGGTGGGAATCATAAGCTATGGTTCGGGGCAGAAATACGGAATTGCTGTGGAATTTAACGGCAAGCATCTCGGTATTATATCTGCGGAGGCGGACTTTACAAGAGCCGAACATGATTTTCAGCAAAGAATATCATATTCCGAAAATCAGGATGTTATTGATCTTTCGGCGGAGTTTGCGGTCTGCGTAATATCTGACAGCGATGAGATAATGAGTGCAGGTCAGCTGGCGGACGAAATGCTTGAAGCCTCCAACGAGGAGCTTGTTGAGGCTTACGGAATATATATAGACGGAAAATTTGCAGGGGCGGTAAACGATAAGAAGGTCGTGCAGGAAGCCCTTGACAAAGCGCTTCTTGACTATAAGCCCGACGGTATGGTAAAGGAAGTTTCATATGCCAATAAGATAGAATACACTAAGGGCATATACCTTATGAGCAGTCTGAAAGAGGAGGACGAGGCTATAAAGCAGCTTACCTCCACAAAGAAACGCAGGAAAGTATATGTTGTTCAGCACAATGAAAGCGTCCTTGATATAATCAAGAAATTCGGTATGAAGCTGGAGGATTTCAACGAGCTTAACCCCAATGCCGCAGATGGGACGTTTACGGGGCAAATTCTCAATGTTACTGAAACGGAGCGTTTTCTTCCCATACAGTATATCTGTGAACACGAAACCGTGACATTCCTTGATTATGAAACCGTTGAGGTGGAAACAAGCTCCCTCAATGTGGGAATACGTGCAGTTCTTACAAAGGGTGAGCGCGGCGAAAAAGTCAGCAATTATGAGGTTACGTATATTGACGGAATAGAGCAGTCAAGAACGGTAATAAGCAGTACGATAACAAAAGCTCCCGTGGTGGAAACTATAGGCATAGGAACATATTCTGCAATGCCCGACGATCCGCAGACGGTATATTTCGGCTCGCCAATGACAGGTACAGGCGAAATGGGCTGGCCGCTTGACGGCGGCTGGGTAAGCGACAGCTTCATCAGTGACCGTAATCACAAGGGACTTGACATTGCTGCTCCTGAGGGTACGGAAATATATGCGGCAGAGGAAGGTCAGGTTGTATCGGCTGGCTGGAACTCAGGCGGTTATGGAAATGTTGTAATGATCGAGCATCCCGACGGCTATGCTACTGTATATGCCCATATGATAATGGTTTATGCCGTTGAGGGGCAGTATGTCACAAAAGGTCAGCTTATCGGCTTTGTAGGCAATACGGGTAATTCTTTCGGCAATCACCTCCACTTTGAGGTGCGCTGTCAGGGAATATGCCTTGATCCGGCAGGCTTCCTCAATACTATGAATATGACTCGTGATGTGAAAAAAGAGGACGAAATTGAGGGGTAGGCTGAAAAGTCCTGACAAGGAACTTGGATATATTAATGTATTTACAAAGTGTAAATGTGTAATAGCAAGCTATCACGCATAAGAGGAAAAGGACGCGGTTCGCCGTGTCCTTTTTGCATAATATAGGCTAAATATGTGATTTGTCAAACAATATAAAGCTAAAGGCTAACAGCTAAAAGCTGACGGCTCACACTATTGTCAAAATGCACATAAATTCACGGGGTTTGACGTTAAAGTTCTACAATCAAATTTCTGGTAATGCTTGCAATATTATGCCAAATATGGTATAATAGATTACGTTGAGTACGGTGTGAAAACACCTTGCCAAGAAGATATGCGTAGAAGCGGAAGGTTGCTGACGGTGTGTCAGGTAATTTCCGTGGAGTATGTCCGATTTCAAACCGGGCGAAAGGGATAATGGACACAGTATGTGTGATTGCTTACAGTACAGCTTGCGAGTGTACTTATAGGCTATTTTTGTGTCCGCGAAACCATGTCTGCTCGAAAATACATAAGAATTTTCGGGTTTTTTTATAAGACAGGGTATGAAACACGCGGCGGCGTGTGATATCCCTCAAAACGTCCTCAAAATTCATCAAGGAGGCGAAAATAATGGCAGTCAACGAGAAAATCAGATTCAAGATCAAGGGTTACGATCACGCTACAGTTGATATTGCTGCTGCAAAGATTGTTGAGGCAGCTAAGAGAAGCGGTGCAAGAGTTTCAGGACCTATCCCGCTCCCTACAAACAAGGAGATCGTTACTATCCTCCGTGCTACTCACAAGTACAAGGATAGCCGTGAGCAGTTCGAGATGAGAACTCACAAGAGACTCATTGATGTTCTTCGTCCTACAGAGAAGACAACTGCTGCTTTTGATAAGCTTGAAATCCCTGCTGGCGTAGATGTTGTAATGGAAATCAAGTAATTGCAACTTACCCCGAAATACCGCGTGGGAAGCGGAATGGCGGTAGTCCGTCGGTCAAGTTGGTAAGAAACTTATCAACCAATAACCTACAAGGAGGAAATGAAAATGCAGAAAGGCATTATCGGCAAGAAGATCGGTATGACACAGATCTTCGACGAAGCAGGAAAAGTTATTCCTGTAACAGTAATCGAAGCCGGCCCCTGTGTTGTTGTTCAGAAGAAAACTGTTGAAAATGACGGTTACGCTGCACTTCAGCTCGGCTACGGCGACGTAAAGGTTCAGAGAGTTAATAAGCCTATGAAAGGTCACTTCGACAAGGCTGACGTGGCTTGCAAGAAAACTCTTAAAGAGTTCAGACTTGATGACTGCGACGCTCTCAATGTTGGTGACATCGTAAAGGCTGATACTTTTGCAGTTGGCGATTCTATTGACGTAATCGGCACAAGCAAGGGTAAGGGCTTCCAGGGTGCTATCAAGCGTCACAATCAGCACAGACTTAAGGAAACTCACGGTACAGGCCCTGTTCACAGACAGGCAGGTTCCATGGGTGCTTGTTCCTCACCTTCCAGAATCTACAAGGGTAAGGGCATGGCAGGTCACATGGGTGCTGAGCAGGTAACTGTTCAGAATCTTGAAGTAGTTAAGATAGACGCAGAAAACAATCTCATCGCTATCAAGGGCGCGGTTCCCGGTCCTAAGGGCGGAATCGTTTATATCGTTGACAGCGTTAAGGCTTAAGGAAGGAGGAAACGTATATGTCTACAATTTCAGTATTTAATATGGCTGGAAATCAGGTTTCCGAAACAGAGCTTAACGACGCTGTGTTCGGAATTACTCCAAACGAAGGCGTTATGCACGCTATGGTAGTAAATTACCTCGCAAACCAGAGACAGGGTACACAGTCAACTCTTACAAGAACAGAAGTAAGCGGCGGCGGAAGAAAGCCCTGGAGACAGAAGGGTACAGGTCACGCAAGACAGGGATCCACACGTGCTCCTCAGTGGGTACACGGTGGTGTTGCTCTCGGACCAAAGCCCAGAGATTACAGATATGCTCTCAATAAGAAAGTAAGAAGACTCGCTATGAAGTCTGCTCTTTCTACAAAGGTTCTCGACAATAACATGATCGTTCTTGACGCTCTTGAGCTTGATGCTTTCAAGACAAAGACAATCGTAGAGATGCTCAAGGCTCTCAATGTTGAGGGTAAGGCACTCATCGTTACTGCTGAGGCTGATACAAAGGTTATCAAGAGTGCAGCTAACATCCCCGGTATCAAGACCGCTGCTGTTAACACACTCAACGTATACGATATTCTCAACTACGATAAGTTCATCGTTGTTAAGAATGCCGTTGGAAAAATCGAGGAGGTGTACGCATAATGAAAACTGCTCAGGATATTATTATCAAGCCCGTTATTACTGAAAAGTCTATGGACGGACTTCAGGCAGGCAAGTACACTTTTAAAGTGGCTAAGGACGCTACAAAGCCCGAAATCAAGAAGGCTATTGAAAAGCTTTTCGGCGTTGAGGTAGACAAGGTTACTACTATGAACGTTAACGGAAAGATGAAGCGCCTCGGCAGATATGAGGGAATGACAGCTTCATGGAAAAAGGCTATCGTTACTCTTACACCCGATTCCAAGACAATTGAATTCTTCGAGGGTATGTATTAATCAGATTTGCTGATTACAGTATGGGAGTAATGCTCCCGCGAAAACGCATTATTATAAGGAGTGAAATAAATGGCTATTAAAACCTATAAGCCTACGACGCCTTCAAGACGTCAGATGACTGTAACAGATTACTCTGTACTGTCAAAGGTTGAGCCGGAAAAGAGCCTTCTCGAACCCCTGAAGAAGAAGTCGGGAAGAAACAGCTACGGCAGAATCACAGTTCGCCACAGAGGCGGCGGTAACAGAAGAAAGTACCGTGTAATAGATTTCAAGCGTGACAAGGACAATATGATTGCTACTGTTCTCACACTTGAGTACGATCCTAACAGATCAGCATTCATCGCACTCGTTCAGTACGAGGACGGCGAAAAGAGATATATCATCGCTCCCAACGGTCTTAAGGTTGGCGATAAGATTGAGTCAGGCGCAGAGGCTGATATCAAGCCCGGTAACGCTCTCAAGCTTGCTGATATCCCCGTTGGTACATTCATCCACGCTATCGAGCTTTATCCCGGCAAGGGCGCTCAGCTCGTAAGAAGTGCCGGAAACCAGGCTCAGCTCATGGGTAAGGAGGACAAGTACGCTCTCGTAAGACTTCCTTCCGGTGAAATGAGAAAGGTTCCTGTAAACTGTAAGGCAACAATCGGTCAGGTTTCAAACATTGATCACGAAAACGTTAACTACGGTAAGGCTGGTCGTGTAAGAAATATGGGCTGGAGACCTACAGTACGCGGTTCAGTTATGAACCCCTGCGATCACCCCCACGGTGGTGGTGAAGGTAAGTCACCTATCGGAAGACCAGGCCCTGTTACACCTTGGGGTAAGCCTGCTCTTGGATACAAGACTCGTAAGAAGCACCACAGAACTGACAAGTTCATCGTAAAGCGCCGCAACGGTAAATAATCGAAGGGAGGAACTGAATAATGAGCAGAAGCATTAAAAAGGGACCATACGTCCAGGAGGTTCTCCTTAAAAGAGTTGTGGCTATGAACGAGGCAGGCGAGAAGAAGGTTCTTAAAACATGGAGCCGTTCATCAACAATCTTCCCTGATTTCGTTGGTCACACATTTGCAGTACATGACGGCCGTAAGCACGTTCCGGTATATGTAACAGAGGATATGGTAGGTCACAAGCTCGGTGAGTTTGCTCCTACAAGAACCTATAAGGGCCACGCAGGTTCAAAGACATCCAATAACGGTAAGAAATAAGCGGAAGGAGGAGCTATAGATGGAAGCGAGAGCTTATTTAAGAAATGCTCGTATATCACCCAGAAAGGTGCAGATCGTTCTCGATCTCATCAGAAACAAGCCTGTTGATCTGGCTTTGGCTGCTTTAGATCTTACTCCTAAGGCTGCAAGTCCTATCGTTACAAAGCTTGTAAAGTCCGCTCAGGCAAATGCTGTTAACAATTTCAGCATGGACGGCGATAATCTTTATGTAGCTGAGTGTTTCGTAACACCCGGACCTATCATGAAGAGAATTATGCCAAGAGCACAGGGCAGAGCATACAGAATATTAAAGAGAACATCACACATCACAGTTGTTCTTAAAGAAAAAGAATAATCCCAAGGAGGTCTGATTAATGGGACAGAAGGTTAATCCGCACGGTCTTCGTGTCGGCGTTATTAAAGATTGGGATTCACGCTGGTATGCCAACAAGGCAGATTTCGGCGACACTCTTGTTGAGGACTACAACGTTCGTAACTTCATTAAGAAGAGCTTGTATGCAGCAGGTGTTCCCAGAATCGAAATCGAGCGTTTTGCCGATAAGGTAAGAATCCACATTCACTGCGCTAAGCCCGGTATCGTTATCGGCAGACAGGGCGCTGAAATAGAGAAGCTCAGAGTTCAGCTTGAGAAGATGATGAAGAAGCAGGTTTATGTAAACATCATCGAGGTAAAGCAGCCTGATATGGACTCACAGCTCGTTGCAGAGAAGATTGCTCTCGACCTTGAGAACAGAGTATCTTTCAGACGTGCAATGAAGCAGTCCATCGGCAGAACAATGAGACTCGGTGCTAAGGGCATCAAGGTTAAGGTATCAGGCAGACTTGCCGGTGCTGAAATCGCAAGAAGCGAGAGCTACCACGAGGGTACAATTCCGCTTCAGACAATCCGTGCAGACATCGACTACGGTTTTGCAGAGGCAAACACAACATACGGTAAGCTCGGTGTAAAGGTATGGATCTACAAGGGTGAAGTTCTCAAGGGCGACGCTGCTAAGGCTGCTGCTCAGAGAGAAAAGGCTGAGAAGAAGGTTAACGGCAATCGTCGTGATGACCGTCGTCGCCGTGATGACAAGCGTGACGGCAACAGACGCGGCGGCAGAAACTTCAACCGCGACTCAAAAAGAGAAGGAGGTAATCAGTAATGCTGCTTCCAAAGAGAGTTAAATACCGCAGAGTTCACAGAGGACGTCTGAAGGGTAAGGCATACAGAGGTAACAAGGTAACATACGGTGATTTCGGTCTTCAGGCTCTTGAGCCATCATGGATCACATCCAACCAGATCGAGGCTGCCCGTATCGCTATGACACGTTACATCAAGAGAGGCGGTCAGGTTTGGATCAAGATATTCCCTGACAAGCCCATCACAGAAAAGCCCGCTGAAACACGAATGGGTTCAGGTAAGGGTTCTCCTGAGTACTGGGTAGCAGTAGTTAAGCCAGGCAGAGTTCTCTTTGAGATCAAGGGAGTATCCGAGGAGGTTGCGCGTGAGGCTATGCGTCTTGCAATGCACAAGCTCCCCATCAAGTGTAAGTTCGTAACTAAGGAAGAAGGAGGAGAGCAGTAATGAAGGCATCTGAAATCAGAGAAATGTCCGTTAACGAAATGAACGAGCAGCTTACAAGCCTCAAGGAAGAGCTCTTCAATCTTCGTTTCCAGCTTGCTGTAAATCAGCTTGAAAATACAGCACGTATCAAGGCTGTAAAGAAGGATATTGCTCGTATCAAGACATCTCTGCGTGCTGCAGAGCTTGCAGAGCAGTAAGAAAGGGAGGATTTAGCTAATGTCTACTGAGAGAAACCTTAGAAAAACAAGAGTAGGTAAGGTTGTAAGCGATAAGATGGATAAGACCGTCGTAGTTGCTATCGTTGATAACGTTAAACACCCGCTTTATAAGAAGATCATCAAGAATACTGTTAAGTTCAAGGCTCACGATGAGAACAACGAGTGCAGAGTTGGCGACAGAGTTGAGATCATGGAAACACGTCCGCTTTCCAAGGATAAGAGATGGCGTGTAACCAACATCATAGAGAAGGCTAAGTAATTTGTTAAAAGCTTAAAGCTTGAAAGGAGGAACTCGCTGTGATTCAGATGCAGACTTATCTTAAAGTCGCTGATAACACAGGCGCTAAGGAGCTTATGTGTATCAGAGTTCTGGGTGGTACACGCCGCAGATATGCAAATATCGGTGACGTTGTAGTTGCTTCCGTAAAGAAAGCAACACCCGGAGGCGTTGTAAAGAAGGGCGACGTTGTTAAGGCAGTTATCGTTCGTTCAGCAAAGGGTCTCAGAAGAGAGGACGGAACATATATCCGTTTTGACGAGAACGCTGCTGTAATTATTAAGGAAGACAAGAACCCCAAGGGTACCCGTATTTTCGGACCAGTTGCTAAGGAGCTTCGTGAAAAGGAATACACAAAGATCCTCAGCCTTGCTCCAGAGGTTCTTTAATCGGAGGTGTCACAAGATATGAGTAAAGTTCACGTAAAAACCGGTGACACCGTTATCCTGCTTACAGGTAAGTACGAGGATAAGTACGATAAGAACGGCGACAGAAAGACCGGTAAAGTTGCAGAAGTAAGCCCCAAGGAGGGCAAGGTAATCGTTGAGGGAATCAACGTTATCACAAAGCACGTAAAACCCACAAGAATGGGACAGCAGGGCGGCATCGTAAAGACTGAGGCTCCAGTATACGCTTCAAAGGTACAGCTGGTATGCCCCAAGTGCGGCAAGCCCACAAGAGTTGGTCACACTTTCGAGGACGGAAAGAAGTTCCGTGTATGCAAGAAGTGCGGCAAGTCTTTTGAATAATGTAAAGGAGAAACGACAATGGCAAGATTAAAAGATTTTTATGTTAGCGACGTTGCTCCCGCACTTATGAAAAAGTTCGGATACAAGAGCGTTATGCAGATTCCAAAGCTTGACAAGGTTGTAATCAACGTTGGTGCAGGCGAGGCTAAGGATAACGCAAAGGTTATCGACGCTATCATGACAGATATCGCTGCAATTACAGGTCAGAAGCCTGTAGTATGCAGAGCTAAGAAATCCGTAGCTAACTTCAAGCTTCGTGAGGGTATGCCTATCGGTGTAAAGGTAACACTCAGAGGCGAGAAAATGTATGAGTTTGTTGATAAGCTCTTCAACGTTGCGTTCCCCCGTGTACGTGACTTCAGAGGTATCAGCGCAAACTCCTTCGACGGCAGAGGAAACTACTCTACAGGCGTTAAGGAGCAGCTCATTTTCCCTGAGATCGAGTACGACAAGATCGACAAGGTAAGAGGTATGGATATCAACTTTATCACTACAGCTAATACCGACGAAGAGGGTAGAGAGCTTCTCTCACTCCTCGGAGCTCCGTTCATCAAGTAATCAGGGAGGAAGAAAAATGGCTAAAAAGGCAATGATCAATAAGCAGAAGAAGACTCCCAAGTATTCCACAAGAGCATACAACAGATGTAAGATTTGTGGCAGACCACACGCTTATCTCAGAAAATTCGGCATTTGCCGTGTATGCTTCAGAGAGCTTGCTCACGACGGACAGATTCCCGGCGTAAAGAAGGCAAGCTGGTAAAATACGAAAAGGAGGTCATCTGAATGCAAATCACAGATACAATCGCTGATCTTTTAACAAGAATTCGTAATGCGAATACTGCTAAGCACGCCACAGTTGACGTTCCCGCTTCAAATGTTAAGAAGGCTATCACACAGATCCTCGTTGACGAGGGCTATGTAAAGGGCTTTCAGGTAATTGAGGACGGTAAGCAGGGTGTTATCAGAATCACGCTTAAATACGGTGACAACAGATCACCTGTTATCACAGGACTCAGAAGAGTTTCCAAGCCCGGTCTGCGTATCTATTCAAGCTGCGCTGATATGCCTAAGGTAAGAAAGGGACTTGGTATTGCAATCGTTTCAACATCAAAGGGTATCGTAACTGACAAGAAGGCTCGTGAGCTTAATGTCGGCGGCGAGGTACTCGCATACATCTGGTAAGGAGGAGCAAGGTTATGTCAAGAATCGGCAAAATGCCTATTGCAGTTCCCGCAGGTGTAGAGGTTAAGAACGACAATAACTGCATTACTGTTAAGGGACCTAAGGGCGAACTTACAAAACAGTTCAGCACAGCACTCACAATCAACGTTGAGGCTGGCGAGATCACAGTAACAAGACCTAACGATGAAAAGACAAATCGTTCACTTCACGGTCTTACAAGAACTCTCATCGCAAATATGATTGAGGGTGTAACAAACGGATACTCCAAGACACTCGAAATTGAGGGTGTCGGCTACCGTGCCGCTAAGACAGGCAAGCAGGTAAATCTCAACCTCGGATTTTCACATCCTGTAGTATTCGAGGAAACAGATACAATCAAGCTTGAAGTTCCTGCACCTAACAAGATTATTGTTAGCGGTATTGATAAGCAGGCTGTAGGTCAGTTTGCAGCTGAAATCCGTGAGAAGCGTCCACCTGAGCCTTACAAGGGCAAGGGCATCAGATATGCCGGCGAGCGTATCATCCGCAAGGAAGGTAAGGCCGGCAAGGGCAAGAAGTAATTAAAAGGAGCAAATTGCTATGATAAAGAAATTTGACAGCAATAAGGCAAGATTAAAAAGACACCGCAGAGTACGTTATAAGGTTTCCGGTACTCCTGAGTGTCCACGTCTCAATGTATTCCGTTCTTCCAAGCACATTTATGCTCAGATCATTGACGACGTAAACGGAGTTACTCTTGCTTCTGCATCCAGCATGGATAAGGGCTTTGAGGGCAACGGCGGTAATGTTGAAGGCGCTCGCAAGGTCGGCGAAATGATCGCAAAGAATGCCGCAGCAAAGGGTATCACAGAAGTTGTATTCGACAGAGGCGGCTACCTCTACCACGGACGAGTTAAGGAACTCGCTGAGGGTGCCCGTGAAAACGGATTACAGTTCTAAGAGGGAGGTAAAACAATGGCTAATATTGAAACACAGGCTCCCGAGCTGCAGGAAAAGGTTGTTGCAATCAACAGAGTTTCCAAGACAGTTAAGGGCGGTCGTATCATGAAGTTCTCAGCTCTCGTTGTTGTTGGTGACGGAAACGGAACAGTAGGCTTTGGCCTTGGTAAGTCCGGAGAAGTTCCTGACGCTATCCGTAAGGGTATCGAGGACGCTAAGAAGAATCTTTGCAAGATCTCACTTAAGGGAACAACAATTCCTCACGAGATCGTAGGCGCATTCGGCGCAGGCAGAGTTCTTATGAAGCCCGCTGCACCCGGTACCGGTGTTATTGCCGGTGGTCCTGTCCGTGCAGTAATCGAGGTTGCAGGAATCAAGGACATCAGAACAAAGTCCCTCCGTTCCAACAACCCCTGCAACGTAGTAAGAGCTACTATCAACGGTCTTAAGGCTTGTACTTCTGCTAAGGAGATCGCTGCTAAGAGAGGCAAGACCGTTAAGGAAATTTTAGGTTAAGGAGGCATTGACAATGGCTAAGAATATCAAGCTCGTTAAGAGCCTCATCAGCTGCAAGAAGGATCAGATCGCTACTGCTAAGGCACTCGGTCTTAAGAAGATCGGCGATGTGACAGTTCAGCCCGACAATGCTCAGACACAGGGCAAAATCAAGAAAATTTCACACCTCATCGAGGTTACTGAAGCGTAAACAAGGAGGTGCAAACCATGAAAATTCACGAATTAACTCCCGCACCCGATTCCAACAAGGCTGTAAAGCGTGTAGGTAGAGGTCACGGTTCAGGTAACGGCAAGACAGCCGGCAAGGGCCACAAGGGACAGAACGCTCGTTCAGGCGGCGGTGTAAGAATCGGCTTCGAAGGCGGACAGATGCCTCTTGCAAGACGTATTCCAAAGAGAGGCTTCAACAACATCTTCGCTACAAAGTATGCTATTATTAATGTATCCGATCTTAACAAGTTCGAGAACGGTACAGTTGTTGACGCAGAGCTTCTCAAGGCTGCAGGTCTTATCAAGAAGGAGCTTGACGGCGTTAAGGTTCTCGGAAACGGAGAGCTTACAGCTCAGCTTACTGTTAAAGCTGCAAAATTCTCTCAGAGTGCTGTAGAGAAAATTGAAAAGGCAGGCGGAAAGACTGAGGTGATGTAATGTGTTTCAGACTCTGAAACGTGCATGGAGCGTACCGGAAATCCGTAAAAAGCTTCTTTATACATTACTCATGATCGTGATTTTCAGATTTGGAAGTGCTATTGCAGTACCTTTCCTCAATACCGAAGTAGTTGGTATGTGGATGGATAACAATGCAACAGGCGGAAACTTCCTTGAATATCTGAATACAATCACCGGTGGTGCTTTATCAGAAGCAACACTGTTCTCTCTTTCAATCACACCTTATATCAACGCGTCTATCATCATTCAGCTGCTGACATATGCGCTGCCTCCACTTGAACGACTCAAGGACGAGGGTGAAGAAGGACGTAAAAAGATAAACAAGGTAACCGCAATCGTTGCGCTTGCTCTCTCAGTATTTATGGGTTATGCTTATTATCTTACTCTTAAGAAAATGAACATTACCGACGAGGCTGGAACTGTGCTTCACGCTGTTAAATATGACAGCGGCTGGGAGATGTGGTTCTCGGCAATTATAATCGTTGCTTGTTTTGTTGCAGGTTCATCATTCGTTGTATGGATGGGTAACAGAATCAGCGAAAAAGGCTTAGGCAACGGTGTATCAATGATACTCTTTGCAGGTATCGCAGCAAGATTCCCTGTTGATGCAGGAACACTTTTAAATCTTACAATGGAAGAACCTTCAAAGTATCTCTTTGTTTCATTAGGTTACATTGTATTCATCGTATTTGAGTTTGCATTTATCGTTCTGATGAATGAGGCTGAAAGACGTATTCCGATCCAGTATGCAAAGCGTGTAGTTGGCAGAAAGCAGTATGGCGGACAGAAAACACATATTCCGATAAAGGTAATGATGAGCGGTGTAATGCCTATCATCTTCGCAATGTCGTTTATGTCACTTCCTCAGACTATTCAGCTTTTTGCAGGCGCTCCCAAAAAGGCTGAGGGCTTCTACTACCACTTCTGCAACTTCTTCTCAACAAGAAGCTGGTCATATGCAATTCTGTATTTCATACTCATAATTGCATTCAACTATTTCTATGTTTCAATCCAGTACAATCCTACTGAGATTGCAAACAATCTTCGTCAGTCAAACGGTGGTATCCCCGGTATCAGACCTGGAAAGCCCACTTCTGACTATATCCAGAGAATACTTTCCAAGATCGCTCTGGTTGGAGCAATATTCCTCGGAATTATCGCTGTTATCCCGATTTTCTTCGCTATGGCAGACGAAAAGCTCCAGTCTCTCTCAATGGGAGGTACAACACTTCTTATCGCTGTAAGCGTTGCTCTTGAAACGACACGTACACTTGAATCACATCTTATGATGAGACACCATAAGGGATTCCTTTCATAAGAATAAGGAGGATATAAAATGAATCTTATCTTTTTAGGCGCACCCGGTGCGGGTAAGGGAACACAGGCTGAGGTAGTATCCGAGGCACTCAACATTCCCCAGATTTCAACAGGAAATATTCTTCGTGAAGCTGCTAAGAACGGCACAGAGTACGGACTCAAGGCAAAGGCTGCTATGGACGCAGGCGCGCTGGTATCCGATGATATCGTAATCGGTATCCTTAAAGAGCGTATTGCTGAGGACGACTGCAAGGAAGGCTTCATTCTCGACGGCTTCCCAAGAACAGTTCCCCAGGCAGAGGCTCTCGACGCTATGGGCGTAAAAATTGACAAGGTGGTTGAAATCAACGTAGCTGATGAAACAATCAAGCAGAGAGTTTCCGGCAGACGCGTTTGTCAGGGCTGCGGTGCTTCATACCACGTAGAATATAAGCCTTCAAAGGTTGAGGGCGTATGTGATAAGTGCGGCGACGCTACTGTTATCCGTAAGGATGATCAGCCTGAGGTTGTTCTCGATCGTCTTGCAACATATCACGAAAAGACAGCTCCTCTCAAGGACTACTACGCAAAGCAGGGTAAGCTTGTTACCGTAGAAGGTCAGGAGGAAGTTGCTGAAACATCAAAGCTCACTCTTGCTGCTGTAGGAGTTGAGTAATGAGCATTACTATAAAATCACAGTCCGAGTTAGCCATAATGCGTGAAGCAGGTAAAATTACCTGCGGCGCAATATGGTATGCGGGCGAACGATTAAAGCCGGGTATGTCAACACTTGACATTGATAAGCTGGTCGGCGAGTACTACGCACGACACGGCTGCAAATCCTGCTTTAAAGGGTTATACGGTTTTCCTGCAAATGCCTGTATTTCAGTAAATGATGAGGTAATACACGGAATACCGAAAGCAAACCGCAGAATAAAGGAAGGGGATATCGTAAGCATCGACACTGGAGCGTCGTACAAGGGCTTCAATGGCGACAGCTGCTGGACCTTCCCTGTGGGTAAAATTTCTGATGAAGCTAAAGCATTGCTTGAGGTTACTGAGGCGAGCCTTTATGAGGGTATCGCTCAGGCCAAGGCAGGGGCAAGAATCGGAGATATTTCTCATGCTGTTGAAGAGTATTGTGCTTCACGCGGCTACGGGATCGTAAGAAATTACTGCGGCCACGGCATCGGCAGAGAGGTACACGAATCACCCGAAGTACCGAACTGGGGTAAGCCCGGAAGGGGACCAAGACTGGTATCGGGAATGACAATATGTATCGAGCCTATGATAAACGTCAGAGGCGATGATGTTAAAACTCTCAATGACGGATGGACCGTGGTTACGAAAAATGGTTCGCTGTCAGCTCATTTTGAGCATACAATCGCAATAACTCCTGATGGTCCTGTAATATTGACCACACCCTGAGGATAGGGGGAATTTATTGTGGAGCTTAAAATCGGCTCAGTTGTAAGGGCTAAGGCAGGGCGCGATAAGGACGGGTTCTTTGTTGTGACCGCTGTTGAAAAAGAATACTGCTTAATAGCGGATGGAAAGAGCAGAAAGCTCAGTACACCGAAGCGTAAGAACACAAAGCATATATCCCTTACAAACAGTATGATAGATATTAAAGATATAACTGATAAAAAGCTCAGAACGCTGCTGAAATCTTTCAGCGTTGAGGAGTAAAGGAGGTTATCCTATGTCCAAGGAAGATGTAATCGAGGTTGAGGGCGTGGTCACAGACGCACTCCCTAATGCAATGTTCAAGGTACAGCTGGAAAACGGTCACGAGGTTCTCGCACACGTTTCAGGCAAACTCAGAATGAATTATATCAGAATAGTGCCGGGTGACAAGGTAAAGCTTGAAATGTCACCCTACGATCTGTCAAAAGGTCGTATAACATGGCGTGTCAAGTAAGAAAGAGGAGGTATTTTCAATGAAAGTCAGACCTTCAGTAAAACCTATTTGCGAAAAGTGCAAGGTTATCAAACGTAAAGGCAGAATCATGGTTATCTGCGAAAATCCGAAGCATAAGCAGCGTCAGGGTTAATTCTCTGGGCTAAGTAATGGAGGTAATTATATGGCAAGAATAGCCGGTGTTGATCTTCCGAAGAATAAGAGAATCGAAATCGGTCTCACTTATATCTACGGAATCGGTCGTCAGACTGCTACAGATATCCTCAACAATACAGGCGTAAATCCTGACGTAAGAGTTAAGGATCTCGCAGAGGAAGATGTAGCAAAGCTTCGTGACTATATCGATGCAAATTACACAGTTGAGGGTGATCTCCGCCGTGAGGTAGCTCTTAACATCAAGAGACTTGTTGAGATTCAGTGCTACAGAGGCGTTCGTCACAGAAAAGGTCTCCCCGTAAGAGGACAGAGAACTAAGACAAACGCAAGAACTCGTAAGGGTCCTGTAAAGACAATCGCTAACAAGAAGAAGTAAGGAGGTTATGAGCTTTGGCACAGCAGAAGGGTAAAAAGGTTTCTACAATCAGAAGACGTAGAGAGCGTAAAAATATCGAAAGCGGCGCAGTTCATATTCAGTCCACTTTCAACAATACAATCGTTACCATTACTGATACACAGGGTAACGCTATTTCATGGGCAAGCGCTGGTGAGCTTGGATTCAGAGGTTCTAAGAAGTCCACTCCTTTCGCAGCTCAGACAGCTGCAGAGACAGCTGCTAAGGCAGCAATGGAGCATGGTCTTAAGTACGTTGAAGTATACGTAAAGGGACCTGGCGCAGGTCGTGAGGCAGCAATCAGAGCGCTTCAGACAGTAGGTCTTGAGGTAAGAATGATTAAGGACGTTACTCCTATTCCACACAATGGATGCCGTCCTCCCAAAAGAAGACGTGTCTAATCAAATGGAGGTGTTTTAAATGGCAGTACAGAAGGAACCAATTCTTAAAAAGTGCAGATATCTGGGCATCAGCCCCGCTGTTCTCGGCGTTTCCAAGAAGGAGTCCATCCGTTTCAAGAACGCTAACAACAGAAAGAAGGTATCCGAATATGGTCTTCAGCTTAAGGAAAAGCAGAAGCTGAAGTTTATCTACGGCGTACTCGAAAAGCAGTTCTATCACTACTTCGAGATCGCTTCCAAGATGGAGGGTAAGGCTGGTGATAACCTTATCACAGTTCTCGAATCCAGACTTGACAGCGTTGTGTTCAGAATGGGCCTTGCTCTTACAAGACGTGAAGCAAGACAGCTCGTTGTTCACAACCACTACACAGTAAACGGCAAAAAGGTAAACATTCCTTCCTACAGAGTAAAGGTTGGCGATGTAATCGCTCTCAAGGAGAAGGATAGAACCTCCGAGAAGTTCAAGGCTACAGTTGAAGAAACAAAGGACAGAATCGTTCCCACATGGCTTGACGCTAAGAAGGATGATTTCAGCGCAACTGTAACTCGTCTTCCTTCAGCTGAGGACATTGACTACGAGGTTGCTACACACCTCATCGTCGAGCTTTATTCTAAGTAATCGGCTGATTGCTGAGATATACAGACTCGTGAAATTTAATTGCGAAACAGGAGGGTTTTTATGCTGGAAAAAATCAACAAGCCGGATATCGACATTGTCGAGCTTAAAAGTGACGGCAAATACGGCAAATTCGTTTTAGCACCGCTTGAGCGTGGATATGGTATAACTCTTGGAAACAGCCTCAGACGTGTGCTGCTCTCCTCACTTCCGGGTGTAGCGGTTACATCTGTTAAGCTTTCGGGCAAGGATGGCACCGTACACCATGAGTTGTCAACAATTCCTGGCGTTAAGGAAGACGTTACGGAAATCATCCTCAGCATTAAAGGTCTTACAGCTAAGCTTTATGGCGACGGTCCAAAGACTGTTTACATTGAAGCTGAGGGCGAATGTGAGATTACAGCAGGGGATATAAAGGCTGACTCCGAGGTGAATATTCTTGATCCGGGTATGCATATTGCTACTCTTGGCAAGGACGCAAAGCTCTATATGGAGATCACCATTGACAGAGGCAGAGGTTATGTTTCCGCAGAGAGAAACAAGAAGCAGGTAAATCTTCCTGTTGATGTTATCGCTGTTGACAGTATCTATACCCCTGTATTAAAGGTGAACTACACAGTAGAGGACACACGTCTTGGACAGGTAACAGACTATGACAAGCTTACTATGGAGGTTTGGACAGATGGTACTATCTCCGCTAAGGAGGCACTGTCACAGGCAGCTAACCTGCTCAATGAGCATCTGAAGCTCTTCATAGACCTTTCAGAAGAAGCTGGTCTTGCTGAAATCCTTGTTGAAAAGGACGAAAAGGGCAAGGAGAAGATTCTTGAGATGACTATTGAGGATCTTGATCTTTCAGTTCGTTCCTTCAATTGTCTGAAACGTGCTGGAATTAATACAGTAGATGACCTCATCAACAAGTCTGAGGAAGAAATGATGAAGGTAAGAAACCTTGGAAAGAAGTCCTTCGACGAGGTCAAGGAGAAGCTCCAGTCACTGGGCTTTGACCTCTCCTCAGAGGAAGAATAATAAACGAACCTGTCCGCAGGGCAGGATTACTATCACTTATAATGAAAAGGAGTGAAATACATGCCGGGTACAAGAAAGCTGGGCAGAACATCTGACCACAGAAAGGCAATGCTCAGAGGCATGGTAACTTTCCTTCTCGAAAACGGTCAGATTGAAACTACCGTTACAAGAGCTAAGGAAGTACGTGCTGTTGCAGAGAAGATGATTACTATCGGTAAGAACAACGATCTGCACTCCAAGCGTCAGGTAATGGCTTACGTTACTAAGGAAGCTGTTGCTAAGAAGCTTTTCGATGAGATTGCTCCCAAGTATGCAGAGAAGAACGGTGGTTACACACAGATCATCAAGATCGGTCCCCGTCGCGGCGATGCTGCTGAGATGGCTATCATCAAGCTTGCTGACTAATTTTTATATATAATCTAAGCCGTCCGTTAGGGCGGCTTTAGTTTATGCAGAAAAAGTTAATCAAAAAGGAACCGCATTATTAACGGTTCCTTTTTGAATTTATTTACGTTTTTTTGCAGTTATAAAAGATGCAAGAGCGAGAATACCAAGGCTCAATGCGGTACGCACACCCTTATCTCCCGTTTTAGGAGAATCATTAGGGGAAGGCTTTGCAGTAGTTGTTAGCTGCTGCTTTTTTGTAGTTTCAGTCTCTGTTGTAGGTGCTTTTGTTTCTTTCTCTGTAATAATTTCCGTGGTTGTCAGCACTGTATTAGTGGTGGTATCTGTAGTTAATTCGATGGTTGTGGAAGTTTCGGTGGAAAAAGTTGCTTCTGTTGTTACAGCAGGCTCTGTATATTCAGGATTAGCTCCTCCGCCCCCTACAATGGCAGATGTTATGATAGCACGGGTGTTATCATCAGTTTTCAAAGCAGTATAGGCACGGGTAAATACATCATATTTATCATATCCGTTGTAATCCTGATATGAATATTTGATAATATAATCCATATATACTACACCCTCGCTTTCAACAGTACCGGAGTTTCTTGCATTTTCTATAAGTTGTGAGGGAATAGGTAAATCTGCAATCAATTTATCCATATCAGATACTGTATAATTATCCTCATAAAAGGTGATATGGAAAGGCATTGTTGTAAATGTGCCGAGTCGTGAGGTGTAATAACTATATGCATTTTCTGCAGAAGCAAACGAGTCGGCGTATTCATCTGAAATAGCACATATTTCCTCATCTGACATAGTAAGCAGTTCATCAAAAGTGTATTTCTCTGCTGTTTCTTCAGCTGATACCGTAAAAGATGGCATTATTGAAGAAACACCAAATAAAACTACGGATATGGCTGTAATAATTTTTTTATTCTTCATAAATATCACTCCTTAAATTGTCGGGGATTGCGTTTAGCGAATTTAATTCTGAGTAATTCTCTAAAATATATTGTTCAATAGGGATATTATATTCTTTTTCTATTATGTCTGCAAGAGAACAATCCCATTCATCAATATAATCTGTATGTTTATGCTTATATTATAACACAAGCATTTGAAAAAATCAATATATAAATATGTATAAATTTCAATATATAACATTGTATAATGTGCAATATTTTTCTAAAAAACTATTGCAATTTTCCGCTATATATGGTATAATAATAAAAGTTAGTCTACACAGGCGAAAGGAGAAAAAATTATGAAAAGAAAATTGGCATACGCTTTAGTGACAGCTGTTATAACAGTTATGTCCGCAAGCACAATGGCGATGACAGCCTTTGCGGAGGGTGAAGGCGCAGCTGCAAGCGATACGGCAGCTCAGGCACCAACTGGCGGCAGCGTATTTATGCAGATTGTTTTGCCGCTGCTTATTATGTTTGCGCTTCTCTATTTTATGGCTATCAGACCGCAGAAAAAGCGTGAGCAGGAAGCAAAGGATATGCAGAACAGCTTACAGATCGGTGATGAAGTTATCACAAGCGGCGGTATTGTTGGTATGATTTTCCGTATCGGCGATGATACTGTTGTTATTGAAACAGGCGGTGAGCGTCATAAGCTCCGCATAAAGAAGTGGGCAATTGCTGAGAATGTTTCCGCAGCAGAACGTGCTAAGGAAGCTCAGGCAAAGGCTAAGACGAAGCTTGCAGCCGCAGGAGTAAACGACGAGGACGACAATAAAAAGTCAAAGAAGAATAAGAAGTCCGAAGATACAGAGGAATAAAAAATAAATTCTCCGCATAGTATTGGGTAATACTGTGCGGAGGTTTTTTATGGGACGTTACAGAAAAAAGCTGTGGGACAGCACTATATCAGGATTTGGGATATCTGTGGGATTTGGCTTGCTATGCGGACTTGTCTGCTGTGTTGTATGTTCGGCGGTATCATATTTCGTATTCAACGCTATGATATTCGGGAGCATATTCACAATTTTATCTCTTGCGGTCAGCGGATATTTCAGCGGCTATCTGTGCGGAAGATACCGTCGCCGCTATGGAATGACCGAGGGAGCAATATGCGGCGGCATCATTTACCTTGTACTGCTTGCAATTTCTCTCAATTTCGGGGAATTTACATCACCTGCAAAGCTGGTGCTGCTTGTGGTAAGCGGCTCAATCGGCGGTATAGCAGGGGTTAACACGATCAGACCGAGGGATCTGATGTAGGGGTAGATAATATCCGTCCGCAATTTCGTAAATAAATCAGGTGATTTAAAGTGCCTCGCACATCCGCAAACTTTAATTTGCGGATGTGCGGATCGGCAAATAGAACGCCCAAAAACTTTGTCGTTTGCTATAATAATTTAAGGGGACGCTCTCACATTTCAGGAGCGTCCCCTCTTTTGTTAATAATCTCCGCTTGTGTCCTCCATAAGCTTAAATTCTATTTTGTATTCTTCAATATTTCCGTCCTTATCAACTCTTGCACAGGTTGCAGGAACAGTATCACCTGCGCCATAGCTTGCGCTGATAGTGTCGTAAAGCTCATCATAGGTTTCAACGTGAGTACCATCAATCTTAGTAATAAAATCTCCGACTTCAAGCTCTGTGTTGGCAATATCACAATCCTCGCTGATATGATTGATATAAATTCCGCTGAAATTCTCCGGCAGCTCATATCCAATCTCATCTTCGATTGCAGCAATATTTGCTTCATTGCTCATATCAATCAGCGTAATGCCTATACGGAAGCGGCCGCCGATGAAGCCGTTATTGATAAGCTCCTCAATAATTGGCTTAGCCTCATTTATAGTTATTGCAAAGCCCAGTCCCTCATAAAAACCGCTTACATACTTTGATGATGTGATACCGATAACCTGACCGTACATATTTACAAGAGCGCCTCCGGAATTTCCCGGTGAAATAGCCGCATTTGTCTGTATGCAATTCATTTCAAAGCCTGTGGAGTCGCTGCGTATCTCGCGGTTTACAGCGGAAACGATACCATTTGTAACAGTTCCCGTAAGACCGGCAGGATTACCGATAGCGATGACCTCCTCACCGACAACGACCTCATCTGAGTCGCCTAAAACGGCAGGAACAAGTCCCGAAGCGGTTATTTTCAGCACAGCGATATCAGTTTTTGTATCTCTGCCTACAATTGCAGCGGAATAGATTTTTCCGTCGGCAGTATGTACATCGTGAAAACCGTCAGCTTTCAGAACGTGGGCATTTGTAACGATATAGCCTTCCTCATTGAGTACAACACCTGAACCCGTACCAACCAGCTTATTCTGGAATGTATCGGAATAAGTGTAGATTTCAACGATTGATTCTCTTACAGCAGCTGCTACACCCTCAGTTGAGTAGCGTCCGTACTCATCGAGCTGTTCTGCAATTTCATCTGTACCCTCAGGCTTTGAATTTTGATAAATAACAACTCTTTCGGAGGCGTGAAGGTTATCCATACGGCTGCCGCTTGTTGCGATATCATACACAATGCCGAAAACGCCCATAATAAGGGCAATTATCACAAGGATAAAGAAAAGCACAACGATTGTCTTTTCACGGCGGCTGCGCAGTTTAGCTTCTTTGGCTTCTGCCGCAGCTTTTTGTTCGGGAGTAAATACAGGCGCATATCCGTAGCCGTTGGGATAATTTGCAGCAT
Organism: Ruminococcus sp.; assembly: GCA_017624895.1. GTDB lineage: Bacteria > Bacillota > Clostridia > Oscillospirales > Ruminococcaceae > Ruminococcus. The sequence goes on along the minus strand of JAGAMB010000011.1, from coordinate 2,817 downwards.
ATCTCTGCTGATTTGGGTTGTACTGTTTGTAGTAGGGATTATTCTGCATATTCGGATCATATTGCTGTGCATTAGGGTTATATTGCTGCATATTCGGATTATACTGCTGCATATTTGACATTTGTATATGCGGCGGCGGATAGTTATGCGGCTGCTGACCTGTAGGAGGGATTGGCTGTTCAGGCTGATCTCTCTGAAGTTCATTAAATATGTTTTCTCTGCGATCCATAGTTGCTCCTTAGTTCTTTTTTTCTTTTTCGGTTTTGGTGCAGTCTTTGGGGATTTGCACCTGAAATTCGGTATATTCTCCGTAAACACTTTTTACGACGATATGACCGTTGTGAAGATGTACGATTTTACGTGAAATGGACAAGCCAAGACCAAGACCTGTGGTATCCTTACCGCGTGAGGAATCGGTTTTATAGAAGCGGTTGAAAACCTGCTCAATTTCAGTATCTTTAAGTCCCTCGCCGGTATTCTTGATACCGATAATGCACAAGCCGTCCTTTTCCTCAAAGGTAAAGGAGAGTGTGCCGTTCTCATTGACAAATTTCACAGCATTTTCCACCAGATTGTATACTACCTGCTGCATAAGATCGGCGTCGGCAACAGCATAAAGGCGGCTGCTGTCAAGCTCCTCGACCTGAAGATTTTTCTCCTCGATACGCTTCTCGAACATCAGCACAACCTTTATAACAAGCTCTGTAAGGTTAGTTTCCTGAAAATTCGGGCGGAGCGTTCCAGCCTCAAAGCGGCTCATATTGAGCATAGAGCTGATTAATATACGCAAGCGCTGGATTTCCTGAGAAACGAGAATGAGATATTCCTGCTGACGGCTCTTTTTAATTGTTCCGTCCAGAATGCCGTCAACGAAGCCGCCGATAGTTGTCATAGGGGTACGCAGCTCATGGGAAACGTTGGAAATAAAGGTGCTGCTTGTTTCCTCGCTTTTTTCAACATTTGAAGCAAGAGTGTTTACGAGGTCGCAGATTCGTTTGAAATTTGGGGAAATGTCTGTAGAAAGCTTTTCTGAGAAGTTATCCTTTGAGTATTGCTCAACAATGCGGAGGAAGTTCTCCTCGAAATGAATAATAGCATTAAATTTTCTTCTGAACACGATATAGCATCCGCAAAAGAGCAGAAGTGCAAGGGAAGCATAGGAAATGAGGACGATCAATGTGAACATTTCGGACTGTTCCGTTGTACTTGCTGTAAGGGCATAGCGCGGAATATATTTTCCGTCACTTTCGCGGAAGAAGAATTTGGTAATATATATATGAGAGGGGACGCTCTGTGAGAGGTACTGTGAATTGACTCCCAGAATATCATTTTTTTCAAGCTCCTTTAGAGATGCTTTTGAAAGAGTTTTCGAAAGATTTCCATCAGGGGAAGCAAGGCATTTTCCGTCGGCGTCGAAAAGGTAAATACGCACCTCCTGCTCACAGGCAAATTCATTGCTTAAATAAGCAGCGCTTTGTAGATAGTTGTCTTTATCCCGTGTATACTCATCGGTAACGAAGCTAATGTACAGATCTCCTGCGGATTTCACCTTGTCGAGCTGTCCCTTGCGGAACATATTGGTGCTTACATTGACAACAACAGCGCCGAGTATAATAAGTATACTTGCAATAATTATCATAATAAGCCTGAAAGTCTGAGAATATGAGCTGTTCTTAGCCTTCAAGTCAATCACCTCTTTAAATTATTCCCTTATAGCACAAATACAGGGGACAGTAAGACTGCCCCCTGATAAGAAGCAGGGAATTATTCTTCCTCTTCTGCCTCAAATTTATAGCCTACGCCCCATACTGTCTTGAGCGCCCATTTTTCAGAAATTCCCTCAAGTTTTTCGCGGAGTCTTTTGATATGAACGTCAATTGTTCTGGAATCGCCGTAGTATTCAAATCCCCATACCTCATCGAGAAGCTGATCTCTTGTATAAACTCTGTTGGGATTTGCTGCGAGATAGTAGAGAAGCTCCAGCTCTTTCGGGGGTGTGTCGATAATTTTACCATTGACTTTAAGCTCATAGCGTGTCATATTAACGATAAGCTTTTCGTAGCGAACCTCCTTGACCTCAGGCTCAACATTGACATTGCCCACGCGTCTTGTAACAGCGTTGATACGAGCAATAACCTCCTTAGCGTCAAAAGGCTTAACGATATAATCATCTGCGCCGAGTTCAAGACCGATAACCTTGTCGATTGTTTCGCCCTTAGCGGTAATCATAATGATCGGGACATTTGATTTTTTGCGGATCTCGCGGCATACCTGCCAGCCGTCGATACCGGGGAGCATAATATCAAGCAGAACCATATCAGGTTTAAGGGCATTGAATTTAACTACAGCTTCTTCGCCATCGTGAGAGAGAATAACGCTGTAGCCGTCTTTTTCGAGATAAAGACGAAGGAGGTCACATATATTTTTATCATCGTCAACGATTAAGATTTTGAGGCTTTTTTCGTTCGCCATTTTAATATACCTTCTTTCATTAGCTGATATTTCTTGCAACACCGCACAAGGTATGTTTGGCATTGCATTTATTATGTACGTCAGGGGAATTTTTGACGTTAGTTTTCTGCAATATATTCTATTATACCGCAAAATAACAAAAAAGTCAATTGATTTCTGAAAAATTATTATGAGAGTTTGAACAAAATTTGAATAGGGTAGAGATAGGCGCTGTAAAAAAAGTGAAACCAAAAGTCCGAGTGGGCCATGGAAATGGTCTACTCGGACTTTTTTAATATGTAAAAAGTGAAAAAGTGCAAAACTGTTGAAAACAGGGTATAACGAACACACCGGCAGAAAAATAAT
>JAGAMB010000066.1 GCA_017624895.1 Ruminococcus sp. | reverse complement strand
CATCTTTGTTCAGTTTTTAAGAGTCGGTGTTTATGGCACAGAGGTCACACCCGTTCCCTTTCCGAACACGGAAGTTAAGCTCTGTCGCGAAGACGATACTTGGCTGGCGACGGCCTGGGAAACTATTTCAATGCCGGCACTAAATGAAGCACTCCTTGAAAAAGGGGTGCTTTTTTGCATATAACGATATAATTAAAATAAAAAAATATATATAAACCTGTCCGAAACTGACAAGCAAATATGAGTGTAGTATATGAACATGTTCAAAGGGGTGAAAGGCTTGACTGACAGCGATTTAAAGGCTCTTATGCAGAAGTCTGCCGAGATTGCTCATCGCAGGATATTCGACGAATATTCGGGCTATGTTTATTCAATTTGTGCCAATAAGCTGAAAAGCTGTGGCACAAAGGAGGATATCGAGGAATGTGTAAGTGATTCCTTTGCGGCTATATTTCGTTATTTTGACAACGAAAGTAATAAAGACGGCGATTTAAAGGGCATAATCGGAACCATTGCAAAGAGGAATGCAATTGATTATTTCCGCAGATTATCGGGAAAAAGCGACAGACTTGTATCAATTGACGATGAAGATTTCCCGAAAATTTCATCTGACATTCGAGTTGATGACGAAGCGGAAAAGGCTTTAATACGTGAAATAATTATGGATTGCATTGACAGGCTGGGCAAACCAGATTCACAGATCATAGTCTATCACTTCTTTTATGGCAAGACATCAAAGCAAATGGCAGCATTGTTGGGACAGAGCGAATGGGCAATTCAGAAGCGACTAAGCAGAGCAAAGAAAAAGCTCCGACAGCTTCTTTGTGAAGCGGGAATTAACGAGGAGGGATTTTAATGAATATCCATAATTTTTTTGACAATCCGGATGACGCACTTATTGACAGAATTACCGAAGAATATCCTATCCTTGATACTGACGAAAAAGAGAGGTTATATGCTATGAGTAAAGAGAAATATAATTCAGACATAAAAAATAACAAAAACAATGGCACAGAGGTATCGGGAGTTGAGCGCTACCACAAGCCTGTCTGGCATAAGGTGGTTAGTGCTGTTGCCGCCGCAGTCGTTGTTGTCGGTGGAGTTGGCGGAGGTGTACTTCTTCTTGGCAAAGGCGGAGGAACTGATCCTATGACAGATATTGAGGCAACTGAGCCTGCGGAGGAGGAAGTTACTGAAGCAGCAGTTGAAGAAACTGAACCTGAAATTGAACAGGCAGAATACGACTACACGGCAATTGCACAGCAGTTATTTGATGATTATCTTGAAGTTGAGAGAATAATTTGCTGGGGCGATGTTTCATACGATGAAAACGACAGCATAACATTTTACACATACGCTTCTGATGATGCTGAGTGGTCGGAAAAATATGGCGGTGAGAGGACATTCTACAAGGTGACAGATGAGAGATTCAGCAGCTGTCAGGAAATTTACGAAATGATGAAGACTATTTCATCTTCTGAATGTATGCCGGAGGAGAATTATCAGGATGCACATTGGATTGATAATGAAGCGACTATGTTAAGCTGGCTTGGCGGCGATGTAAGTATGTTTGAGGTTGGCGGAGATGTTGACCTTGATGATGCTGATGCTGAATGGATGAATGCCGCTTATGATGTAAATAATGGTGTATTTGTTGAATACAACGGCGAGCTTTACGTTAAACCCAGATATTGTGAAGCACTTGAATTTACTTCAGATGCTGTTGTTGAGGAAATTGGTGAAAACAGCTTTACTGCATCAAGATACGTCAAGGAACCCTTTATCCCAAACGCTAAATATGGCAGCAAAAAAATTTTACAAATTATTTTAGAAAATGATGAATGGAAAATTGACAGCATTGAAACAGGCGTACAGGTTGAATATTTTACTGCTATAGGAATACAGTGCTATCTCGAAGATAAACCGGAATACTACGATATTGATATTGATTGTGGTGATATTACAGCTTATCTTGAAGTTACTGAATATGACGAGGAAAAACAGACTTGCTCAGCACACGCAGTTCTCAGAGATGTAAACGGTGAAGAAGCTATTGAAATGACAGCAGAAGTTATTGTTAATGCGTCAAATTCAAATGTAGCTGTAAAATCAGCAGAAATTACAAGACTTAACGAATATGACGGAACATTAAAGCGCCCGTCCGTTTTATGGGCAGAACAGCAGGGAACATTAGAAAACTGACAAATTGTTATTCATCTCCTTATGCAACCCCGATTTCTTATGAAGTCGGGGTTTCTGCATATCCCCTTGAAATATGGTAATACTATGGTAGAGGTGAGAGTATGAAAGGGAACGACTACAAAAAGCAGCGTATTTATGCGGATTTACAGCAAAATCTCAATTACATCAAAAAAATAACGGGACATTCAACGGATATACTTGTAAATGAATTTGTCACAGGCGGCATAAAATGTGCATTTCTTTGCTGTGACGGTATGCTGTCCTCACGGGCGGCGGCTGATATGGTGCTTTCGCCAATTACAGATTTGCCAAAGCAAGCCAATGCACAGGGACTTTTTGACTATATACAGGCACATATGCTCCTTTCAGCCGACAGAAGCAATCCCGACAATTACGGCGATTTACTGCGGCTTATACATTCGGGATTTGCGGTATTTGTTGCCGAGGGAGCGAATACCGCCCTTGCATTCGGTGTACAGGGATTTTCCACAAGGGGAGTGCAGGAGCCGTCGGGAGAGGGGAATATTTTAGGCAGTCACGAGGGATTTTCCGAAACAATCCGCACGAATTTATCACTTATACGGCGGCGGTTGAAAACTCCCGAACTTGTGACAAAGATGATGACCAAGGGCAGCAAATCAAATACGGAAATCTGCCTTTGCTATATGAAAGACCGTGTACCGCCGCGGCTTCTTGAACGTATAATGAAATCCCTTGACGAAATCAGCCTTGAAACCATACTTTCAACAGGCTATATCCGCCCATTTGTTGAAAAAAAGAGCTTTGAGCTTTTCAGCAGTACAGGCTTGACTGAGCGCCCCGATGTGGTATGCTCCAAGTTAATCGAGGGACGGGCTGTTATACTTGTGGACGGTGTGCCTTATGGAATAATTATCCCTCGGCTGTTATGCGAAAGCTTCCACACAATTGACGATTATGCACATAAGCCCTTTTACGCCATATTCCTGCGGTGGATTCGCTATGGAGCCTTTGTGCTGTCTTTTCTGCTGCCTGCGGTTTATACGGCGATAGTTATGTATCATCCCGAACTGCTGAACAGTACGCTGTTGATGCTTCTTGCACAGGAGGAGGAAAATGCGCCTCTTTCCCTGCTTACGGAATCTTTTATTGTGCTGATTATGTATGAGGTCATACGTGAGGCAGGAGTCCGCCTGCCGAAGCCTGTAGGCGGTGCGGTGAGTATTATAAGCGGTCTGATTATCGGAGATGCGGCAGTAAAATCAGGACTTGTAAGCACTCCCTTGCTGACAATTACAGCATTATCGGTGTTGGGCGGTCTTGTTGTTCCAGACCTGAACCCACAGATCACCCTGCTGAGATTTGCATTTCTTGCCGCAGGAGGAATACTCGGATTTTTCGGCATAAGCATATTAGCCTGTGCTGTGCTGACTAATATCTGTGGAACGGAAGATTACGGATTTCCCTTTACTGCACCGATTTCCCCATTTTCTTCAAAGGGAATGGGCGATACGCTTTTCCGTATGGGATTCAGAAAAATGCAGAACAGGGATTTCACCGTGGAGGAATATCATGAGTAATAAAATAACATCATTTCAGTTATGTTCGCTGATGCTGATAAACGATGTCTTTGTGCTGTTCTGTCTTGGAGGGGGAATATCAGCAGCAACAGCGGCAGGCTTTGGAGTGGGAAGTCTGATACAGCTGATTTTTGCCATTCCCTTGATATGTATGTACAAAAAGAGGGGAACGCTTAAAGAGTGCGGAAAAATCGGGGAGATCATACTTCTTGCAGGAATAATTTTGTGGGGAGGATTTCTTTTTTCCCTGCTAAGGGGTGCAGGAGAGCTTGTTTTTATTCCCTTTGAAAGCTTCGGCAAATGGGGGGATATCATAACGACTGCCCTGATTGCCGTTGTATGCTTGTATATAGCCTCATCGGGCATAAAAGCTATGTCACGTTCAGCAGTAATTGCGGCGGCTTTAGGTGCTGTATGCCTTGGCATAGTCGTGGTATCGGCGGTACTTCGGTCAGACGCAAAAAATATAACAGCAGCTGAATCGACAGGCTTTTTTTATGAGCTGGCGAAAGGTTTTGCGTTAAGCGGCGGACTGACAAGCTTTACCGTAATGCTCGGATTTGTAAAGAGTGATATTCCGCGGACTGCAATAGGCTATTTCATCGGAAAAGCGGCAATATCGGCTGTTGTGCTTATAACGGGAGTTCTTGTATGCGGCGGTATAATGGAAATAACGGATTTCCCCATTGTATCAGCGGCACAGCTTACACAGCCTTTTTCGGTACAGCGTATAGACTCCCTTTTTCTCATTGTTTTCACGGTATTTGCGGTGTATTCCATAGGGGTGCAGGCGTCGTCTGCGGAGTATCTTGTGGGGGAAATTTTCCCATTTATTAAGCGTTACAGATGCAGTATAATCCTCACTATAATGGCGGTTATCGGCGCATTATCAGGGGAATGGCATTATCTCGGCATTATAACAGCGGTACTGGCAGTAACGGGGCTGGCAGTTGTTCCTGCAATATATTTTATCAAGAGGAAAATAATGGTATGAAGAAAATTATTCTTGCAGCTATGTGTATATTCCTGACGGGGTGCAGTACAGGAATAGATGTAAATGAAATGGCATATGTCAGGGCGGCAGCAATAGAGGGGGATAACGTGACATTTTCTTTTTATCTGGAGGAGCAGGTGATTTCTCTTTCAGCTGATACTATTGAGGACGCAAAATCGGCGGCGGAGCTTGCTTTGGGAAAGGAAATATTCACAGGGCATACAGAGCTTGTGGTACTGGGAAAGGGAGATGAACGCAATACCCTTGAATTTATGCTGAATCAATGGAAAGTTCCCCCTGCTTGCCGTGTTGCATATGCTGAAAACGTGGGTGAGATATTGAAAAATCGCAAAGCAGAGGAAATCGTGGGTGTTCTTGAAAGGGCAGAAAAAAAGCGCCTGACAGAAAAATGTGATATTGTGACTGTTCTGGGGAAAATCCTCAACGGAAAAAACAGGGATTTGCCGCTGCTTACAGAGGAGGGGGTAATTGCAAAATAGACAATAGAAAAAGCCATATTTGTGCAATGGGGAGAATTTTTTGCTGTGGTATCGACATATTGTAAAAAGTGTGATATAATAAAATCAGATAAAAAGTTTCCATAAAGAACAGGGGTGATATCTATGGGAAGAAATGTAGTATCCGCAAAGCTTGATATAATTTTCAAGAAGATTTTTACCGAAAATGCAGATATGCTTCATGAATTTGTTGCGGACATTCTGGAAATACCAAGTGAAAGCATACAGGAAATCACAATCAGAAATCAGGAGCTTTCACCGGAAAACTTTGACGGAAAATTCAGCCGCCTTGACCTTAATCTTAAAGTTGACAATGTTCTTGTAAATGTGGAAATTCAGCTTAAAGGTGAAGCTGATTTCCGTGACAGAGCATTGTTCTATTGGGCAAAGCTTTATACATCGGAGCTGAAAAGCGGCGATACCTACGGAAAGCTTAAAAAGGCGATAACTATTAATATCATCAACTTCAATATGTTTGAGGGTGAGGACTATCACACAGAAATCGTTACTGCTATCAAGGGAACGGATAAAATTTATTCGGATAAATTCAATATGCACTTTTTTGAGTTGAAAAAGGTCAATCAGAAAGTTAATCCCAATAACCGCAGGGAATTGTGGATGCAGTTTCTCAATGCGGACAGCGAGGAGGATTTTGAGATGTTAAAGCAGACAAATGTGCCTATTATCAATAAGGCTGTAAATGTTATATACGACCTCAGCGAGGATACAAAAATCAGAGAAGCGGCACGTATAAGAGAAAAAGCGCTTCATGACGAAGCGTCTGCACTTGCTAATGCTAAGAATGAAGGCAGAGCCGAGGGTAGAGCAGAGGGCAGAGCAGAGGGTAGAGCAGAGGGCAGAGCCGAGGGTGAAGCGAATATCATTTCAAAGATGAAAGCTTACGGCTTGTCTGAAGAACAGATAAAAGCAATAATTTTTGGAGTTAATAATGGTTAAAGTAGTCTACGACCTCAGCGAGGATACAAAAATCAGAGAAGCGGCACGTATAAGAGAAAAAGCGCTTCATGACGAAGCGTCTGCACTTGCTAATGCTAAGAATGAGGGCAGAGCCGAGGGTAGAGCAGAGGGCAGAACATTAGAACGTGCTGATACCATTATGCGAATGAAATCCCTTGGTTTTACAGATGAGCAAATCAAGACAGTCTTTGGTGATTTTAGTTTATGACAAGAATAATATACGACCTCAGCGAGGATACAAAAAAGTTACATAAGGAACGATAAATATGAATAAACCAACAAACTGCGAAATGTGTACAAATTACGTCTATGACGAGGATTACGACTGCTACGTATGTATGATAAACCTTGACGAGGACGAGATGTGCCGATTTTTATCGGGTACGAATTATGCCTGCCCCTATTTCCGCCTTGATGACGAGTACGGAGTTGTAAGGCATCAGAATTAATATGATACTGCACATGAGGTAATCTGTGCAGTATTTTTATAATACCAATCTCTAAACGACAATAGATAAGTCTGCTGGTAGAAATCCACGATTTCCGAATTATCCCTTTTTATTCTGCATATACATTTACTGTCCGCAGAATAAGGAGAAAAGGGAGTGATCGGATTGAAAGAACAGCCTGCACAGAGGGCAGTAACGCTGGGACAATACATAATAGAGAACAGAACAACAGTACGGTCGGCGGCGAAAAAATTCGGTATATCAAAAAGCACCGTACATAAGGATGTGAGCGAAAGGCTGAAAAAGGAAAATCCCGCACTTTACGCACAGGTGAAGGATATACTGGAGATAAACAAGCAGGAGCGTCATATCAGGGGAGGTCTTGCAACGAAGCGGAAATACAGCGAGATTGCTGAGAGAAGAAAAAAACAGGGACAGCAGGACTGAAACGTTAAGTAACAGTCAGCTATCCCGTATCTATATAAAACGGCAGTATTTCCAAACAGCCTGTCATGGGCGGCACCGGTACCTTAATGATATCAGCCGCTGTTCAGAGATAGTTCCGTGTAATATATTTTATGCAGAAAATGCAGAAAACGACAAAGAAAATAATGGTTATAAATCTGGCGGCAGTCGAACTGCACAAAAAAAGCATTGGAAGAACAGTTTTTTTGATATGTGAACAAATTCTGTCATTTTTGTAACCATTTTGTATTTTAGCTGAAATAATGCTGTTATTGCAATATACCGTCAAATGGGGTATAATAACAGCATAGGGAAAGAATAACTGGAAAAAGAAATAAACAATAGCATAATACATCAACCGCCGCGGAAATATCTGCGGCGGTTCTTCTTTTTGTTGATTTTGACCAATAATTTGCGATAAGTATACTTTTTTCGAAAATACACTTGAAAAAATTGTTGACAATTGGTATAATAAGTGTATATGCTTTTGAAAGGAGTTATAAAATGGAAAAGTTGATACAGGCTTTTGTGGGGATTCTCCCAAAAAAGCTTCAGGATATTTATTATAAGTACGAGGAAAAATGGATGTATCTGCTGTTTGGCGGACTGACAACTGTTGTTTCTATTGTGACAAAGCTTGCATTATTTGGATTAATTCCCGGTGAACCTAAATGGGAAAATACCGCAGGCGTTGTATTTTCATGGATTTGTGCCGTTACATTCGCATTTTTCACCAACAAGAAATATGTGTTCAAAAATGAAACCAATGGCAAAAAGGAATTTTTCAAGGTATTTGTGTCATTCTACGGCGCAAGAATTGCAACCCTTATTATGGAGTGGCTGATTTTCTTCATCTTCTGCGATTGGCTCCATATCAGCAAAACTATAATAACCTTTGCAAGTCAGGTTATTATCTTCATTGCAAACTATGTTCTCAGCAAGCTCTTTGTATTCAAGAAGAAAGACGAAAATAAGTCAAATGGATAATATAAAAATCGGAAATGTAACGCTGGAAAAAACGGCGGCATTAGCGCCGATGGCAGGTGTGGCAGACAGGGTATACCGCCTTATGTGCAGAGAGTACGGCGCGGCATATACCGTCAGCGAGATGGTATCCGCAAAGGGAATCTGCTACAGCGACAAGAAAACAGCGGAGCTTTGCACTATAACCGAGGGCGAACGTCCTATGGGGATTCAGCTTTTCGGCTATGAAGCGGATTTTATGGCGGAGGCTGTCAGAATCGTTCTCGACTACAAGCCGGATATTATTGATATAAATATGGGCTGCCCTGTGCCAAAGGTTGTAAATACGGGAGCAGGCTCAGCACTTATGAAAAATCCCTCCCTTGCGGCGGAGATTACAGAAGCGGCAGTCAGGGCGGCAGGAGATGTTCCTGTTACAGTAAAAATACGAAGCGGCTGGTCGGCTGATACAATAAATGCGGTGGAAATGGCTAAGGCTGTGGAGTCCGCAGGTGCGGCGGCTGTTGCTGTCCACGGACGAACAAGGGATATGTTCTACAGCGGAGCCGCTGATCATAGCGTTATAAGGGCTGTTAAAGAAGCGGTGAAAATTCCCGTTATCGGCAACGGCGATATAACCGACGGTGAAAGCTGTCTGCGTATGTACCGCGAAACAGGCTGCGATCTTGCTATGGTCGGCAGAGGCAGCTATGGAAATCCCTTTATTTTTGAGGAAATAAAGGCGGCGATTGAGGGCAGGGAATATACTCCCCCGACTGTTGAAGAAAAAATGAAGGTTATGCTGCGGCATATACGGCTTATGCTGGAAAATAGCGTAAAACCTGAGGAATTTGCGATACATGAGGCGAGAAAACACGCGGCATGGTATATGAACGGCTATTACGGCTCTGCGAAATTCCGCGGACGCTGCTACACTTTATCCTCATATGCAGAGGCGGAAAGTCTTGCCGATGAGTTTGTGCAATTACAATTAAGCATATTGCATAAAAATCCGCAGAAAACTTCGTGAAATATACCGAAGCCGTTGAAATAACGATATATTGCGAATTAATATGATATATCAAAAATAAAGCATAAAATATCAGTAGAAAGTGCAAAATGACAATTGCAAAATAAAATTTAATGTGATATAATAAAGAAAGAATAAAGAAATATAAGAAGTGGATTGTCAGGGTGCAGAAAAAGGAGATATTAATGAAGCTTAGAAACAAATGTGCCGTCGTATGGACGGTATTTGCAGCTTTTATGATGACCTGTACGGGCTGCTCAACAAGAACTGTAGGAAAAATGGGTGAACCGATTGATCCGAACCCTCAGACGTCACAGCCGTCTGCGGTAACGGAGGCTCCTACAGCAGAGCCGACAACTGAACCTGTTCCGGAAGATAAGAGAGTTCATGTTATAGCGGCAGGAGATAATCTGATCCACTACTCGGTTTATAAGAATGCCGAAAGACTTGCTGCTCCGGGCGAAAGATACGATTTCAAGCCACTTTATAAAAACGTTAAATATCTCATTGAGGGCGCTGATCTCGCAATTCTCAATCAGGAAACAATTATAAGCCAGAGTAACGAGGTAAGAGGCGCAAACGGCGGTGCGCTGCTGTTCAATTCTCCCCCTGAGGTTGCGGATGCTGTTATCGACCTCGGATTTGACGTTTTCACAATGGCAAATAATCACCTTCTCGACTTCGGTGCGTCAGCTACCATAGAATCCATTAATTTCTGGAATGAAAAGGCAGCTGCTCACGACCTTACTGTGCTTGGCGCGTATCTTAACGAGGAGGATTCCAATAATATCCGTATCCGCGAGGTGAATGGCGTGAAAATTGCTTTTCTTGCCTATGCGGAGCATCTTAACGGCTTTTCTATTCCCTATGATTCGCCGCTGAGAGTAGTAATGAACCACGAAACCGACGTTATAGAGCGTCAGATAAAGGAAGCTAAGGAGCTTGCTGACGCGGTAATCGTTTCCGCCCATTGGGGAGTTGAGGATACGACACTTGTTTCCGAGGACAGAATTGCTCTTGCAAACCAGATGGTAAACTGGGGCGCTGATGTAATACTTGGAGCGCATACTCATACCGCGGAAACAATGGAATGGATAGAGCGCGAGGACGGCACAAGAGGCTTTGTGTTCTATTCTATGGGCAATTTTATTTGCTGCCAGACAGATAATTTCAATCTTGTGGGCGAAATGCCCGATTTCGATATTGTGGTGGACGGCGCAACAGGCGAGGTTCGTCTGGAGGATGTGGGAGTTATCCCGAATATCATCCATTATGAGGTTGGCGATTACGCTAATCTTGCTGTTTATCCTTATAGTATGTATACGCCGGAAATGGCGGCAGCACATGGAATACCTTATGCTGTACCTGCCGGAAATTACAATTATTTCAGCTATGATATACTGAATGAGATAATTGAAAATGCAATTCCGGAGGAGTTCCGCAAACTCGATAAATAGGAACAAATTCACAATTTGTTCATATGTCACTTAATCAGCTTAAAATCAAGCTTAAATGGATTGTGCAAACTGTGCAAAAAGGCTGGCGTTGGTTTATTTAAAATACCAAAAACAATATAAACCTATTTACTTTTTTTGAGACTTGATATATAATAAAATCATGAATAAATATAGAAACTGGGAGTAACATCTCATCACGGCAGTGTGATGCGTCTTATGCTGAAGCTGCAATAATGTGAAGAAACCATGTTTGTTCATGATGCGGCAGGACTGAACAAAGTCCCGTATCGAAGGTGTCTGAAGGAAATGATACCGGTGTAAGACAAGATATAATTAAAGGGGCAGCCGTTCCTTTGTTATATAACATTAATGAAGAAGGAGGAAAAAAACATGAAGACAAAAAAGATAGTCATCGGAACTATGGCAGCAGCTATGCTTTCACTTTCCGTATGCTCACTCATCCCCGCTGCAGCTGCAGGCGAAACAGTGCAGATCAGCGCAGGCAATGCTACAGCAAAGGCAGGTGAGACATTTGAGGTGGAGGTAAAACTTGCAGATATTCCTGACACAGGAGTTCGTGGCTGCAGATTTTCAATTGAGTTTGACAATTCTATTGTCACAATTGACGATGTTACAGCAGGCACACTTACTAATACAGGGGTTGACTCAAGTGATCCCTCGGCAGATATGCTCCCCATTTTTAACTGTGCAATAGAGAATGATGAGGGCTTCGCCAGCGTTATGTGGTCAACAGCAGTTGACGATGCAACATACTGGCTTAAAGGCGAGGGCGTTCTTTGTACAATTAAGGGAACAGTAGCTTCAAATGCTAAAGATGGTGCAAAGTCAAGTATTGATATCGTTCCTGTAAAGAGTATGACAAGTACTGATTCAGGAGTTGTAAACGATACAATTGACTGCGGCTATATCAAGAACGATGCAATAGTTTCTTATGATGTCAAGACAATTTCAGGTTCCGTTACTGTAGGCGATGCCGGTTCATCCACCACATCGGTCAAGGGTGACGCTAACTGCGACGGCAAGGTAACAATGGCTGATGCAGCAGCTATTTTCCAGGCTATCGGTAACAAGGATAAGTATGCGCTTTCAACACAGGGCGCTGCTAATGCTGACGTTGTTGAACCGGCAGGTATTACAGCAGCAGATGCTGTAGAGGTACAGAAACTCAGCGCAGGTATTATTGATAAGCTTTAATTGCCGTCAATTCCAGAGATTATCTGATTTGTCCCCCTTACAAAGGAATACAAACCCAAACTATAAGTTATTAATAGGCTTAAAAACCTAAAAGAAAGGAATTATTACAAATGAAGAAATTTATTTCTGCAGCATCCTCTATGGCGATGGTTGCATCATTAGTAGGCTCAGCTATTCCTTTTACAACAGTTGCTGCTGAAGCTTCAAAGACACTTGAGCTCAGAGCATTCGTTGACAAGGATAACAAAGCTGTAAGCACAACAATTTCCGCAGCTGATATTGCTGCTGGTGACGTTACAATCCCTGTTGGTATTTACTACGTTGAAAAGACAGCTGATACAAAGTCAATCCGTGCATCCTTCGGTGTTTCATCTAAGGACGGCGACGCTTCCAAGGTGCTTTTTGGTTATGACGGTGTAGACGGTGAAGGAAATCCTATAAGAGTTCCTTATAATCCAAATGCAAAGTACTTCAATGCTAACCAGTCATTTACAATTGCTGACGGTTCTACTGTTGAACTTGCTAACCTTGCTACTTGGGCAGGTACAATGGTTAAGTCACAGAGAGGCGCTCAGTTCAAGGGTACAGGTACTTATCAGTGCAGCCTTGATACAAAGCAGAACTCACAGAACTGGGCAAATGCTTGGGGTTCACTTATCTGGGCTGAGCCTTACACAGGCGGTTATGCTTGGACAGGTAAAACATCTGACGCATTCCCCGGATTCGTATTTGACTGCACATTCCCCAAGGGAACACCTGCAGGTACATATACAATTGATTTCATCAACATGGTTCCCGATCCTGCTTTCCCAAGCGTATGGTCAACAATGATCGAGAGCTCTGAGGGCGGCGGCGTTTACACAACAGACGCTGGCAACCTTACTTGCAAGGGCCTTACAATCAAAATTGAGGGCGATTCTTCTGATCCTAAGCCTACAGAGCCACAGCCTACAAATCCCCCTGCAACAACAGCTCCCCCTGCAACAAATCCTCCCGCAACAAATCCCCCTGCAACAAATCCTCCTCAGAGTGGCAACGTTCAGGAAGATTTCGTTGTAACAGGTGAAAAGGTAACATACAAGGCTGGCGAAGATACATTAATGAACTTCACAGTTCAGTCCAACGGCCACCTCGGCGCAATGATGGGCTTCGAGATTGCTGATCTTCCTGCT
>JAGAMB010000065.1 GCA_017624895.1 Ruminococcus sp. | reverse complement strand
TCTCTGCTTTATATCAATGGAGGAGGATATGGGCAAAAAGGCGGCAGATTCTGCGGACGCTTTCTATATCCGCAAGAAGCGTTATTTCGAGCGTTAATGGTTAATAAGCTTTTAGCCTTTAGCGCTTAGCCATTAACGAATTTCGTACCGAAATTGCGGGCGGATAATATCCGTCCCTACACAAATTGACGGTATATCGACAAATAATGCGTAAGGTACGGACTGCCAAAGGCAGCATTGACAATTATTTCAGCGTACAAAAATTATACAGCATACAGAAAGACTGCCGTTCTCAATAGCTAAAAGCTAAAAGCTAAAGGCTAACGGCTTTAACAAAAGGAGAACTGATTTGATACACACAGAAGATATGGAATTTGCACCGTCGGATATGTACGGAAACCGAGGTGTTATGTCTCCTGAAAATATTGACGGGGACGGTGAGGCGGAAGTAACCCTCCGCCCTCAGAGCCTTAACGAGTACATCGGACAGGATAAGGTCAAGGAGAAAATAGCCGTGTATATCAAGGCGGCAAAGGGACGAGGCGAACCGCTTGACCACGTTCTGCTGTACGGCCCTCCGGGACTGGGAAAAACTACGCTTTCCTCGATCATTGCTCACGAGCTGGGAGTAAATCTCCGTGTGACAACAGGTCCCGCCATTGAAAAGCCGGGAGATTTAGTATCCCTTCTGACAGGGCTAAACGACAACGATGTGCTTTTCATTGATGAGATACACCGCCTTTCAAGACCGGTTGAGGAGCTTCTTTATCCTGCCCTTGAGGACAGGGTAATTGATATTATAATAGGCAAAGGTCCGTCTGCACGTTCAATACGTATGGATCTCAGACCTTTTACCCTTATCGGCGCAACAACGCGAGCAGGACAGCTTTCCGCGCCTCTCCGTGACCGTTTCGGAGTTTTAGAGCGTCTGGAGCTTTACAATACAGAGCAGCTTACGGATATCGTCCGCAGAAGTGCGATGATTTTAGGTATTCCCTGTGAAGCTGACGGTGCGGAGGAAATCGCAGGCAGGGCAAGAGGTACACCCCGAATTGCCAACCGTCTGCTGAAAAGAGTCCGTGATTTTGCCGATGTTATGGGAAACGGCAGTATCACAAAGGAAATCGCATCTATAGCTTTGAGCCGCCTTGAAATCGACAGGCTGGGACTTGACAGCCTTGACAGACGTATGCTTTCTATGATTATAAAGGGATACGGCGGCGGCCCTGTGGGACTTGAAACTCTTGCGGCGGCTATAGGTGAGGAAGCTGTTACTCTTGAAGATGTGTGCGAGCCTTTTCTTATGCAGCTGGGCTTTCTGGGACGTACACCCAGAGGCAGAGTTGCCACACGGCTTGCCTATGAGCATCTTGGCATAGTTTCTCCTGAACAGGCTTCACCAAAGGACGAGGGACAGCTCTCATTCTGAAAGGAGCAGCAATGATAAACGGGCAGGATATAGGCGAGGTTGCACAGATACGCTATGGGTTGTTTCCTATGAGCTTCAACGGCTGCGAGGTGATATCCGTATGCAATGCCCTTGAATATTCGGGGAAGCCGAGAAATGTCAGGGAAGTGGCAAAATATATGCTGCGGTATGCAATGGTATTCGGCTTGTTCGGCTGCAATCCCTTCTGCATAGGACGGGCATTGAAGCATTTCGGCATAGAAAGCCGCAGATGTGATATAAATTCGGCAGGAAATGCCTTTATACTGTCATCGTGGACAGGGATACCGTTCCTTTCCACCATACATACCGTATTCTGCGTCCGCGAGGGTGGCAGGATAAAGGTGTATAACAGATATAACGGTACGACCTGCGAAAGATTTTACAGCTCAATTGAAAAAATATTTGAGAATTGCAGGATAATAGCGATATACGAATTAAGAATTATGAATTAAGAATTAAGAATTGGTATGTGCGGTGGATTTTTGCGTAATTGCATATTTTCATCGGAGCAATGTAATTATGCATTAATTCTTAATTCTGCATTCTTAATTCTTAATTGGAAAACGAGGTGATTTCAATGGGAAGAATATTTGGAAAAAACGGAATAAGAGGTCTTGCGGTTACAGAGATAACCTGCGAGCTTGCAATGCAGATCGGTCGTGCGGCGGCTAAGATTATGGCTGCACCAAACGGCAGGACAAAAATTCTCATAGGCAGAGATATCCGCCATTCCGCTGATACTATAGAAGCCGCAGTCTGTGCAGGCATATGCTCCGCAGGCGCTGACGCTGAACTTTTAGGCGAAATACCTGCATCTGCTCTTGCGTGGCATATCAGAAAGCGTGAAGCACAGGGCGGAATTATGATAACTGCCTCTCATGTAGGCGCTGAATTTAACGGTATAAAGCTGTTTTCATCGTATGGCTACCGCCTCAGAGATGACCGTGAGGAGGAAATTGAACGTCTTATTCTTGACGCTCCCGATGAAATTAAACCTGTTCAGCTTAAACGCTACGGAAGTATAATATGCTGTGAAAGCGCTGTTGAGGAGTATATCGAGCATATCCTTGAAATTGCGCCTGCTGATTTAAGCGGATTAAAAATTGCCATTGACTGTGCCAACGGCTGTGCATCTCATACGGCTGAACGCTTATTCACAAAGCTTGGCGCCGATGTGACTATGCTGGGGAATACTCCCGATGGTTTCAACATAAACACAAGCGGAAGTACAAGAATAGATGCTCTTATGGAGTATGTGGCAGAAAATAAGCTTGACTGCGGAATTGCCTTTGACGGCAGCGGTGAACGCTGTCTTGCCGTTGATGAAAACGGCTGTCTTGTGGACGGCGATGTTATCATAGCAGCCTGTTCAGGATATATGCAGAAGCAGGGAACTCTCCGCAATAATTCTATATTGGTAACGCAGGCGAATAATATGGGGCTTATCCGCTTTGCAAGAGAAAGTGGTATCGGCACAGCGGCAGCTCCCACAGGGGAAAGAGGTATGATGCGCCGTATGCTTGAATGTGGATTCAGCATAGGCGGAGATCCGTCAGGACATATCATATTTCCCGATGATATGCCTGCTGCTGATGGTCAGCTTACGGGTATAAGGCTTCTTGAGGCTATGAAAGCTGCTGAAAAGAAGATGAGTGAGCTTGCAGAGATAATAGAAAAATGTCCGCAGGTTATGCTCAACGTTCCTATAGAGAATAAATACCGTGAGGTATGGAAGAATAACCGCACAATCACAAGTATGATTGACGAATTTGAAAGTATCCTCGGTGACGAGGGAAGGGTTATCGTCCGTGAAACAGGTGCAGAGCCTGTTATACGCATACGAATTGAGGGCAGGGATTTTTCCGCTATCAATACAATGGCGCTGAGTCTTGCAGATACCATAAAGGAACAGCTTTCAGAAGAATAAAATAAAGGATGTTTTGAATTTGAGAACAGCAAATAATTGGCACGATTATATTATACTTGATACATCGGACGGAGAAAAGCTTGAAAAGTGGGGAGATATCACCCTTGTCCGTCCCGATCCCCAGATAATATGGAAAACGGAGAAAAAGGAGTCGGCGTGGAAATTTGCCGACGGTCACTATCACCGTTCAAATCAAGGCGGCGGAAAATGGGAGTTCAGACGTTCACTCCCTGACGGCTGGCAGATAAATTATAAAAATCTCACGTTTAATATAAAACCCACAGGCTTCAAGCATACGGGATTATTCCCCGAACAGGCGGTAAACTGGGATTATATGGCTGATAAGATACGCAATGCAGGCAGAGAGATAAACGTGCTTAATCTTTTTGCCTACACAGGCGGAGCAACTCTTGCCTGTGCTGAGGCAGGCGCGTCTGTATGCCACGTTGACGCTTCTAAGGGTATGGTTCAGTGGGCGAGAGAAAATGCCGCAGCGTCGGGACTTTCCGATAAGCCTATCCGCTGGATCGTGGACGATTGTGAAAAATTTATCGCTCGTGAGATCCGCCGCGGAAGAAAGTATGACGCGGTTATAATGGATCCTCCAAGCTACGGCAGAGGCCCCGGCGGCGAGGTGTGGAAGTTGGAGAACTGCGTATATGACCTGGTTAAGCTGTGCGCAGGGGTGCTTTCCGACGATCCGCTGTTTTTCCTCATAAACAGCTATACCACGGGACTTTCGCCATCGGTTATGGGATATATCCTCGGCTCTGTGCTGACGGATAAATTCGGCGGAAATGTAACCTTTGACGAAATCGGACTGCCTGTAAAGTCCACGGGAATGACATTGCCCTGCGGCTCTACGGCTATATGGGCGGGGTAAACAGTGATAATATCTGCCTGTGACTATTAATAATACGGACACGGCGCGCCGTGTCCCTACAAAATGTTATTTTACACCACTCGGTGTAGGGACACAGCGTGCTGTGTCCGCAATTTCTGAAAGAAATTCAAGGATTTCGACAAATTGCGGCATATAATATCCGCAGCAATTCTCTGTGAAAACAGCGTATAAAAGGATAAAAATGAAAAATATAATTGAAATTGAAAATCTCCGCTTCAGCTATCCTGCTGACGAGGGCGAAACCCCTGCCGAGGTGCTGAAGGGAATAAATCTTGAAATAAAAGAGGGCGAGTTTATGGCTGTTCTCGGTCATAACGGTTCGGGAAAATCAACTCTCGCCAAGCATATAAACGGTATTCTTCTCCCCACGTCGGGAACTGTTACGGTTGATGGTATCAGTACATCTGACGAGGAGAAGATTTTTGACCTGCGCCGCTGTGCAGGTATGGTGTTCCAGAACCCCGATAACCAGATAGTATCGTCTGTTGTTGAGGAGGACGTTGCCTTTGCTCTGGAAAATCTCGGCGTACCCTATGAGGAAATGCGGAAACGTGTTGACGATGCGCTGAAAGATGTTAATATGTACGATTATCGCCATCATTCTCCTGCCCAGCTTTCGGGCGGTCAGAAGCAGCGTATAGCTATTGCGGGAATTATTGCAATGAAGCCTAAGTGCATTATTCTTGATGAGCCGACAGCTATGCTTGATCCGCAGGGAAGAAAAGAGGTAATGGCGGTTATAAAGCGTATGAACCGCGAATACGGCATAACTATCGTCCTGATAACACACTATATGGACGAGGCGGCACAATGCAGCCGCGTTGTGGTTATGGACAAGGGAAGCGTCATTCTTGACGATACGCCAAGAGTTGTATTTTCACACGTAGAGCAGGTAAAGGCTATCGGTCTTGATGTTCCGCAGGTTACAGAGCTTGCGTGGGAGCTGCGTAAGGCAGGCTATGACATACCGCAGGATATAATAACCGAGGACGAATGTGCCGAGGCTGTAAAACGTCTTTTTGAAAGGGAGTAAAAATTGGCTATTCTTGAAACACAGGAGCTGACATATGTCTACAGCGAGGGTTCGCCATTTCAGAAAACAGCTGTTGATAATGTCAATCTTAAAATAGATGAGGGTGAAATGGTAGGCGTTATGGGCCATACAGGCTCAGGAAAATCAACGCTTATACAGCATTTCAACGGTCTGCTCAAGCCCACTTCGGGAAAGGTTCTCCTTGACGGAGAGGATATATGGGCAGATAAGAAGAAAATCCGTGATGTCCGATTTAAGGTGGGACTTGTTTTCCAGTACCCCGAATATCAGATCTTTGAGGAAACGGTATATAAGGATATCGCCTATGGTCCGAGAAATATGGGGCTTGACGAGGCGGAGATAAAGCGCCGTATACTTGAAACAGCCCATGACTTAGGGCTTAAAGAGGAGCTGCTGGAACGCTCTCCCTTTGAGCTTTCGGGCGGACAGAAGCGCCGTGTTGCCATTGCAGGAGTTATGGCGATGAATCCGAGGGTGCTTATTCTTGATGAGCCAACCGCAGGACTTGATCCTGCCGGCAGGGATAAGATATTGGGGCATATCAAGGAGTACCACAAGCGCACAAAGAATACTATCCTTATCGTATCTCATAGTATGGAGGATATTGCTGGTTTTGCGGACAAAATACTTGTAATGAACAAGGCGAAGCTTTTCTGCTATGATGAAACGGAAAAGGTATTTGCCCGTGCGGAGGAGATATCGCAGATCGGTCTTGATGTTCCCCAGATAACAAGGGTATTTATGAAGCTGAAGGAGCAGGGACTGGATTTTGGCAAGGATGTGTATACAATGGAATACGCGAAAAAGCTTCTGCTGAAAAAGCTTTCCGAAAGGGGAGGTGTCTGATATGCTTAAAGATATAACTATCGGACAGTATTTCCCCGGTGACAGCCTTATACATAGGCTTGATCCGAGATTTAAGATAGTCATAACGCTTATATACATTCTTATGCTCTTTGCAGGAGATCACATCATATGCCTCGGCGTTGGCGCAATATTTACTTTTGCTGCTATATTTTTCTCGAAAATTCCGCTGAAAATGTTCCTGAAATCCATTAAGCCGCTGCTGCCGTTTCTTGTTCTTACGGCATTTTTCAATTTAATTTTCGTAAAAAGCGGCGATGTGATTTTCAAGTGGAAATTCATAGAAATAACAAATGAAGCAATAAGCATAAGCGTGTTTATGTTTATAAGAATTACCCTGCTTATTATGGGCAGCTCCCTGCTGACATACACAACGTCGCCCATTACG
>JAGAMB010000002.1 GCA_017624895.1 Ruminococcus sp. | reverse complement strand
TTGTTCTAATGTAAAACTTTCTTTAGGGCAAATTATCAGCGTGGATACCACGCACCGACTTTTGTGCCAGTTTTTTCTTCTCCCCCTTCCTATGGTTGTCCCTTTGGTTTGTGCAAAATTCGCAATATACAGAAATACTGCAATAGAACGAAAAATCTGCAACGTAATATAAAGTTTTAAGTGTTACATCATAGTAGGGGCGAGTTTCGCTCTCCCGAAATTTCGGTACGAAATTTCTATTTCAATGCGTAGGGGCTGCCTTTGGCAGTCCGTGGGCTCTTAATTCTTAATTCATAATTCTTAATTATACTAACGGCTCTTTATTTTTTCACCATGAGCGCAACGCAATGTGCCGATATACCAAGCTTTTCGCCTGTAAATCCCAGATGCTCCTCAGTAGTTGCCTTAACGCTTATCTGTGATACATCACAGCCGCATACTCTTGCGATATTCTCGCGCATAGCAGGAATATGGGGTGCAAGCTTAGGAGCCTGCGCAATTACCGTAGCATCAATATTTCCGATAATATAGCCATTTTCGCGGCATATCTCCGCAACTCTTTCAAGGAGCTTCATACTGTCAGCGCCGCGGTATTCCTCAGCAGTATCGGGGAAATGCTTGCCGATATCCCCCAGAGCAAGGGCTCCAAGCATTGAATCCATAACGGCATGAAGCAGCACATCAGCGTCGGAATGGCCTAAAAGTCCCACGGTATGGGGAATATCCACACCGCCGAGTATCAGCTTTCTGCCCTCAACCAGCTTATGTACATCGTAACCGTGACCTATTCTGAACATACGCTTTTCTCCTTTTCCGAAGCAAGCAGAGTTTCCGCAATTTTAATATCTTCGGGAGTTGTTATCTTGATATTTGTGTAATCCCCCTCGGTCATATAAACCTTACAGCCGATAGCCTCCGCAAGCTGACAGTCATCGGTAAAATCAAGGCTGTGTTCAAGGGCAAAATCAACGCCCTCAAAGTATATCTTCTTCTTGAAAATCTGGGGAGTCTGGGTTATATAGAGGTTTTTTCTCGGCGGAGTATCAACAACAAGTCCGCTGTCAACTACCTTAATCGTATCCTTTACGGGAACGCCCAGCGCCGCACCGCCAAATACAAGAGCGTCCTTGACCGCCTTTGAAATATGGCAGGGCTTTACAAGAGGTCTTGCGCCGTCGTGAACGGCAATAAGCTCCGTTTCCTGCGATATACAGCGGATTCCGCTGATAACGCTCTCCTGTCGGGTAGCTCCTCCCGTAACGCATTTTATAAGCTTTGTTATGCCTGTACGTTTAGCCTCCGCCTCAATTTCGGGGATATCGCTTTCACGGGCAACAATGACGATTTCCTTTATTTCGGGAGTTTCCTCAAAGGCTTTCAAAGTCTGCCCGATAACAAGCCTGTCACCTAAGGGCATAAGTATCTTATTAACTCCGCCCATTCTTGTGGAGCTGCCTGCACATACGATTACTGCCGATGTATTCACTTCTTATCCTCCGTTTTTTCGCCTGTATCATTTATAAATTCCGCAACGGTAAATCTCGGTCTTTGCTTTACCTCGGCATAGATTTTTCCCACGTATTCGCCTATTATACCAAGGGCAAGGAGCTGTAAACCGCCGATAAACCATATGGAGCATACTGTACTCGACCAGCCAAGCTCGGAAGCTCCTGCAAGCTTCACAATAACTGTCCATACCATGGCAAGAATGCTGACAAGGGACATTATAAAGCCCATTGTTGTTATGAGTTTCAGCGGCTTTGTGCTGAATGATGTTATGCCGTTAATGGCAAATGCAAGCATTTTTTTCAGGGGATATTTACTCTCGCCTGCAAAACGCTCTGCACGTTCATAGTAAACGCTGCAGCTCTGGAATCCGATAAGTGGAACCATTCCGCGGAGGAAAAGATTTACCTCCCTGTAATTTGCAAGCTCCTGCAATACACGGCGGCTCATAAGGCGGAAATCCGCGTGATTATAAACCACATCGGCACCCATGACCTTCATAAACTTATAGAAGCCCTCAGCGGTGAATTTCTTGAAAAATGTGTCTGTATCTCTTGCGCTTCTTACGCCGTAGACAACCTGATTTCCCTCGTGGTATTTTTCAACCATAGCGTCGATAGCGTTGATATCGTCCTGCAAATCCGCGTCCATAGTAATCGCCATATCGCAAATATCCTTAACCGTCATAAGACCTGCAAGGACAGCGTTCTGATGTCCGCTGTTACGGGCAAGATTAATTCCCGAAAAAATATCGGGGGAGGTGCCGTGAAGCTCCTGTATTATCTCCCATGTTTTATCCTTTGAGCCGTCGTTTACGAATACTACACGGCTTTTTTTGGAAATAAGCTCTCTTTCGATAAGTGAAGCATATTTTTCTTTAAGCCGTTTAGCTGTTTCGTGGAGAACTGCCTCCTCATTGTAGCATGGAACGACCATATACAGCGTTTTTTCGTTATTCATTTATATCACTCCTGTTTTCATAGGGGGTTCTCTAAAAACCGGGACACGAATGAAATTCGCAAGTCATGAGGGCGTTTTCAGAGGTTTCCATAATATTTTCGGCATCTCCCGAAATGAGAAATGCCGATTGTATTATTCAATATTTTTTCTTTTCTTCCTCGATAATCTTCAGAAGATCGTCTACAGACATATCCGAGGGCTTCTTTGTTGACTGACGAGGGCTGTTTCCGAGAATATCGGAAATATCGGGGGAGCTGCTCTTTTTAGGTGCAGCAGCCTTTGTTTCAACAGGCTTTGCAGGCGCTCCGCCTCTTAACTCAGCAACCTGATCTCTTGTGAGAATACCTGTATTGTCGGATACAGTTTCAGCAGGCTTTGTATATGTTGCTGTACGCTCTGCAGCTGTTGTCTTTCTGAGCATTTCCTCTCTGAGAGTTTCAGCTGTAGGTGCAGCAGATGATACACTTCCGGGATTTCTCTGTGCAAATGAAGATTCAGCTGTACCTGAGCCGGAGAATGACATTGTATTGCTGAGGCTTCCGCCCTTCTGCGCCTTGAACTGAACTGTGCGCTCCTTCTCCTTCTGATATGGAGAATCGGGATTAACTTCCTTCTGCTTGAAATTCTCAGCAATTGACATTTTTCTTCTTTCAAAAGCAGGACTAACAGGAGCCTCTGTAATAGGCTCATAAAGAGGATCATTATTTCTGCCCCTTGCAGAATTTCTTTCTTCCTCCTCGTCATACTCATAGAAGCCGTACTCGTCCTCATCGTCCTCGTCTGAACGGTGTGAACCGAGAATAGACGCAAAGAGGATTATAATAAGGAGAAGTGCAGGAACACCGAGAAGAACGATTATACCCTTGAGCTGTCTTGCAAAGGTGATAAAGCGTCCAAGCTCCAGGCTTTCGTTATAGCCTGTGCAGACAGCAACGATCTTATCCTTTGTGATAGAGCCAGTGGTATCCTCATGGTAGGAATCCATTGTATAATATGAAGTACCCTCCTCGCCCTCGGCAATGAAGCTAACGCTTCTGAGTGAGAGCTTTTCGGGGTTATCAGCCGGGTAGCAAAGAACGATATCGCCTGTAGCAACAGAAATTTCAGCAGCGTCCATTGAGAGAAGGGCTGCGCCTGTTGTAATCGAACCCTCCATAGGGTTATCCTCGCCTACTACATAGATATGTCTGCCGAACAATTCGGGAGTTTTATCTCCTGCGAATAAAATATTAATACCTGCCGATAATATAACCGAAGTTATACAGAGTATAACTATAAGGAGCTTTAATACCGAGAATCTTTTCTTTTTTTTCATTTCCTGATGTCCTTTCAAATTAAATTACTACACATTCCCCTGTATTTCAGGGTATCAACAAGCCTCACACAAGGCTCCTATATATTATACCATATAATTTCTAAAATTTCAATCATTTTTTTATATTTTTTCAACTTTTTTTCAGAACGTTTACAATGCCTGTCTTGTGACAGCATTTGACTGCTTATGCAGCTCTCAGGCAAAAGCCGCAGGAGGGATTCTGTTGTAGTAATGCACAAAAATTCTCTCTGAAATCCCACTATTTGAACATTATGCACATATGATTTGATTTTTTTTGGTTACTATGCCTTTTTTTTAATTGATTTGTAAATTCCGAATAGAAAAGTTTGTGAAAATATACAATTGAAATAGCATTTGAAATATGGTAAAATATAAATTGTGGTTTTATACACGCTGTTTTATATTAAGTGTATAAATATTGATTATATATACTGCTTGTATATCCAATTACCGAAAGGAGATAAATTATGACATCTACAAAAACTCAGATACTGGAAAAAATCAAAGCGGATTTCCCCAGAAGACTCCAGTCGCTTTATAGTGTGACACCCGAAGAAGCTTCGGATAAACAGGTATATCAGGTTCTTTCCTCAATTATTGTTGAGGTTCTCGGCAACAAAAGACAGAGCTTTGTAAATCATACTCATTCTGTGGGCGGAAAGCAGATATACTACCTTTCCATGGAGTTCCTCATGGGACGCTCCCTCAAAACAAGCCTTTATAATCTTGATATTGCGGATGAAGTACGCACAATGCTGAAATCCCACACAATAAATCTTGACAAGGTATTCGACCACGAGCCTGACGCAGGTCTTGGCAACGGCGGTCTTGGCAGACTTGCTGCCTGCTATCTTGACGGCCTTGCTACAACAGGCTTCCCTGCTATGGGCTACTCCCTCTGCTATGAGTACGGTATCTTCCAGCAGAAGCTGGAGGACGGCTGGCAGACTGAGCTTCCCGATAACTGGCTCCCCGGCGGCAGCGTATGGCTCGTACCTAAGCCGGAGCTTGCTCTTGAAGTGCATTTCGAGGGCGATTTACAGGAATACTGGGATAATCAGTACCACTACATCTCCCATGTAAACTATAATACAGTTATGGCTACCCCATACGATATGTATGTATCAGGTTACGGCGGAGAGGGAGTTTCCGTACTCCGTTTGTGGTCGGCAAAGGCTCCTAACTTCAATATGGCTGACTTCAACGAGGGCAACTACGCTAAGGCTCTTGCACAGAATGCAACTGCCAACGCGATTTCAAAGATACTCTACCCCAACGATAACCACGCTGAGGGCAAGAGCCTCCGTTTAAGACAGCAGTATTTCCTCTGTGCAGCGTCAATCGGTGATATCGTAAACAGTCATATGATGGTTTACGGCACACTTGAAAATCTCGCTGAAAAGGTTGCTATCCACGTTAACGATACTCACCCCACACTTGCTATCCCTGAGCTTATGCGTATTCTCCTTGACGACTGCGGTTATGGCTGGGATCAGGCATGGGATATCGTTACAAAGACCTTTGCTTATACAAATCATACTGTTATGGCAGAGGCTCTCGAAAAGTGGGATGTTAACCTTGTAAAGCACGTTATCCCCAGAATATTCTCTATTATTGTTGAGATAAACAACCGTTACTGCCAGTCCCTTATGGAAAAGAACGGAGGCGACAGCGCAAAGACAACACGTATGTCCATTATCAAGGACAATATGATTCATATGGCAACTCTTTGTGTTGCAGCTTCACACAGCGTAAACGGCGTTTCAAAGCTTCACTCCGAAATTATCAAGGAGTCTGTATTCCGTGATGAATACGAGGTTGCGCCTTATAAGTTCAAGAATGTCACAAACGGTATCGCATACAGAAGATGGCTCACACAGTCCAATCCGGGACTTACAAAGCTTCTCTCTGAAACTATCGGTGATAAGTTCATCAAGGACGGTTCAGAGCTTGAAAAATTCAGAAAATTTGAAAGTGACGACTCCGTTCTCAAAAAGCTCCTTGAAATCAAGCAGGAGAACAAGAAGAAGTTCGCAAAGCAGGTCAAGTCCTCCAGCGGCATAATCCTCGATACAGAGCGTATTTTCGACGTTCAGGTAAAGCGTCTGCACGAGTACAAAAGACAGCACCTCAACGTTATGAATATCCTTGCAGATTATGCGTATCTCCTGGCTAATCCCGACGCGCCATTTACTCCCAAGACTTATATCTTTGCGGCTAAGGCAGCTCCCGGCTATTACCTTGCCAAGCAGATAATCAAGATGATTTGGGCAATCTCCGAGGAGATAAGAAAAAATCCAAGAATTTCACAGAAGCTTCAGGTTATCTTCCTTGAAAACTACTGTGTAACTCTCTCTGAAAGACTTATGCCTGCTTCAGATATCTCAGAGCAGATCTCACTTGCAGGTACTGAGGCTTCAGGTACAGGTAATATGAAGTTTATGCTCAACGGCGCTGTAACTCTCGGTACGCTTGACGGAGCAAATATCGAGATCAAGGAGGCAGCAGGGGACGACAATATCGTTATCTTTGGTATGACAACTCCTGAGGTCAACGCGCTCAAGGCAAGAGGATATAATCCTCACGATTATTTCAACAATGACGGCAGAATCAAAGAGGCTATCCAGCGTATGTACAACGGTATCAACGGCTGTACTTTCAATGACGTTGCAAATTCCCTCAAGGACCGCGATCCTTATATGGTTCTTGCTGATTTCGACAGCTATCGCAAGGCACAGGCATATATTACCGAGTGCTACAACGATAAGATGAAGTGGGCTAAGATGTCCCTGAACAATATTGCAGGTGCAGGCATCTTCTCCGCTGACCGTGCTGTTTCCGAATACGCTGACAACATCTGGCATCTCAGATAATATAATTAATATTGATGATAAGGCTGTAATTTTTGTGCAGCCTTATTGTCGTACTTGTCCAATTCGTAATGCGTAATTCGTAATTATTTTTAAAAGCTGATATTATTTGTAGGGACACAGCGTGCTGTGTCCGCAATTTAACGTAATATAGCCTATTTGGTGTAGGGGCGGATATTATCCGCCCACGGACTGCCAAAGGCAGTCCCTACTTTATTTTTCTATTTTATAAATGCAAAAGGGTAATTTTTATACCAAAGAGGAACACCTACGGGGAACGAGGGAGGGGAAAACTAAACTGACACAAAAATCGTGCGGGGTACCCCCGCCGGTAATTTGTCCTCCACAATATTTAACAATAGATTAAAATCTTGTTGTTTATGTAACATAACAATAGCGCAAGCTGTCAGCGGCGACTCGCCGCACTCCCTCTTTCCCCTACGGTTTTCCTCTCTGGAACTCTCCTTTCCCTTTCCCCATTCTCCCTCCCTTTCCGATTTT
>JAGAMB010000064.1 GCA_017624895.1 Ruminococcus sp. | reverse complement strand
TTAGAACGGAAGTCGCTTTGACTTCCGTTTTTCATATTCAAGGGCCATTAGCTCAGTTGGTTAGAGCATCCGGCTCATAACCGGACGGTCTGGGGTTCGAGTCCCTAATGGCCCACTTCTTGCTCCCTTTGGGGAGCTTTTTTACTAATTATTGTATTTGCACTTCCAAGGGGTTGTATATGGAACGTAAAGGATTACTTGTGATATGCATCTTATCGTTTATAGTTTTCAGCGCTTCACTTTTGTGGAGGATTATTAGCGTAAAAGATGAAAGTGATGTAAAAATAACCTATACTTCTTATGTTGTAAACGAGGACGAGGAAAACGAAACAAAATATGTTTCCGACGTATTAAAAACAACAAAAGCTACATCTGAAGCGAAAAGATCTCATAAAACAACAATTACTTCTACAGAGGCAGTAAAAGAAGTTAATGAACCTTTGTATATTGATATCAACAGTGCAGACTTTGACGAATTATGTCTGTTGGATGAAATTGGCGAAGTGCTGGCAGAAGCAATAATTTCATACAGGGAGGAAAATGGTTTTTTCAACAATATTGAAGAAATAATGAACGTTCGCGGAATTGGCGAAAATACTTATGAGGCTATTTGTAGTTATATTTATGTTGAAAATCCTATTTATCCTGAGTCTGATGTGTCATCTGATGACAATGAGGAATACGACGATGCATATACTAACGAGGAAGAGCAAGAGGACGATTATGTTGCAGATAGTGATGAGGAAAATGTAACTGATCCGCCGATTACGCTGGAGGAAGCAGCGCCGATTGATTTAAATACAGCTGATCTGGAGCTTCTTATTCTTTTGCCGCATATTGACGAAGATATTGCTGCCAAAATCATTGAAATGAGGGAGAGTATCGGCGGCTTTAAGAATACTTATGAGCTGCTTTATATTGAGGGGATCTCCCGTGAACAGGCTGATGAAATACTGGATTACGTATGCGTTGAAGTTGATGGTGATGCTGTAGAAGAACAATAAGGCAACACCGAATAAAGCCCGACTGACGGTTTGGCACGTAATCAGCTTGTATATTTTCCGCCATCTTGCATAAAAAACTCTTGACATACGACAGTATGCCTGATAGTTTTATACAATCTGACGAAAAGTTTTACTCCTCATCTTCTGCACAAGCTCTGTACGGTACTGCTTTAAATTTTTGTTGGGGGAAATTTTGTATCAAATTCAATTTTTCTATTGACAAAATAGCTGAATTGTGATAAAATTATAGTGTAAATTAGCTTCAGTCAGGAGCATTATTTTGACCACTCTATTAGGAGTTAGTGCCATACGGACAGCCGGTCAAATGCCGATTTCCGATGTTTATCGGACGGCAACTTCTGTTGCCTTATTGATTATAGTATTTCTAATTTATTGCTGAACCAGCCAATACTTATGAAGTGAGTATCAAGCTGGAGGTGTAATATATTTTCAGCTTGTGAAAGGTCAATAAGAGTGTAAAAGAGGTATCTTTGCTCGTAATATAGCTGTGAAGCTATCAGTAGACGATGTTGGACAAGTACAGGCTGAACGCTTGTACTTTTTTGTTTTTGAGGTGTATTATGGAAAATAAGTTAAAGCTTTACGGCTTCAACAATCTGACAAAATCTCTTAGCTTTAATATATATGATGTTTGCTATGCCCGTACTCCAAAGGCTCAGCTTGATTATATCGCCTATGTTGACGAGGTTTATAATTCGCAGCGTATTACCGATATAATGACGCATCTTACAGAGATGATAGGCGCACAAGTTCTTAGTATGTCACGGCAGGATTACGATCCACAGGGAGCATCTGCTACTTTTCTTATAGCTGATGATACAATGATCCCGGCAGGCGGAAGTGAAACAGTTGCTCATCTTGACAAAAGTCATGTTACTGTACATACATATCCTGAATATCATCCTGATACAAGTATTGCTACGTTTCGCGTTGATATAGATGTTGCGACCTGCGGAAAGATCACACCTCTCACAGCTCTTGATTATCTTATCGGAAGCTTTGACAGCGATATAATCACAATGGACTATCGTGTCAGAGGCTTTACAAGAAATCTTGACGGTGAGAAGCTTTTTATCGACCACGATATAACATCAATTCAGAATTATATTGACGAGGTTACACTTGAAAAGTATGACGCAGTTGACATAAATGTATATCAGGCGAATATGTTTCACACAAAAATGCTCATTAAGGAAATTGAATTGCAGAATTATCTTTTCAATACCGATGTACACGAGCTTTCACCTCGCAGCCGCCTTGACATTACAAATGCTCTGCGCAGGGAAATGATAGAAATTTTCAGCGGAAGGAATGTTTTCGGAAATGGCTCTTTCTCAGGTTAATGCGCCCATTTATGAGGCTCTTAGAAAATTCAGGCGAATGAGAGTTGTCCCCTTTGACGTTCCCGGACATAAAAGAGGCAGGGGAAATATGGAGCTGACAGAGTTTCTCGGCGAGGATTGTATGAACGTTGACGTAAATTCTATGAAACCTCTTGATAATCTTTGTCATCCTGTTTCAGTCATTCGTGATGCTGAGGAGCTTGCAGCAGAAGCTTTCGGAGCTGCAAATGCATTTTTTATGGTGGGAGGTACTACCTCAGCTGTTCAGAGTATGATAATGTATGCCTGTAAAAGCGGCGACAAAATTATAATGCCGCGAAACGTTCACAGAAGTGCAATAAACGCACTTATACTGACGGGAGCTGTTCCTGTTTACGTCAATCCTGATGTAAATAATCAGCTGGGAATAGCCCTTGGTATGTCTGTTGAGCAGGTTGAGAGAGCGATACGCGAAAACCCGCAGGCAAAGGCAATTATGGTGAATAATCCCACCTATTACGGCATATGCTCAGACCTCAGAAAAATTGTAAAGCTTGCCCATGAACATAATATGCTTGTTCTTGTAGATGAGGCTCACGGTACACACTTTTATTTCGGGGAAAACTTCCCTGTAACAGCAATGGCAGCCGGAGCTGATATTGCCTCTGTAAGTATGCACAAATCAGGGGGAAGTCTTACACAAAGCTCATTCCTGCTTATGGGAAAAAATATAAACTCAGATTATATGCGGCAGGTTGTAAATCTAACACAGACAACAAGCGCTTCATATCTGCTTTTGTCAAGTCTTGATCTTTCGAGAAAGCGTCTTGCATTGGGCGGGCGTGAGATATTTGCAAAATCTGTTGAAATGGCGGAATACGCTCGTTCTGAGATAAACAGCATAGGCGGATATTATGCATATTCAAGGGAGCTTGTAAATGGTGACAGCGTATACGATTTTGATATATCAAAGCTGAGTATTTATACTCTGCCTATCGGTCTTGCAGGAATTGAAGTTTATGACTTGCTCCGTGATGAGTATGATATACAGATAGAATTTGGAGATATAGGCAATATTCTTGCCTATATCTCCGTAGGTGACAGAACCCGTGATATTGAGCGTCTTATAAGCGCTCTTGCTGAAATAAAACGGCGCTTTGGACAGACGGGAGCAGATATGTTAACACAGGAGTATATTTCTCCAATTGTTGCCGACACTCCAAGAAAGGCATTTTATGCCGATAAAATATCCCTTCCTCTTGATGAAGCCGCCGGAAGAATATGTACAGAGTTTGTAATGTGTTACCCTCCGGGTATACCAATACTTGCTCCGGGAGAGCTTATAACGGAGGAGATCATAAAATATATAAGATATGCCAAGGAAAAAGGATGTCAGATGACAGGAACTGAGGACATAAATATAGAACGTCTTAACGTTCTTGCGTAATAGGAGGACAAAAATCATGAAAAAGAAAATGATGCTTGCGGCTGTTATGGCGGCAGCAATGCTTCTTACAGCTTGTGATAAGACAGAGGTCAGCAGCTCACAGGGCGGAGATATTTCAAGTGCCGATGTTCAGACAAGTGACAAGGCTATTTCTCAATATAAGGACTTTCTTGACTATACATTCAATGGAAATTATAAGGTTGCTGAACCTGTGCAGAATGTGATCCGTGCCGATACGGAATTTGCACAGACAATTACATCGAGGGACATAACCTATTATTTAAAGGACGGTCAGGAAAAAGTTGCCACATATCGAACAAGTGAATATGCTAATGTTGACGCAGATTATTATAAAAGCGAGGAAATTCACGACTTGTCTGAATTAGATTCGTTTATAACGCTTCTTATGGGCGATATTGCAAAAAATGAGTTTGTGGAAAAAATAGCTTCAAAGCATTTAGAATTGGAGTATGACAATATTCGTGGAATTTATATATGTCCTGAAATCGGTAATTTATCCATATTTGTATATCCTCCCGTTTTCATCGGAGCGTATGAGGACTCAAATAGCGAGGATTTTGATAAATCATGCGAAATTGTAAAGGAAAGAATGTCAGTAGGAAGCGGTTATTCCGTATCAGAATCAGACCTGAAAAGCTTATGTTCAAACAAGGATTATGTTTTCACTTGCCAGTTTGTAATTAATAAAAACCTCGACAAGGAAAAGTATGCTGAAATAATGGAGAACATAATGAAGGATTTTGAAGAATACGTCGGTTCTCCTCAGAATTTCAATTTCTTCCTTGCTGAGGACGAAAACTCCGAGTGGATTATGAGAAAAATGCATCTGATGGGCGAGGAAGTTCCGTCTGATAAGATTGACAGCGGCGAAATTGTTTATGCTGATGAATTGAAAAAATCCATTTTTGCAAATCATTGACACAACGCAAGGAGGGGATCAAATGGAGCTGTGGTTTACGGAAAGACATACTCCCAACGTTAAATTTTCAATCAAGGTTGATCGTCAGCTTTATACGGGACAAAGCGAATTTCAGCGTATAGATGTTTTTGATTCAAAGGAGTTCGGCAGATTTCTCACTCTTGACGGCTATATGATGCTGACGGAGAAGGACGAATTTATCTATCATGAGATGATAACTCATATACCAATGGCAGTTCATCCGAACCCGAAAAATATACTCGTTATAGGTGCAGGTGACGGCGGTGTTGTACGTGAGCTTACACGATATCCTACAGTTGAGTCGATAGACCTTGTGGAGATTGATGAGCTTGTGGTGGAAGTCAGCAAGAAATATCTGCCCACAACTGCCTGCCGTCTTGATGATGAAAGGGTAAATATCTATTACGAGGACGGGGTTAAGTTTATTCGCCGCTGTGAAAATAAATATGATGTTATAATTGTTGATTCCACCGATCCTTTTGGACCGGGAGAAGGACTTTTCACAAAGGAGTTCTACGGCAGCTGCAATAAAGCGCTCCGTGAGGACGGAATTATGGTCAATCAGCATGAAAGTCCATTTTATGATGAGGATGCGGCAGCAATGCAGCGTTCCCACAAGAGGATAGTTGAAAGCTTTCCCATAAGCCGTGTATATCAGGCGCACATTCCCACCTATCCCTCAGGACATTGGCTTTTCGGCTTTGCGTCGAAGAAGTACCACCCTGTACACGATCTTAACGGGATAAAGTGGAATATGCTGGGGCTTAAAACTAAATATTACAATACAAAGCTTCACACGGGCGCATTTTCTCTGCCGAATTATGTTGAGGAAATGCTCCGCGATGTTGAGTAATCGAGGAGAAAAATAAATGCTTGAAAAAAATGTACAGACCTTTATCGGCTGTGACAGCGAATATGACAGCGCAAAAATAGTGCTTTTCGGAGCAGGCTTTGACGGAACAACAAGTTTCCGTCCGGGAACAAGATTTGCTCCCTCTGCCATAAGAAACGAAAGCTTCGGAATTGAAACCTACAGTCCTTATCAGGACAAGGATATGACGGATTACAGCTATTTTGACAGCGGAGATTTAGAGCTTCCGTTCGGCAGCGTAAGACGTACCATTGCAGATATTGCAATGCGGACAGATACAATTCTCAGCGACGGAAAGATTCCGTTTATGATAGGCGGCGAACATCTTGTAACTCTCGGAGCAGTTATGGCGGCAAAGGACAAAGCGGAGGATCTGTATATTATTCACTTTGACGCTCATGCTGATCTGCGCGATGACTATTTAGGTCAGCCTTTATCCCATGCCTGCGTACTCAGAAGATGTCACGAGCTTGTGGGGGATGGTCATATTTTCCAGTTTGGTATAAGAAGCGGTGATCGTGAGGAATTTGTTTTCGCCTCAGAGCATACTGAGATGAACAAATTTGATTTCAGCGGACTTGAAGAAGTTGTTGAAAAACTGAAAGGGAAAAAAGTTTATTTCACCCTTGATCTTGATGTGCTTGATCCCTCGGTATTTCCCGGAACAGGTACTCCCGAAGCGGGGGGAGTTACATTTGATGAGCTGAGAAAAGCTGTAACACTTGTATGCTCAGAGCTTGATATAGTAGGATGTGACGTTAATGAGTTAAGCCCTCATTATGACCAGTCGGGAGCATCAACAGCAGTTGCCTGCAAGATTATAAGGGAAATGCTTCTTGCACTTTCATAAAAAATTTGGGGGAACAATGATTTAAGGAGTTTTTTATGGACTTAGAAATAAATGGTTCAGGAACACAAACATCTTTTAAAATATTTGTTATAAGGATACTGATAGTGGTTATTGTTGGTTTCTGTACTGCAATGGGTGCTTTAGGCGGATATCTCCTGAAAACATTTCTGCCGATGTATAATGAAGAAATGGATATCAGAAAACGCAGCTTAGAGCCTGTTACAGCAACTGTTATTTCTGTTGACAGGGAATATAAAAATGACAGTACCATAGGATATATGAAATTGTCATATGAGTATAACAATAAAGAGTATATCTATGATATGAAATATTATGAGAATGGCAGTTTCCATTATTCAACCGCTGAGGATGACGATAATCGTCCAAGCAGAGATGATAAGGATAAATCTGATGCAGAGAATTGGGAAGAATTGCAGGCAATGGTCGGAAAAAAACAGGAAGTGTTTGTTGATCCGAATGAACCTGATAAGGCTTTTTATCCCATTTCCGAAGAATCTGTAAAAGTTATGAAGATAATGGTGATTGTCGGCTTTGTTTTAATAGCAGTTGTTGCTGTAGTTATCATATTGGCGATAATTATGGGTAAAAAGCTTATCAGGAATGCTTTGCAAAAAATAGAAACGGTTAAAAATAGCATTAACCAAGTAAATGAATAACAATATTAATGGTTTAAAACTCTATAATAAATTATATTCAGGAGGAAAACAATGGGAAAATGTATGATAATCGGCTGCGGAGGCGTAGCATCTGTAGCAATTCACAAGTGCTGTCAGAACAGCGAGGTTTTTGAGGGAATTATGATAGCAAGCCGCACAAAGTCAAAGTGCGACGCTCTCAAAGAAAAGCTTCAGCCCACAACAAAGACAGTAATCGAAACAGCGCAGGTCAACGCTGATAATGTTGACGAGCTTATTGCTCTCATCGAGGCATACAAGCCTGATGTAGTGCTTAATCTTGCACTTCCTTATCAGGATCTTACAATTATGGACGCTTGCCTTGCTACAAAGACACATTATGTTGATACAGCAAATTATGAGCCTCTTGATACAGCTAAATTCGAGTACAAGTGGCAGTGGGCATATCGTGAGCGCTTTGAAAAGGCTGGTATCACAGCACTTCTCGGCAGCGGCTTCGACCCCGGCGTAACAGGAGTATTCTCCGCATATGCTATGAAACACGAGTTTGATGAAATAAATTATATTGACATTCTCGACTGCAACGGCGGCGATCACGGTTATCCATTTGCAACAAACTTCAATCCTGAAATCAATATCCGCGAGGTATCCGCAAAGGGCAGCTATATTGAGGATGGCAAGTGGATCGAAACAGAGCCTATGGAGATCAAACGTGTATACAACTTCAAGGGCGTTGGTGAAAAGGATATGTATCTTCTCCATCACGAGGAGCTGGAGTCACTTGCGCTGAATATCAAGGGAATAAAGCGTATACGCTTCTTTATGACATTCGGTCAGAGCTATCTCACACATCTGAAATGCCTTGAAAACGTTGGTATGACATCAATTGAGCCTATAATGTACGAGGGTAAGGAAATTGTTCCCCTCCAGTTCCTTAAAGCAGTTCTTCCTGATCCTGCATCTCTCGGTCCGAGAACAGTCGGCAAGACAAATATCGGCTGTATCTTCCGCGGAAAGAAGGACGGTAAGGACAAGAATTACTACCTTTATAACATCTGCGACCATCAGGAGTGCTATAAGGAGGTTGGCTCACAGGCGATTTCCTACACAACAGGCGTACCTGCAATGATTGGCGCTATGATGATTATGACAGGCAAGTGGAACAAGGCTGGCGTATACAATATTGAGGAATTTGATCCTGATCCCTTTATGGAGGCTCTCAACAAATGGGGACTTCCTTGGGAGGAGGACTACAATCCGGTACTTGTTGACTAAGAGGTGATAGTTATGACGCTGAATGAGGCACTTAAAAATTATCTTGACTGCGAATGTACGATTACCACGCGTGACGATGAATATGATGGTATTCTCACAGAGGTCGGTGAGGGATATGTTAAGATAAACGACGGCATTTCTGAATGTCTTGTAAATCTTACTTATATTGAGTCAGTTTCTTTTGAAAATGAATAATATAATCAACACATTATTATAATGTGTTAAAATAAAAGTAATCTTTCAATAATAAAGGAGTTGAAATTTATGCAAATCAAATTCAATAAGATCGTGAAGCCTGTAGTTCCGCTTTCAGAAGGCGAGCTTTCACAGCCTGCACCGGCAGAGGTAAATCAGATGCCGCAAAGTCAAGGCGTGAAGATGGAAGAATTTCCGTCTGTTACTCAGCCTGTCGATGTTTCTGCACCTGTTGAGGAGGCGGCAGAACAAGTTCCGGAGGAGATCGTACCTGCTGCACCTACAGGAAAGACGGGATTGAAAATTGAGGATACACTCAGAACGTTCCTGGGTAAGCAGATACGTATTTATATGTCTGACCATGAATACGTTGCAGGAAAGCTTGAAATCGTTGAGGACGGCTGGGTAAAGATCTGCAATGCCCGTTCTGCAGGCAGTGATTACTATTTTGACGAGGATATTGTCAATACAAGAAATATTGTAAGAGTTCGTGCGTCTGTAACAATCGACAAGAAGCAGTATGTTGACTTTATGAACAGCAATAACAATTAAAAAATTAGGCAATACCGCACAAAGCTTGTGCAGAAAATATGCAAACAGAGTTCGTGTAAAGCTCTCAGGTATGTTTTGTGCGGTGTTGTCTTTATCAGCAAACAGGGAGTCTTTGCAGACTCCCTGATGTATTGATACCAATCCCTGAAACAACAGTATAGACAAATCTAATGGCATTAATGCCGTATGTCATCGTTGTCCGTCTTTGTGCGGTGTTGTCTAAAAGGCAACATTGCATATACAATAAAAAAAGGAGTAATTTGTAATGAAAAAGGTATTAGCAGCTGCATTTTCCGCCCTCTTTATCTTCACAGGATGCGGAAAAGATATAAGCACAAGCGAAACAAAATCATCAGACGGCGGAGAGTTCATTATTACACTCTATCCGGAATATGCCCCCATTACCTGCGAAAATTTTGAGAAGCTCGTAAGCGATGGCTTCTATGACGGACTTACATTCCACCGTGTAGTTGAAGGATTTATGGCTCAGGGCGGTGATCCTCAGGGCACAGGCATGGGTGGAAGCGATGATACTATCAAAGGTGAGTTCGCTTCAAACGGCGTTGAAAACAATCTTTCTCACAAGAGAGGTATAGTTTCAATGGCAAGAAGTCAGATGCCTGATAGTGCGTCAAGCCAGTTCTTCATTTGCTACGATGATTCCTGCGCATTCCTTGACGGCAATTACGCTGCTTTCGGTGAAGTTACAGATGGTATGGAGGTTGTTGACGATTTCCTTAAAGTTCCTCGTTCACTCGGCGGAGATGGTGATATTTCCTCACCAAACAGCCCTATTACAATCAAGAATGCTATCATGATTGAGGATGACGAGAACGGAAATCCCAGAGTTCAGGTAACAATGAACGAATTTCTTGGAGAATGAAATGAATAATATCAATGGATTTAAAAAGCTTTCTACGCCGTGTTACGTTATTGACGAGGAAAAACTCATACACAACCTTGAAATACTACAGGGAGTGGAAAAACGTACAGGTGCGAAGATACTTCTTGCGCAGAAAGCCTTTTCCTGCTATCATGTATATCCCCTTATAAAAAAATACGTTTCAGGAACTGCTGCAAGCGGTTTATTTGAGGCGCGTCTGGGATATGAGGAAATGGGCGGAGAAAACCACGTTTTTTCCGCGGCTTATCGCGAAAACGAAATTGATGATATAATCTCATACTGCGGACACATCATATTTAATTCATTTTCACAGCTTGACAGATACCGTGACCGTGTGCTTAAAGCAGGAAAGAAGATAGGACTGCGGATAAATCCCGAATTTTCTACACAGGAGGGACATGAGATATACGATCCCTGCTCTCCGAAATCAAGACTGGGCATAACAAGAAAAAATTTTCGCATTGATGATTTAGAGGGCGTAACAGGGCTTCATTTTCATACTCTCTGCGAGCAGAATTCAGATGATCTTAAACGCACAATTGATGCAGTTGAGGAAAAGTTTGGCGATATTCTGCCGAAAATGGAGTGGATAAACTTTGGCGGAGGACATCATATTACTCGTGAAGATTATGATATTCCTCTCCTTGAAGAATGTATCAGCAGGATGAAAAGCAAATACGGACTTGAGGTATTTCTTGAACCCGGTGAGGCATTTGCTCTCAATGCAGGCTATCTTGTAACTGAAGTTCTTGATCTTACGGAAAATGATATGCCAATTGCTATTCTTGATACATCTGCGGCTTGTCATATGCCTGATGTTCTTGAAATGCCTTATCGTCCGCCGCTTATGAATTCGGGAGAGGCAGGGGAGAAGTCATTTACCTATCGTCTTGGTTCACAGACCTGCCTTGCAGGGGACTCAATCGGGGAATATTCCTTTGACAAGGAGCTGAAAATCGGTGACAGACTGATATTCTGCGATATGGCGATATACTCTATGGTGAAAAACAATACCTTTAATGGTATGCCGCTGCCGACAATATATCTTAAAAAATCC
The DNA here is from genome assembly GCA_017624895.1 of Ruminococcus sp. Lineage (GTDB taxonomy): Bacteria > Bacillota > Clostridia > Oscillospirales > Ruminococcaceae > Ruminococcus. Next base: position 65,017 of record JAGAMB010000064.1, on the reverse strand, counting down.
GATGGGACAATGGAAATTCTACGTCGGTTCGGCTACGATGACTTTAAGGAGAGATTATAATGACTAATATTTATTTTGTCAGACATGCACAGCCGCTGTACTCCCATTCAGATACAGCAACCCGTCCCCTTACAGACGAGGGGGAGCGTGACTGCGCAGAGGTTGTAAAAGTATTCCGCGATATAAAGCTTGATCACGCCATTTCGAGTCCCTATGTCCGCAGCTACAACACCATAAAGGCAACAGCTGAAGAACACGGATTGAAGATATATACTGATGAGCGTCTTTGTGAACGTAAAAAAGGCAATGGCAGCAATAATATGGAGATGTTCAAAAAGCGCTGGACAGATATGAGCTACTGCGAGGCTGACGGTGAATGTCTGAATGATCTGCAGAAAAGAAATATTGACGTAATAAACGAGCTTCTTGCCGAGCATAAGGATGAGAATATAATCCTTGGTACACATGGTACTGCGTTAAGCACAATTTTGAATTATTATGACAATTCCTTTGGACTGGAGGGATTTCTGCGTATCATCGACTTTCTTCCTTATGTAGTAAGATGTGGCTTTGAGGGAAATAAAATGATTGAGAAAGAGGAGCTTCTCATAATTGAAAAGGTATATAACGGATAAGAAGGATAGAAAATGAATAGTGAAATTTTTGAAAAGTATGATATAATTGACGCTCACGCCCATATTTTTCCTGATAAAATAGCGGAAAAAGCTACAGTTAACGTGGGAAAGTTCTACGATTTGCCAATGGATAGCTGCGGTATCAGTCAAAAGCTTATTGAGGGCGGCGATACTATTGGAGTATCGGAATATCTGGTATGCTCTACGGCTACAATTCCCCATCAGATACGTGCTATCAACAGCTTCATAGCAGAGGAATGTGGAAAACATCAGCAGTTTTTCGGCTTTGGAACAACTCACCCTGAGTCAGAGGATATTGAGGGGGATATTGCACAAATTAAGGAGCTGGGACTTCACGGCGTAAAGCTTCACCCTGATTTTCAGGCATTTGACGCGGATTCACCTGAGGCATTTAAAATATACGAGATTATCGAGGGGGAACTGCCTCTGCTTATTCATTGCGGCGATCCGCGGTATGATTATTCTGCACCGTCAAAAATACGCAAAATCTGCGAAAACTTCCCTAAGCTCAAATTGCAGGCGGCACATCTCGGCGGATATTGCCGTTGGGATGAGGCACAGGAAATGCTCACCGGCTTTGAAAATCTCAGGGTAGATATATGCAGTTCTCTCGGATTTATGTCTGCGGAAAAGGCGGCGGAGAGAATATACAAATTCGGCGTTGAGAATTGCTTTTTTGGCTGCGATTTTCCTATGTGGAGCCATATGGAGGAGCTTGAACGCTTTCTCTCTCTTGGATTTACAGAGGAAGAAAACAGAATGATACTTGCTGAGAATTTCAGAAGATTTTATAAATAAGAACAGAGGGCGAGCGATGTTCGCCCTTAATTATTGAAAAATGATATATAAAAATTATATAGACGCATGTAACGACATTTGCGCAAAACTGTTGACAATTTTTTTGAAATAGTGTATAATGAAACTGTCAAAAGACAATAACCCAAACGACACAGACATTAAGGAGGAATTATCATGAAAAAATTTATAAGCAGTATAATTTCAGCAGCACTTCTTACAGCATCATTAACTGCAATAACAGCAAATGCAGAGGACAAGCTGACAAAAGAAAAATTTCTCGACCTTGTTGTATCAGAAACCGAAGATTTTTCTGACGGCGGAGTTATCTACGGCAAGGATTTAAAGTATGATGCAATTGAAACTGAAGACGGCGGCTATCAACTCATAGTCTATGGCATAAAGCAGGAATACTATACACCGAATATCAGCGTATCTGACGAGGGAATGAAATGCAATTTTGAAGATTATTCTTGTGCAAAAGTTGCGGCATTTTATAGTGGAGTGGAAATGCAGATAACTCCTGCAACTAACGGAAATGGTGCAGCAGATTTCAGCTTTGACGCAGTATGCTATGTTGAAAATGTTCTTCCGGGATTTGCTTCACCGGCGGAGTCTATTGTTGAGGCTTCATTGGATATGCCATATGACGTTGCACAATATATTTATCCTGAGATTACAGCAGGGGATACAGACGGCGACGGAAGTATTACTTCTTCCGATGCTTCAAATGTACTTCTTGCATATGCATATTCATCTACAGGAAAAAAGCTTACTTTAAATATGACACAGTTTGACTACAACAATGACGGAATAATCAATTCCGCCGATTCTTCCGCAATTCTTGAAAAATATGCAGAATTATCAACAGGCAAATAAACGGTTGTATCACGTTAAATAATTAAAAAACGGCTTATGTCACAGAAAAATAGTGACATAAGCCTTATTTTATGTTATAATAAAAATACCCCGAAAAATCGGGGTTAAAATATGGTGCCGAAGACGGGACTTGAACCCGTACGGGATTGCTCCCGGCAGATTTTGAGTCTGCTGCGTCTGCCATTCCGCCACTTCGGCACATCACTTAACAATTATACCATAAAAAGCGGCATATGTCAAGAGTAAGGTTAATTAAAATAAAAAAATATATATTTCCTGCATTTTTTTGTGTTTAACAGGTGTGTTATATATAGAAGCGAAAAACACAGAAAGGATGGTGGTTTATTTGGATAACAGCAATATATCATTGTATGCTTTCAGAAAATACGGCGATATGGTATTGCGTGCAGCATATGCCTGCTGTGGCTGCTATGCTGAGGCAGAAGATATTGCACAGGACGTTTTTCTTCAACTCCACGCAACTCCCGTTGAATTTGAAGATGATGAGCATATGAAAGCATGGCTGTTAAGAGTAACAATAAACAGATGCAAAAACTACAGAAGGAGCTTCAGAATAAGCCGTACACAGCCAATTGACGAAGAAAATTCAGGTATGTACAGTATGGATACAACAGATATTGAGGTGAGGGAGCTTATTTTTTCACTTCCGCCGAAATATTCCGCGGTGATATATCTCTATTACTACGAGGGATATCAGATCAAGGAAATCGGTGAAATACTGGGGAAAAATCCGAATACTGTAAATTCGCTCCTGCAAAGAGGCAGAGAAAAACTCAGAATGGAGCTTTCAGAAGAAAATAAACCGACAAAACGAGGCAGCGTCAGGAGGACATAATTATGAGAAAAGATGATTACAAAAAGCACATTGACAAAATCTCCTGTACAGAGGAGTTCAGAAAGCGTATGGAGCAGCAGCTCACATCGGAAAGCGGCGGTGAATATGCCGACAGCGTAAGTACAGTTGAAAGGGCAGGCAGGATAAATTATCACCGCTGGGCAGGAATTGCGGCATCGGCTGTATTATTGGCAGGTATAGGCGGAATAGCTGTACATTCAATGAATAATGTGCCTGATGTACCTGGCAGCAGTCTTAGCGATACAACGGCAACAACAGAAGCGGAAATTGGTGTAACAACCGGAGATTATAAATTGGAAGTATCCATAGATAATTATGATTTTCCTACAGAAAACATTGGAACAATACCCGATGAAGCAGCAGACGAAATAATTAAAACACTCAAAGAAGCCGTATGGGAAAAAACTGATACAGATATTCACTTCCGCAACAACAGAGAGGATATTTATGAAGAATATGATGAAAATACTCCCGAAGAAGAATTGGGCGTACTTTATGTATTCAACATTACCTGTACAGGGGCAGAGGAGTTTGTTTACAGCATAGGTTTCAATGGACATTCTTATTTATTCTATGAGGGAGAAGAAGCATATTATTTCAATGGTAAGGAAACATATTTTGAAATAATGGACATAGTAGCTGCAACATTTATTTATCGTGAACCTGAAACCTACAGCGACCCTTTAAGTCAGAAGGCAGCACAGCTTTTCTATTCAAATAAGGATATAATCAAGCCAAATGCTGAACAAAGCACATCTGAATATTGTATATATACAGGATTATCAGCAGGTCCTTATAATATACTTATTGATAAAACGGGGCTTATAAATGTCAGATATGAAGGTCTTCATAATGAAGAAAAGGTACTGTCCTATGATAGTTCCCCTGAATTTGCGAATGATGTAGCAGCACTTATGGGTGTGGATTTTGAATCAGAGGAACCTACAGAAGCAACCACACAGCCCACAGATATGACAATAAACGGAAAGCTCGAAAGCCTTCTTGATAATCCTGATTTCATAGAGAACGGCAATCTATCCTATCATACAGGCAGCGGACAATTCAGCAGCAGCTACGATATAGGCAAAGTGGGCGAAGTCGGCGGAGAAGAATTTATAAAACTTCTTGCAAACTATGAGTGGGTACCTGCTGAGGATTTGGACTATATGAGAAGCGACTTTATAATGATAGGCTATAATTATGGCGTAATCAGTATGGGAGGAGCAAGCATTTCCGTAAACAACAAGGGTGAGTTATACGATCACAGTGAAGGAGTGTTATACAGAGCTGAAAACGTGAATATAGCGGAGTTAGAGCAAGCATATGAAAGCGCAGTCATATCTGATAACTATACAACAATAGCATACAGCTTATGTACAAGAGGAGACGATTTCACCACTCTTGAAAGCGATATAAGCATTTATTACGATCCCCTTGATGAAACAGGAGAGAATAAGCCTGTAAACTGCACAGGAAAGATGTATTATAAGAATATAACCAACGATGCAACAAAGGATTGCTACGGCGATTATTATTATATTCTCAGCGACGCAGAAAGCGGATACAGCGGCGAGATGTACAAACAGGGCAGATATTGGGCATTTATCGAAAGAGAAAACTCTATTGCAAAGGGATTTTACGGCTGGGAAAGACACTTTGAGGATTACCGCCTGTTCTCACGCGAGGATTACACGTTAAGCGGAGGATATGACAACTACGACGCAATAAATATTGATTACGATATGCTTTGTCAGGAAGCATTATACACCTTAATGAGTAGGAATGACGATTATATAAATGTTCTGGATGAAGAACTTATCATAGGTCAGTTCAGTAATTCTTTTAAATTGGAGTACAATCATATTGGCGAAAATAATGAAGAAAACATAGAATACAGCGAAATATTGGAATTCAAAGTAACCGGTATGGGAGAACTTATATATTTCAGCAAGTCAAGACATAACCTTGAAACAGGCGAAATCACACCATACCTGACATTCCGGATGTGTGACGGCGAATGTATTGATATGGATGGTACAGGATATGCGCCAATACTTGACAACCCCGACTTTGCAATTCCTGCGGCCTCTGAAGAACTTGCGAAAGAATTTGAACTTATTAACGGAACATAATGTTTTTACCGCACATTAATTTGTGCGGTAATTTTTTTGAAAAAATTTTTGTCACAAAATCTTAACCTTACAGCGTTATAATATATGAAACGTTTCAAAAACGAGGTGATACAATGACGAAAGCTGAAACGGAGAAGCTCCATAAGCTGTATGAAATCTACGAACAGCCAATGTACAGGATTGCTTTTTCCGTTCTGAAAAATACTTCCGATGCTGAAGATGCCGTTTCTGACGCATTTATGAGCATTATAAGGAAAGTCGGCAGTATCGGCGAGCCGTATTCCCCGAAAACAAAAAGCTATATAGTGAAAACCATACGGAATTCCGCTATTGATATATATCGGAAAAACAGACGGAATTATGACAGAGCACAGCCTATGGACGACAGTATAAATTCAATTCCCGATTCAGCTTCGGGATTTGAAAATGACATCGGTGATAATGACGGAATTTTAAACATACTTAATGAAACTGACAGAAAAATCATTACGCTTCGATGTAGAGACGAGCTTCAATGGCGGGATATAGCACAGCGTATGAATATGACAGAAGCGAACGTGCGGAAACGATTTGAACGGGCAAGAAAAAAGCTTATTTCTCAGAGAGGAGTTGCAGACTATGAATAAAAATAATTTTCCGGACGAAAAAGAATGGGAAAAAATTGTTGAGGACGCTTTTTCCTCTGACGAGGAACATATTTTTTCCGAACATTACAAACTGAACAAGCAGCAGATGCTGAGGAGGATTACTATGACAAAAAAGACTTTCAATAAAAAGCGTGGATTGGCAGTTATTGCGGCGGCGGTGGCTGTTACTGCGGCTATACCACTTTCTGTTTTAGCTTATGAAAAGCTGACAGCAAAAATTGAAAAAACAGGAAACTATGAAAATACAATTTCAATTCAGACACCTGTGGCTGATACGGAAAATACTGAGGCTTCAAAGTATATGTATTATGAGTTTGGCTGGGTGCCTGAGGGATATGTTCCTTCAACGGAAAAGCCTGGCTTTACTCTTGACAGCGAGGAGATTGAGGGAGGAATTTCCACACAGTTTTATAAGCTTCCCGATGATATGACTCTTGAATTATCCCTGCCCTTTTCAGCAGAATGTGAAACTTATGAAGCAGAGGGAAAAACAGCACTTATAAACTACCGTGAACCTCATGTGCTTTTCAATGAAAATCCTTATACAAGAGAAGTATTTGTAAGCTTTGAGGGAACAAGTTATGTTCTTGATATGTCCATAACTAAGGATATTTCTCATGAGGATCTGCTGAAAATCATTGACAATATAACTCTTTATCCCACAGAGGAAATGCTTTACGGCGATTATATCCCGTGGCTTGACGAGAGCAATTATCAGAGTATTTCAAATCCGGAAACTTATGCCTACGAGGAAAATGTAAGAACTATCGGTGACACCGTAAGCAAGCCTTATAGTGGAGCAGGAATGCACGATGGATATGATATTACTCTCAATAGTTTTGAGCTTACAGACAGCTTTGACGGCATTACAACAGACGGCTGCGGCTGGGAGACAGACTACAGTGAGCTTATGGACGAAAACGGAAATATCATTGAAAATATTCGTACTACTGTAAAACGTGGTGATGGTGTTTATACAAATGATGAGATTATCTCCGAGGAAAGTCTACCTATGCATATTCTTAAATTGAATGTGACATATACAAATACAGCCAATGTTGAAAATGAAATATGCATAAGTCCTATTATGTTCATCATGGAGGACGGCAAGCCTGTTGTGAATTGGGAAGTTCAGGATGAATATTCCTGTTATGATTCCATACTTGGCAGAGGAAGACAGTCTCATTGGTTCTCCGTAGCTTCTGACAGCGAGCAGAAAGGCAGTAAAAACTACCTTCTTCTTGAACCCGGTGAATCAGCAGATGTGCAGATTGCATTTTTTGTTGATGATAACGTAAAGGATAAGGTTTATGTTTCCTTTGAAGTAAGCGGCAATAATTTCGGCGAATATTTTGATGTGAGCCAGTAATAACTATAAAAACAAACGCCACCGCAAAAACGGTGGCGTTTGTGGTGTTATTTCAAACCATAAAGCTTAAAGGGAGTTTTCAGAAGCTGTTCTCTGTAAAGGCTTACAACTTCCCATATGTCGAAAAACATATATCTGCACTTCCCCATATATCCGTCTTGGATGATACCCTTTTCGTAAGCCATATCCTGAATAGTATACCAAGGTTTGACAGGCGTCGCACCTGCCTCTACAAACCAGTCATCAGAAGGGTAAATCGCTGATATTTCTTCTGTTGGAGCAAATATATTGCTGATTTCTTGTGGCAGGATATCCTCAACATAGTGCATAGCTGTCAGCTTATAGATATCCACACCAAGCAGCAGAGCTTTTCCGCCGTTATGTATAACATAATCAAGACCGCCAATTGCCGCTTGTTCGGCATTTCTGCCCCAGCCTGATGTTCTTATTATGCCATTGCCTGTGATAACATCATTTCTTTTCCTGAAAGTATCAGCAATAATTCCCATGGCTGTCCTGTCGGCATCTTCGGGCAGGATTTTAATTTTTGAGGTGATCCCCATGCTTTTGTCAGCATCTGTGAGTGTAAGTTCGGGGCTAAGGCAGAGTGCAGGCATAAAGATACTTCCGTTTTCTCCCACACATTCCATAAGAACGTCAATTATTGTATCAGCACCGCCCTCTATATAACCGAAACTGCTGAGGGAGCTGTGTACTTCAATTTCCATGCCCTTTTGCAGTCCGATTTTTTTTAGTTGACTGATTAACTCTGTTTTATTCATAATTACACCTAATAAAAGCAAAGCTGCTTCTGAAATACCAAAAGCAGCTTTGAGAAATTCAATTACTTAGAAATAAGAGCAAGTGTATCTCTTGCAATGAGAAGCTCCTCATTTGTAGGAACAACCCAAACCTCAACCTTAGAATCGTCAGCAGAGATCTTAGCAAGCTTACCACGGAGACCATCGTTAACAGCAGCGTTAAGCTTGATACCGAAGAATTCCATATCCTCACAAACAGCAGCACGAACGTCAAATGCGTTCTCACCGATACCGCCTGTAAAGAGAACAGCGTCAAGGCCATTCATAGCAGCAGCATATGAGCCGATGTACTTCTTTATCTCGTAAACGAGCATATCAGAAACGAGCTGAGCTCTCTCGTTACCCTGTTCAGCAGCAGCTGTGATATCTCTGTTATCAGAGCCAACGCCGGAAACTCCGAGGAAACCGGACTTCTTGTTCATATAGTCGCTCATTTCAGAGGGAGTAAAGCCATGCTTGTCAGCTACGAAAGTAACAGCAGAGGGGTCAACAGCACCTGAACGAGTACCCATTACAACACCGTCAAGGGGAGTGAAGCCCATGGAAGTATCAACAGACTTACCGCCGTCAACAGCTGTGATTGAAGAACCATTACCGAGGTGACAGGAAACGATCTTGAGATCCTTGATATCCTTGCCCATAGCCTCAGCAAGAGCAGCAGAAACAAATCTGTGAGATGTTCCGTGGAAGCCGTACTTTCTTACGTGGAGACTCTCATAATCCTCATAGGGAAGACCGAACATATAAGCCTTCGGGGGCATTGTCTGGTGGAAAGCTGTATCGAATACAACGACCTGAGGAACGTTTGCAGGGATAACACTCTTGCAAGCGCGGAGAGCAAGAGCATGAGCATGGTTATGAACAGGAGCAAGCTCACGAAGCTCGTCAATCTTGTCGATGATTTCATCTGTAACAAGAACAGACTTATCGAAGATATCAGCGCCCTGTACGATACGATGACCAACAGCTGAGATCTGATCCATACTGTCAATAACCTTAGCGTCGCCTGATGTGAGAGTTTCAACAAGCTTCATAAAAGCCTCTGTATGTGTGGGGAATGAGCAGTCTTCGTTAAGCTCTCTGCCGTCAGCAGTTTTGTGAGCGATATGGCCATCAATACCGATACGGTCACAGTTACCCTTTGCGATAACACTTTCGTCAGCCATATCAATGAGCTGATACTTGAGAGATGAGCTGCCTGCGTTTACAACTAAAATAATCATTTGAAAAATCCTTTCATCAAAGGGAAAATATCCCTTTTTTATATTACCATATATTATTATATACTATTTTCAGAAAAAATCAAGTCTTTTTTGGAAATTTTCAGAAAATTATGTGAAAAAATTGTCAAACGCAAATTTTTACCTGATTAATTGTTTTTTTCTTACAAAAAGAGCAGGGCGGATATTATCCGCCCGAATTTCAGGTAAATCAGGAGTTCTGTGAAGCAATATATTCCTCAATAGTGCCTGTTCCGCCTGTCATAACATAAGCGTAGTAGGCAAGAATAAGTGATGCGTCGGAAGCGTCAATTGCACTATCACGGTTTACATCGGGGGTGAGTGGGCTTTCATAATTCTCTGCTTCAAAGTGAATTGTTGAATTTTCAAATATTTTTCTGCCGTTTGCATTTATTATTTCCCACTGTTCGGGTGAACCTGCATAATAAACTTCTTTTACAGTTGCATCTAAAAATGCATCAGGATCAATTACTGTTACACTTTTAGCCAGATACAATTTGTCTATTTTACATTTTTGAAAAGTCCAATCTCGTAATTCAGGTACACCGTTGATTATAACTGTTCTGAGATTTGCACATCCATTGAATACATTGTGTTCAAGTGTTGTTGTTCTCTTAGGAATTTCAATTGATTCAAGGCTTATACAGTTGTAGAAAGCCAGATTTTTTATTGTTTTTAAAGTAGAGGGCAGAGAAATGCTTTTTAATGATGTACATTTGTTGAAACAATTGGAAGATAATGTGGTAACATTTTCAGGTACAACAACACTTTCCAAAGATGTAGCATTTTCAAAAGCTCTATCTCCGATAACAGTTACCGGCAAGCCTTCAATTTCTGCCGGGATTTCCAATGTAGTAACAGATTGATCAAAAGAATAAATTTCAATATGATCTTCATAGTTGTAATATGTAAGAGATTCATACTTACCCTGAGTAGCCGCATTTGCAGTAATAACTGTATCAGCCCCTGTGAAAGCTGTTGCTGTACCTGCGCCTATAATCATAGCTGCTGCAAGTACACTCGCCATAATTTTTTTCATAATAAATACCTCCGTTTTTAACATTCCAACATCACATTGTTGAATACTTGCTATTATACAAAAAAATTACAAATAAGCAATACATTTTTTAAAATTTATCTTTAATTTCTCTGTTGTAACTAATTTGTCAATTAAATCATATGAAATCCATATCCGCTTTATATAATATCATAATGATTAAATATCGTGGTTGTTTGGTTTTGAGGAAAGTGTGTGAAATATTCTGAAATCCCTTGCTTTTTAATATGAAAAGAGGTATAATATAAAGGTGTATATCGGTATGGGAGGCGGTTTTATGAAAATAAGCGGAATTGTGTGCGAGTATAATCCTTTCCATAATGGTCATATGTATCACATTGAGGAAACGCGGAAAAACGGCGCAACTCATATTATCGCTGTAATGAGTGGTAATTTCGTCCAGCGCGGAGATATTGCCGTTCTTGATAAATTCACCCGCGCCGAAATTGCCGTAAAATCGGGAGCAGACCTTGTTATTGAGCTTCCTGTGCAGTACAGCCTTGCCCCTGCGGAGCTTTTCGCAAGGGGAGCTGTTTATCTTTTGCATTGTCTGGGAGTAGTTGACGAGCTGTCATTCGGCAGCGAAACCGGTGATGTTCAAAAGCTGATTTCAGCGGCAGATGCAATGGAGAATATAGCCAATTCACCGAAAATACGAGAACTTACAGAAAAGGGTTTTACCTGCGCGAAAGCTGTGTCTGCTGTTCTGGAGGAAAAATCTCCTGAGGCAGCCGAAATAATAACAGAGCCGAATAATGTTCTCGGTGTGGAGTATATCAAAGCCATAAATCATTTTTCCGCGGATATATCACCATTTACTGTGCAGCGTACAGGTGCGGCTCATGACAGCGGCAATACCTGTGAAAGCTTTGCCAGCGCTTCATATATACGGGAACATATTACAGAAGCGGCAGGGTTTCTCCCAAAAATAGCTGCAAAGGCTATATCTGGTGATACAGCGGAAATTCACAGGCTTGAACGAGTAATTCTCTATCGGCTGCGGATGGCATCACTTGAAGAAATAAAAAACACAAGTGACTGCGCCGACGGTCTTGCGGAGAGAATTTTTTCCGCACGTAATTCGTTTTCCCTTGATGAATTGTTTGAAAAGGTAAAGACAAAGAGGTTTACAATGGCGAGGATAAGGCGAGTTGTTTTATCCTTGCTTATAGGCATAAAAAAAGAGGATATGAAAAAACCTCCGCCATATATAAGGATTATCGGATTTAATGAAAGAGGGCGGGAGATACTTGCAGCTGCAAAGGGGAAAAGCCTTATTCCCTTTGGTACGTCACTTGCAAAGCTATCCCGAAATGATGAAATATCGGAGCGATTTGCGGAGCTTGAAGCTGCCGCCTCTGATATATATGGACTTGCATATGAAAACATCATTCCTTCTCAGCAGGAGTATACGATAAAGACGAAAATTATGGAGTAAATTATGAAAAGATTATTATTATCAGCGGCTGTAGTAATGGCGTTTTCGGCTGTTTCATGCGGCAGAACAGTAAGGAGAGCAGATGTATCAGGATTTGTGCCTCCTGTAGAAGCTTTGCCGTTTGAGAGTGTGGAAGTAGTTACAGAAGCTCCCGCAGAGCCGCCTACAGAGGGAAATCCCCCTGCCGTTGAGGTTAATCCCGAAATGCCTGACGGTTATGAGCTTGGAGATACCTGTGTTATTGACGGCTTTAAAACGGTGCTGCAGAATCCGGAACTTCCCACAGGCTGCGAAATTACCTCACTTACGCAGACTATGAATTTTTACGGATTTGATATAGACAAGGTGACTTTGTGCGATACCTTTTTGCCCACAGATTTTGACGGCTATTACACAATGGATCAGGTATATCTTGGAGATCCCCGTTCTACTAACGGTTTCGGCTGTAACGCCCCTGTTATAAAAAGGGCGGCTGATGATTACTTTGATTATCTTGGCTCAGACTGGTATGCCCTTGACCTTACAGGTATTTCTCTCAATGAGGTCTTTTATCAGATAGAGCAAGGGTATCCGGTTATTGTGTGGTCAACTATAGGGCAGCGTGAAACACACGCAACATTTCAGTTTACTCTTGGCTGCGGAGAGGATTTCTACTTCAACGGTTATCAGCATTGCCTGACTATATACGGCTTTGACTATAATGAGGGAGTGGTTCACGTTGCCGATCCTATGGAGGGCAATGTAAAATACGATATGGCACGATTTGAGCGTATATATGATGAAATGGGAAAACAGGCAGTAATTCTCTGCGGAAATCCTGAATCAGCAGGAGAGGATTATTCCACCGACAAGGAGAAGAAAGAGTGGCTTAAAACCAATAAGCCGACTGATAAGGAGTTTCTATTCGGCAGATGATAAATAAAACAGAAATAAAAGGTATTATCTTTGACCTTGACGGAACACTGATTGACTCTATGCAGATATGGTATGATATCGACAGACGCTTTCTTATGGAAAACGGTGTGGAAAATCCGCCCCGTGAGATATCGGATAAGGTAAAGCGCATGACGGTGGAGCAGGCGGCTGATTTTTTCATTGAGCAGTTCAGTCTGAAATGTACACAGGAGTATGTTATAAAGCGGATCGAGGAGCTTGTGCGGATTGAGTACGAGGAGAAAATTCCGCTTAAACCATATGCTATGGAGCTTCTTGATAATCTTGATAATAAGGGTATACCATACGGAATAGCAACAGCAACCTACAGCTCACTTGCAAGGGCTGTACTTGAAAGACACGGAATATATGACAGAATAAAGTTTCTGCTGACTGATGCGGAGTATCCGAGAGGGAAGAAATTCCCTGATATATTTATGGGAGCTGCAGAGCTTCTCGGTACTAAACCTGGTGAAACCATTGTGGTCGAGGATTCTCTCCACAGCGTAATAACCGCGAAAAATGCAGGATTTATAACAGCGGCGGTATACGATGAAGCGTCGGCTGAGGACAGGACAGAGCTTGAAAAAAATTCGGACTATTATTTTACATCATTGAAAGAAATGACAGGGGTTCTCTGAAAATCAGAACACGAGCGTAAGTTTGTATATTTGTCATAGAAATTACGTCGTGAGGGCGGTTTTTAGAGGTTCCCTATTCTATTCATTATAAGGAGTATCTTATGAAAAAGGTTATGATTGGAATGAGTGGTGGAGTTGACAGCTCTGCAGCCGCTTTGCTTCTGAAAGAGCAGGGATATGAGGTCATTGGAGTTACCCTTGAAATGTTTTCTGACGACGATATTGCTGTTTGTACAAATGCCAAAAACAACGGCAATTTATCGGGAGCAGGGGATGCTGAGAGAGTTGCGGAAAAGCTGGGATTTCAGTATATTACCGTAGATATGAAGGAATGTTTCCGCAAATATGTGATGGAATATTTCTGTAACAGCTATCTCAACGGAAGAACTCCCAATCCTTGTATTGAATGCAACCGATGTGTTAAATTCGGGGAAATGCTGAAAATAGCACAGAAAAACGGCTGTGACTACATAGCTACAGGTCATTATGCAGTTTGCGAATATGACGAGAAAAGAGGCAGATATCTGCTGAAACGTTCCGCCGACAGAAGCAAGGACCAGACATATATGCTCTATTCTCTCACTCAGGAGCAGCTTGCACATATCATTTTTCCACTTGGAAATATGGAAAAATCGGCAGTCCGTGAGATTGCCGCTGAAAATGGTCTTATAAACGCGGATAAGCCTGACAGTCAGGATATATGTTTTGTTCCCGATGGAAAATATGTGGAGTTCATTGAGAAATTCACAGGAGAAAAGGCACAGTCGGGAAATTATGTGGATATGTCGGGAAAAATCCTCGGCAAGCATAAGGGGCATATAAATTACACCCCTGGGCAGCGCAAAGGGCTTGGAATTGCTCTTGGAAAGCCTGCCTATGTAGTGAAAAAGGATTGTAAAACGAATACCGTGGTTTTAGGCGATGAAAGCGACCTTTACACAATGTCGCTTATTGCGGAAAATGTAAATCTCATTTCTGTGGAGAAAATAACAGAGCCGATGCGTATAACAGCAAAGGCGAGATATTCCCAGAAAGACTGTGCCGCAACTCTTTCAAAGACAGAGGACGGCAGATATCTTGTGGAATTTGATGAGCCGCAAAGAGCTGTTACATCGGGACAGGCTGTAGTATTCTACGATGGCGATATTGTCGTAGGCGGAGGAACGATTATTTAGGTGAAATATGGAATATAATTTTGAAAAACTGACAGATAAAATATATGTATGTGCAAGCAGCGACCACCGTTTCGGCACGGACGCGTTTCTGCTTGCGGATTTTTCGGGATATCGGCAGAAGGACAAAGCCTGCGATTTAGGAACAGGCTGCGGAATAATCCCTCTTATTATGCAGAAAAAACGTCCTCCGCAGGTTACATATGCGGTGGATATACAGGAGGGGGCGATTGAACAGCTCCGCATGGGCATGGAAAAAAGCGAGATTTCGGGGATTATCCCCATTTGCGCCGATTTAAAGGAGCTGTGGGAGGACGCACCCATTGGTCAGCTTGATCTTGTGACCTGTAATCCGCCATATAAGGCTGTAAATGCAGGCTTTGAAAGCGTTATAACAGCACAAAGAATTGCCCGACACGAGATTATGTGCAATATTGATGATGTATGCGGTGCGGCGGAAAAGCTGTTGAAATTCGGTGGCAGATTATGCGTGTGCAACCGCCCAGAAAGGCTTTCCGATGTGATTTTTGCAATGAAAAATCACAATATCGAGCCTAAGCGTATACGATTTGTTTCTAAAACTCCCGATGATGCACCGTGGCTGTTTTTAATCGAGGGCAAAAAGGGTTCAAAGCCATTTATGCAGGTTGAGCCACAGCTGTACATACGCAGCGAAAACGGATTTTCTGAAGAATTACAGAAGATATACGACACAGGAAAGGAGGCTGACGATAAATGAGTGGTATACTTTATATAATTGGTACGCCAATCGGCAATATGGAGGATATAACTCTCCGTCAGATGCGTCTGCTGGAAGAAGTGGACTTCATCTGTGCCGAGGATACGAGAGTTACGCTGAAACTTCTCAACCGCTGTGAAATCAAAAACGAGCTTGTCAGCTTTCACGAGCATAGCAGTAAAAGCGAGGCACAGCGTATTATCGACAGAATTTTAAGCGGACAGAATTGCGGAGTTGTGACAGATGCGGGTATGCCCTGCATATCCGACCCCGGCGAAGTTCTTGTGCGTATGTGCTACGAAAACGGCATTGATGTGAGGGTAGTCCCCGGACCTACGGCAGCAGCATCAGCGGCGGCATTGTCAGGACTGCACATAAACCGTTTTACCTTTGAGGGATTTCTCCCTGTGCCGAAAAAAGAGCGACAGGAAAGGCTTGAACTTCTGCGGAATGAAACGGCGGTAATGATTTTTTACGAAGCTCCCCATAAGCTGAAAAATACCCTTGCAGATATGGTGGATTTTTTCGGCGGAGAGCGTAGAATAGCCATTTGCCGTGAGATTACAAAGCTTCATGAGGAAGTTATCAGATTCACCCTTTCAGAGGCGGTGGAGTATTACAATACTACCGAGCCGAGAGGGGAATTTGTACTTGTTTTAGAGGGGAAAAATACCGCAGACAGCGAGGAAATTACCCTTGAACAGGCTATGGAGCAGGTGAAGCGGCTTATAGAAAAAGGCGAAAAGCCTACGGAAGCCTGCAAAGCTGTTGCAAAGGAAACGGGATTCAGAAAATCGGAGCTGTATGCGGCTTTGCAGTAACGGCTTCGGGTGATGGACAGTTCAAAGCATCAATATATAATACCAATCCCTGAAACAACAGTAGACAAATCTAATGGCATAAATGCTGTATGTCATCGTTGGACATCCTCACCATACGGCAGTATGCTTTCGTCGTCCGCCTTGACATACATCATTTTTGCTCATCATCTTTGTCTACTAACATTTTAGGGATTGGTATAAATTATCAGCACCGCAATTTACCGTGGTGCTGTATTAATTTACTAAATGAAAATATTGTGAAAAAGCACAAAAAAGCTTGCAATTTGTCGTGAAGTGTGATATAATTATAGCCATAAAATTTTTGATAGTAAATTTTCTATGAAATTGTGAATATAATTTGTTGAAAATATACGCGGGAGGTATATTATGATTTGCGACTTACATTGCCATACAAAGCTTTCAGACGGCTCTCTCGGAATTGAGGACGTTATTGCTCAGGCACAGCGTACAGGTGTGGAATGGCTTTCCATAACCGACCATGATACAATGGCTTCTTTTTCCCGTGCAGATGTTCTTGCCAATCGTGCAGGAATTAAGATACTTCACGGCGTTGAGCTGTCAGCATGGGATAAGGAAAGAGGCAGAAAAGTCCATGTTCTCTGCTATAATCCCCAGAAGCCCGACCGACTTGAGGGACTTTGCCTTAAATGCTGTGAAATCAGAAAGCAGACTTCAAAGGAAATGATAGAAAAGGTCATGGCGAAATTTCCTATAACTTTAGAAAGTATATTAAAGCACACCACTTCGTCAAAGAGTATCTTTAAGCAGCATATTATGCGCGCTCTGATTGATTACGGCTATGCTCTTGAATTTTACGGTGAACTTGATAGTGAGCTTTTCAATCCGAAAACAGGTTCCTGCTATGTGGAGCGTGAATATCCCGATGTAAATTTTGTAATTGACCTTATACATCTTTCAGGCGGTGCAGCTGTTCTTGCTCACCCTGCACAGTATGACAATATTGAGCTTTTGGAGGATCTTGCGGAAAATGGCAGGATCGACGGTGTTGAAATAGGCCATTATTCTGCTGACGAGGCATATCGTGATGAGCTTAGAAAAATTGCTGATAAATATGAGCTTATCCGTACAGGAGGATCAGATTTTCATGGTCTTTACAATTCCGTGCCTACTCATTTAGGCAGCGAAAGCACCGAATTTGAGGAAATCGAAAGGATAATAAAATTAACAGCAAGAAAGAAATAGGATAGGAAATGAAATTGACAGCAGAAATAATCATAAGGATAGTCGCAGCAATATTACTTATTATGGCGGCAATTCACTTTATGACACCGATGTTTTCGGCTATTGTGAATATCGGCAATATCACAGGTGTAGCAGTATCTGTTATACTGTTATTTATGGTAATATTCCGTCGCACCTTTGCGGATATGTTCAGCCGTATGTGGCAGCATAACGGAGGCAGGATATTTCTTGTAACGGCAGGCAGTCTGACAGGAGTATGTCTTATCGGCGCAGTTGTTATAAGCTGTTTTATGGCAAAGGAGATGAACGACAAGCCAAAGGACAAAACGACTACACTTGTTGTTCTCGGCTGTCAGATCAGAGGTGAAACACCAAGCCGAATGCTGAAACACAGACTTGATGCCGCCTATGATTATCTATCGGAAAATAGCGATGTAAAAGTTATTGTATCGGGAGGGCAGGGCAGCGACGAGGTCACAAGTGAAGCCGATGTTATGCGGAAGTATCTGCTGAATAAGGGAATTGCGGAAAGCCGTATCTTTATGGAGGACAAATCCACAAGTACAGAGGAAAACCTCCGCTTTTCAAAAGAAATAATTGACAAAGATGGGCTGTGTGGGGATATAACTATAGTAACTGACGGTTATCATCAGCTCCGCGCTGATATATATGCAAAGCGTCTGGGAATAAAGGCGTATAATATTTCAGCTGAAACCGAAAGCTGGCTTCTGCCGACTTACTGGATAAGAGAGTGGTTTGGTATAATGTACTGCCTTGTTTCTGAATAGCGATAATGCAGAGGGCACTCCTCTGCATTATCTATAAATGGAGGAATAATTTATGAAAAAAATAAGATATGCCGCAGCAGCTTCACTTGCGGCAGTCTGTTCGGCGCTGCCGCTGTATTCATCGGCTGCTGTGGAAATCAATACAGAGCCTGTTGCGAAAGAAGCGTCGGTAAGCGGATTTTCTCTATCTGCGCCGAAATTCGACATTGCTGATACTCTTGAAAGCGGAGAGATTGTGATGAAGCCTGCAACCGGCAGTATAGGCGGATATTCAGCAATGAAAAGGGGAGTGGAAGATCTTCCTGAAAGCTTTGACCTCCGCAGTATCAACTGTATGACACCTGTTAAAAATCAGGGAGCTTACGGTACCTGCTGGGCTCATTCTGCAGTGGCATCAGGGGAATCGTCGATAAAAAGGTATAATCCGGATGTTGATCTGTCAGAGCTTCACACATCATATTACACATTTTACGGCGATGATCAGATTTCCTTTGACGGCAGCGTCGTTGATATCCTTGAATTTGGCGGCACTTCATTTATGGCGTTAAATTTGTGGTCGCAATGGATAGGGCCCGTCTTTGAAAGCCGATTGCCATATGATGAACTTAGCTTCTTTAAAGATGAAGAAGCTGTGGCGGAGCTGAAATTCCAAAGTGATTATCACCTGAAAAATGCTTATCTATTTGATTATAATAAAGAAAGATCAAATGCTGATGAGGTAAACCATATTATAAAGGAATTAGTCTACAGCGGACTTGCTGTTGATGTTTCATTCCAGTCAGACTCTGAGAAATATTACAGCGATGTATATAATTCCACCAGAAGCGTGAGAAGACCGAAGTATGCAAGCCATTCTGTTGCGATTGCCGGATGGGATGACAATTTCCCGAAGGAGAATTTTAAAGTACCTGCGGAAAATGATGGTGCATGGCTTATAAAGAACAGCTGGGGCGAAGATGAATTTGACGAAGGCTATATGTGGATTTCATATGATGATACTTCCCTTTGTGAATTTGCAGCCTTTGAGCTTGAGGATGCCGAAAACTACAAGTATAATTACCATCACGATACATATGTGCCTTTGCAGTCGATGTCAGCCGCTGATGACAGGAACGTTAATGAGCCGTCGTATATGGCGAATATCTTTACAGCCGAGGAGGATATGCAGCTTGAAGCCATTCTTGTGAATATACCCTGTTCTGCTACAGAGTATGAAATAACCATATACAGCGGTCTTACAGATGAAACAGATCCCACATCGGGACAAGCCTCTGCTGTTACAAAGGGAGTAGTGGATCTTTCGGGAACGGTTACGATTGAGCTGGACGAGGATGTAATTGTTGAAGAAGGAGAGCGCTTTTCGGCGGTAATGAAGCTATACTGTGCAGAATCACCTTATGTTATACCCATTGAATCAGTTCTTTATATTCACGGAGGTTATGCTGACGAGATAATTCCGCTTGGCACTTATACCACATATGACGGCATAAAGTCTAATACAGGAGTTAATGAAAGCTTCTGCAGCTCGGATGGTACTGAATGGCTTGATATTGCAGGCAATGATATGACTTATAATGATGAGGAAAAGGCTGAGATCCTGAAACAGCTTGAAGAACAGCTTTTTGAAGATATATACCCTGAGGAAACTGATCTTCTGGAAGAAGCAGAGATTATTTATAGCTTCTATGAGGAGTCTTTCAATAACTGCGATCTGTCAATTGCTATAGGAAATGTTGCGATGAAGGTGCTGGCAAATCCCATAAATACTGTGGATTTCAGCCATATGACAGGATACATTCCCACAGGGGAGAGGATTGAGCTGTCAGTAAAGAATGGTTCAACGGTGTACTATTCGATCAATGGCAGTGAATATACTGAATATACAGAGCCGCTTGAATTAAATGGTTACAGCTATGTATCGGCTACGGTTGATTTTGAAAGCTATACTGAAAGAAGCTATATAGCAGCGGATTTTATCGTTGAAAATGGTGATGTTAATGCCGACGGCGCTGTAGATTCCTCCGACGCGAGTATGGTTCTTTCACATTATGCTGATATCTCCACAGGAGGGGCAGGGATTATTAAAAAAGCAATTTATGACTATAGCGACATGAATGGCGATAAATCTGTTGACTCCTCCGATGCAAGCCGCATATTGGAAATTTATGCTGAAAGGTCAACAAAATAACCAAATACAGGGATAAATAAGGTGGAAGTATTTGGGATGTTGGTAAAAAGATATAAAAGAATTGAAAACTGTTTGTAGAATAAGGTGCAAAAAGTATGTTACTGAATTGTAATATTTTAAAAAAGAATATGTGAAAATATACAAGAAAATAGTGTTGAAAGTGTACAGAGTGTTCAAAAAATATTAAAGAACGCTACAAAGGATTGACTTTAAACGAAAAATAGGGTATATTTTAATTACAGCAAGAGCAGAGTATCCCCTTTAGGTAATGGGAATGTATGCTCTTACAATTACATTGACTTATAAAGTCTTGTAAAAAACGGCTGAAATAATTAGCGGCAGCTGTCGGTTTGAGAACAATCATATTGAGCAGATCCGCAAGTTTTAGTATGCCGTAATCATTTTTTCACAGAGTTGTACTCATAGTGAGTATAACACATAATTAAGGAGGAAATAACCAATGAACACACTTAAGAGAACATTAGCATTAGTTGCTACTCTTGCAATGGCTGCTACAGCATTTGCAAGCTGCGGACCTAAGGAAGACGAGGGTTCATCTTCATCCACACCTGAGGCTACAGAGGCTGCTACAGATGCACCTGAGGAGTCTACACCTGATGACAGCAGTGAGCCTGCTGCTGATTCCAGCGCAATCGACGCTTCAGTAGGCGTTGGCGGTGGCACATTCACAGTTGCTGCTTGGAACCCTGATGACGCTCCTTACCTCATTGCTCAGTGGAAGGGCCTTGACTATGAGACAGTTGCTGATAAGCTCACAAACGACGAAGTTGAAGGCGTAGACTTCATCTCCTTCGGTGTAGGCGGCGGCGAGGCTTCCGAGAACTACGATCAGCTCTTCGCTTCCGGCGATGACCTCGACGTATACTTCGTAGAGGCTGACTGGGCTCTCAAGTACATCAACGACGATTCCAAGACACTTGCTCTCGATAAGCTCGGTCTTACAGACGCAGATTTCCCCAACATCCACAGCTACACAGATGCTATCGGTAAGGATAGCAACGGTGTTCGTAAGGGTGTATCTTGGCAGGCTGCTGCAGGTGGTTTTGCATACAACGCAAGACTCGCTGAGGAGTACCTCGGTGTAACAACACCTGAGGATATGCAGGCTAAGGTTGCTGACTGGGGCAAGTTCGTTGAGACAGCTAAGGAAGTTAGCGACAAGACAAGCGGCGGTGTTGCACTTGCTGACTCTCTCGGTGGTATGTGGCAGGCATTCGCTTGCGGACGTTCTACACCTTGGGTTGTTGACAACGCACTCCAGATCGACTCTTTCTGCGAGGAATTCGCAAGCACAGCTAAGCAGCTCTGGGATATGGGCGGCGTAACAAAGAACGAGCAGTGGTCCACAGACTGGACAGCAGCTGGTACAACAGGTAACGCTATGGGTTACTTCGTATCTACATGGGGCTTCGGTGACTTCTTCCTCGACGCAGCTGGCGGCGTAGGCGGTGCTGAGTACGGTAACTGGAACGTCGTTCAGGGACCAACACCTTACTACTGGGGCGGTACATGGATCGTTGTTAATCCTGCTACTGACAACGGTGAAGAGGCTCGTGAGTTCATCATCAACTCTGCTTCTGACGAAGAGCAGATGGCTGAGTATGCTAAGAACAAGCCTGAGTACGTAAACAACACAGCTGTAATGGATAGCCTTATCAGCTCCAACACAGTATTTAACGAGAAGATCTCCAACAACTTCAAGGATGGTCAGAACTACTTTGCAGTTCTCGCTGAGAATGCTAAGACAATTGACTTCAATGGTCTTATCACAGCTTACGATGCAACAATCAAGGCTGACTTCATGAAGGCTATCAAGGAGCAGCACCTCGAGGGTGGCAAGACATACGAGGAGTCACTTGAGACATTCAAGGATCTCGTTGCTGAGCACATCACAACTATTGACGTTGAATAATTCTGCTAACTGAATTGTCTAACAACTAAATAGCAATATACCCTACGGAATACATAGCGTATTCCGTAGGTGTGTATTTGTGTATAGTTAAAAATTATTCCGAGAGGGTGTGTGTTATGGCATCAGCTGCGCAGAGACGTATTAAATCAATCAGCTATGCAAAATACGGCTATATATTTATTCTGCCGTTTTTTCTTGTTTATTTCTTTTTCCAGTTATATCCTCTGATCAATACATTTATTGTAAGCTTTTACGGTAATGGTCCTGAGGTAGACAGTTTTGTGGGTTTCGAAAACTACAAGACTCTTCTCTTTGGAAGCAGCGGCAGCCGTCGTGAGGCGGTTATAAGCAAGGCATTTTTCACAGCACTGAGAAATACCGTTATTCTCTGGATCGGTAACTTCGTTCCACAGATCGCGCTTTCACTTTCACTTGCTGTATGGTTCACAGAGGCAAATCTGAAGATTCCCGGAAAGGGATTTTTCAAGGTTGTAATGTACCTTCCAAACATTATCACAGCTGCATCAGTTGCAGTCCTTTTCCTTCAGCTTTGCGGACAGTCAGAATCCAACCCCGGCGTTCTGAACATTCTTCTTAACAAGCTGGGCATTGTTGAGTACAACGAAGCATCAAAACTCTATACTCCTATCCCGTTTGTAAATGGTGTATGGCAGTCAAGAGTTGTTGTTATGTTCATTCAGACATGGATGTGGTTTGGTAATACTATGATCATGCTCATGTCAGGTATTCAGGGTATCAACCCATCACTTTTCGAGGCTGCAAGCATCGACGGTGCAAGCTCCGGTCAGGTTTTCAGAAAGATTACTCTGCCACTCCTTACACCTATTATGGCTTACACACTTGTAACATCTATGATCGGTGGTCTCCAGATGTTCGATATTCCTTTCCTTTATCACAATGGTGTACCTGTCAGCGATCATCTCCGTACAATTGCTGTTCTTATTTACGAGTATTTCCACGCTCAGATGGACGAGAACAAAATGGGACTTGCAGGTGCGGCTTCCGTTCTCCTGTTCTTCATCACTCTCGTACTTGGATGTATCGCATTCTATATGACTCGTGATAAGGATGAAATTGCTAAGAAGAAGCAGAGAAAGAAGATTGCTAAACAGCTTAAGCAGGAAAATAAACAGTTTGGAGGTTTTTCAATATGAGCAAAATGAAATCAACTTATGGAGAACCTAAGGACAATTATTCTGCTAAGATAAAGATCAAATCAACTGCTCTGTTTATTTGGTTTGTTATTCTGACAATTATTTGTCTGCTTCCTATCTACCTTCTTATAATCAACGCTACTCGTGAAACATCTGATATCGCCAGCAGCCTTAGCTTTATTCCGGGTTCACATTTAGGTGAGAACTTCAAGACTATCGCTTCTAACCAGAATATCAGAATGTCTTATGACGCACTTCACGGTTATAAGAACAGTTTATTTATTACTATATTCTGTACTTTCTTTACAGTATTTTTCTCAGCTATGACAGCTTATGGTATTCACGTATACGACTTCAAACTCAAGGATATTTCCTACACAGTAATCCTTCTTGTAATGATGATTCCTATGCAGGTTACATCCGCAGGTTTCGTTGCATTCATGGCTGACCTTAAGCTTACAAATACATACTGGCCTCTTATTCTTCCTGCAATTGCAGCTCCCTCAGTTGTTTACTTCATGAGATCTTACATGAAGTCCTCTTTCCCACTGGAAATTGTTGAGGCTGCTCGTATTGACGGATGTAACGAGTTCAGAACATTTGTATCAATAGCTATTCCTATGATGAAGCCGGCTATTGCTGTACAGGCAATCTTCGCATTCATCGCAAGCTGGAACAACTTCTATACACCTAATATGATTCTTATTAACGTAGACCTTAACCAGAAAACACTTCCTATGATGGTTTCCGGTATCCAGTCCTCTGATAAGATTAACGATTTTGGTGCTATTTATCTTGCACTTTCACTTGCAATCGTTCCTATTATCATTGCTTACGTTTTCCTTTCAAGATTCATTATTGCCGGTGTTGCACTCGGTGGTGTAAAGGAATAATTTCCAAATATTCAAAACGTCCTTGTTCGCAAGGGCGTTTTTTTATGCCCTAAAACCGATACAGCTTGTCATATCATGCTTTACTCGCACATATGATATAGGGAAAGGGGTGTCTTAAATGACAGAACGTACAAGCTGGGAAGTAATTGCGGAATACCTTCCTGAAAAAATCAGAGTGCCTTTTATGGCAGTTAAATTTGCGGACAGGGAACATATAACAGAGCTGCGGATTAATTCGGGCAGGCAAGCAGCACTTGTTTTCCCTGATAAAATAATGTATCTGACAAGCAGCGGACTTACAGCTAATTCAAACAATGTTTCGGCGGTAACAGTTTTACCCTCGGATATTGATGCTGTGATGAATTATTTGTCCCATTATTCCATACATAGCTGTGCAAGTCAGCTTCGTGACGGAGTATTCGTTCTCCGCGGCGGTGTTCGAGTAGGACTTTCAGGGCGATATGGAAATGATGGTCAGCTTGCGGATATTACAGGACTTAATTTTCGTATCTCCAGAAATATTATCGGTTGCGGTGAGGAGGTTTATTCACTTATCTGTAAAAATGCCTGCGGTGTTGTTATCTGCGGCGGAGTCAATTCCGGTAAAACCACGCTTTTGCGTGATTTATGCAGGCTAATAGGGAATACTTCCAAGGTTGCTCTGGTGGACGAGCGTAACGAGATAGCCTGCACCGATGGGGGAATTATCCGCAATGATGTGGGAATACTCACCAATGTTCTCACAGGATGTACAAGGGCAAAGGGGATAATTTCTGCTGTACGCACTTTATCTCCAGATTACATTTTCTGTGATGAGATATCAACCGATGAGGACTCGGCTGCAATTCTGAGCAGTATTGGCTGCGGCGTGAAATTTTGCGCTACGGTTCATGGCGGGAGTTTTCGTGAGATGTGCAGTCGTCCGATTATGAAGCAATTGCTGAAAAAGGAAGTATTCGACTACGCTGTTATACTTTCCGGAGCGCGAAGCATAGGCAAAATTAAAGAAATAAGGAGGCTCAGGGATGATATTTAGAGTTGGTGCGGCTGTGCTTTTCACAGTAATTGGCGGTGTAATAGGCTATTCGCTGGCTGACAGGCTTAGGGAGGCAAGAAATATCTGTGTCAGCATAGGGCAGATTTTTCGCTCTGCGGAGTACATAATATGCAGACGAGGCGATGATGTGTACAGCTTCTGTCGCAGTTTAAAAGAGGAAAAGCAGTTTTCTTGTCTGGGATTTGTCAATTTTCTTCCTGATGAATATAAATCAGGGGAGGATTTTCATAAGCTGTGGAGAGATGCTGTAGAAAGTGGTTTTTATGGTAACAAGGAGGAAAAGGAGCTGCTTATTCGTTTTGGTGAAATTCTTGGCAGAGCTGACTGTTCCGCACAGCTCAGCGAAATATATGATTTAGAGCGTGAACTTGAAGCAATTATGGTGCTTCGTCGTGATGCATTACTGAAAAAGGGCAGGTTATACCGTGGGACAGGGCTTCTCTTTGGCGTAATGGCAGGCATACTTGTACTGTAAAGGGGTGGAGAAATGGACATAGATCTGATTTTCAAAATTGCAGGAACAGGCATAATTGTAGCCGTACTCAACCTTGTGCTGAAACGTGCGGAACGTGAAGAACAGGCGATGATGACAACACTTGCAGGACTTATCGTTGTGCTGATGCTTATTGTAGAGGAAATTGCAGGGCTATTCGAAACAGTAAAAACGGTGTTTGGCTTATGATAGATAGAAGCTTTGTAACTGCGTCATTCTGCCTTTGTTCAGCAATACTTGCGGTTCTGCTCCGTCAGCATTGCCGCGAGCAGTCAATGCTTCTTGCCATTGCCGCCTGTACAGTCATTATGGGAAGTTTTGCCGCTTTTGCCGCACCAATGATGGAGGAGCTCAGGAATATTTTCGCGGCGGCAGGAATATCCGAAAGCTACCTTGCGCTTATTTACAAAGGAGCAGCAATATGTATTATTACGCGGATAACCTCAGAGCTTTGCCGTGACAGCGGTGAAAGCGCAATAGCCTCGGCATCGGAGCTTTGGGGCAGGGGAGCTGTAACTCTGCTGAGTCTTCCTCTTGTAAAGGCTGTCCTGGAGCAGATAAGCAGTTTGATGTAGGTGGAATATGAAAAAAATATTTATCATTGTTATATCACTTATACTGATTTTTCCTTGTTTCGCCCCATTTTCGGTATATGCATCGGAGCTTTCCGATTACACCATGGAAATCACAGAGGAGCTTGATGGTATATTATCGGAATTTGGTACAGGCTTTGAGGCGGCAGATATGGACGATCTATCCCTTGAAGCTCTTGGCAGCATAATATGGTCGGAGCTTTCATCTCGCTTGTCATCGCCTATGAAAATGTTATCTTCTGTCTTTCTCGTTATAGTATTTTCTGCTGTAATGAAATCAGCGTCGGATAACTCAGACAAAATGTACAGCACCATATGCGTTATAGCATCTGTTATGGTAATACTTCCGCAGCTTGCAGATGTATACAGCGGAATACTGAGGACAATACAGAATACCGGAGGCTTTATACTTGTATTTGTGCCTGTGCTGTCGGCGGTATCTGTTGCCTGCGGCGGATTTTCAACAGCAGGGGTATGTCACATGATGCTCTTAGGCGCTTCCGAAGTCATTGTAAAGCTGTCTGAGAGCTATCTTCTTCCCGTTCTTGGTATAACTGCTTCTATGGGTGCGGCAGGAAGCGTATTCCCCAGTACCTCTCTTGAAAGTATAGTTAATCTCCTGAAAAAAACAGTAACGTGGGGAATATCTATTACAATGACGCTGTTCACAGGCTTTGTTACCCTGAAATGCTCTATTACAGGCAGAGCAGATGGTGCGGCGGCAAAAACGGCGAAAATGCTTGTATCGGGATTTGTTCCCATTGTGGGTGGAGCCGTTTCAGACGCTTATTCCACAGTCAAGGGGAGCTTTGAGGTGATCGGCGGAACTGTAGGTGCTGCCGGAATAGCCGCTATAGCGGTACTTCTTCTTCCTACATTGCTGGAGCTGCTTGTATACCGTTTTGTAATGTGGGCAGGGAGCGCGGCAGCTGATGTTTTTGCTGCACAGGAAATATCGAAGCTTCTGAAAAGTATAGACAGCGGCTTTGCCATAGCACAATGCGTACTTGTATGCTATTCCGTCATATTCATACTTTGTACCGCCATACTGATGAAAACCTTCGGGGGGTAGAAATGGAAAGTGTAAGATCTACAGTTATAGCCATATGTGCCGTATCAGCAGCAAGGAGCGTTATCGGCGGTGTGTTGTCATCGTCAAAGCTGAAAACTTCAATAGTTTTGATTATTGATCTGCTTCTTGCCCTTGTAATGATAGCACCATTTGCACAGGGAACGATAAATTTCGAGCTGCCTGATCTGTCGGATTACAGCTATATCTCTGCCGACCTTGAAAACGACGCATATGCAATGTCTGTCAAAGCGGAAACAGAGGCTAATATAAATGCGGTACTGGAGCAGCAATTGCAGAGTGCGGGAATTAATTACACATCAATTGAAACAGATGTTAATATTTCAGCAGATTACAGCATATCTATTAGTAGTGTGACGATTATAGCGGAGGATTACGAAGGTGCGGCTCTTATAGTAAAAAACAGTCTTGGAATGGGAACGGAGGTAATAAATGGGAATTACTGAAAAGCTGAAAGAAATAGCAGGCGATAAGCGTTCAGCCGCGGCAATCGCCCTGCTTGGAGCAGCAGGAGTTGTTCTGCTTTTTCTGTCGGGATTATCCGACAAGGATGAGAAAAAAGTAATCGCCGCTGAAAAGCCTTATACAGATGTCGCACAAAGCTTCTGCAGGGAAAATGAAGAACGGCTTGAAGCATTTTTAGAAAAAATAGAAGGGGCAGGTGAGGTGGAGGTATATCTTACAGCAGGTTCGGGGGAGAGGTATATTTACGCCTCCGAGGAGAAACACTCTGAATCAGAAAATAAACGCAATTCAGAGGAAAAATATGTCCTGATAGGTGGAAGCAGCCGTGAGCCGCTTATTGAAACGGTAAAAACTCCTGAAATTGCGGGAGCTGTAATAATATGCAGAGGCTGCGGAAGTCCCGTAGTTGAGGAGCGTATGTACAAAGCGGCATCAGCAGCCCTTGGAATACCAACAGCTGACATTTATGTAACAATAATGAAATAAGGAGCAGATATTATGAAAAAGCCAACAATGATAATAGGAAAAAAGCAGATTATAATGACTTGCCTTACACTTATGCTTGCGGCGGCGGTTTACATAAACTATATTACCGCACCTGACACCATAAAGGGTGGCGATACGGTAAAGGTAGCGGAAATGGGCGATACCGAAAACTATGGTGAAACAGAATTTGTAAATGCAGATTTATCTGATGAAAATGCAGAAACAGCCTCGGCTGACTATTTTGCACAGGCGCGCCTTGATAAGATGAGCAACCGTGACGAAGCAGTACAGACCTTGCAGACTATAATCGGAGGCGGCGATCTTACAGAGGACGAAATGGTTGTAAATGCTATTGACGCGGTAGAGGTATCAAAGCTTATTGAGTCTGAGGGTACTATCGAATCACTTGTCAAAGCTCAGGGCTTTGAGGACTGCGTGGCATACCTTGATGGTGAAACTGCAAAGGTTGTAATCAAGACAGAAGGGCTTGATAAGGCGCAGGCTGCCTCAGTAAAGGATATAATTATGAGCGAAAGTGATGTTTCAGCAGAAAATATCAGAATTTTTGAGGTAAAGTAGTTGAAAAGTTGTGAATTATTTGGTATAATATAAGAGTAAGAGTGTATATGGATATTTAATTAAATCAGATAACTGTATACACACTGAAAATCCTTTAAACAGGAGGTAAAAAATGGATAGTGTTAAAAAAGCATCATCAGGAGCATTAAAAATCTCAGAGGATGTTATTATTACCGTGGCAAAGCTTGCAGCTCTTGATGTAAAGGGAGTTGCAGAGTTAAGCGGTGAAGTCAATAAACTCAGCAAGCTCAGACAGAACGGCCCTATTAAGGTGAAAATGTATGAGGATGTTGCAGCTATCGACATAAAGATAAAGGTTAAAAACGGCGTCAAGGCTGTCCAGACTGCACAGGATGTACAGTCCGCCGTTAAGGACAGTATACAGTCTATGACAGGTGTTGCAGTAGCAAGAGTTAACGTTGTTGTAGACGGTGTTGTATTCTAAAAGATTGGAGAAAATAAATGACAAGAAGTGAAATAAGAGATAGTGCATTCAAGCTTGTGTTTGAGCAGCTTCTCCGTGATGATAATATTGAGGAACTTTATGAAATTGCGGAGGAAATCGAGGAAATTACTGTAAACGACGAAGTTAAGGCTATCGTAAACGGTACTCTTTCCCATGCAGATGAGCTTGACAGCATAATTGAGAGCTACAGCAGATCCCGTAAGCTTGCAAGAATATCCAAGCTTAACCACGCAATATTGAGAATTGCTGTGTACGAGTGTCTTTATGATGATAAGACTCCCGACAATGCGGCTATCAGCGAGGCTATAAAGCTTGCGGGAACATATACTTACCGTGAAGATGTCAACTTTATAAACGGCGTACTGGGGGCATTTTCCCGTGACCGCGCAAAGGAACAGGAAAATGCCTGAGTTTCTCGGTATAGACACAAGCAATTATACCACATCAGCGGCGGTGTACATCAGCGAGGAAAACAGGATAGTACAGCGTAAAAAGCTTCTGCCCGTGAAAAGCGGAGCGCTGGGGCTTCGGCAGAGCGATGCGGTTTTCCACCATACAAAGCAGCTCCCCGATATGATAGAGGGACTGTTTTCGGAGAATGAGATCGGGAAAATCACAGCGGCGGCAGCGTCTGCGCGTCCAAGGAATATTGAAGGATCATATATGCCCTGCTTCTTATGCGGAGAGGGATTTGTCCGTTCCTATGGGGCGATTGAGAAAATTCCCGTGTATACTACATCGCATCAGGTAGGTCATATCCTTGCTGCCCTTTATTCTGCGGACAGGCTTGAACTCATAAACGAGCCGTTCATTGCCTTTCACGTAAGCGGCGGAACTACCGATTGTCTGTTATGTGAGCCTGATGAGGAGCTGGTACTGAAAATCAGCACTATATGCACTTCCCTTGATCTTAACGGAGGACAGGCTGTTGACAGAGTAGGGCTTATGCTGGGGCTTGATTTTCCCTGTGGTATGGAGCTTGAAAAGCTTGCAGAAAAAGCTGATATCCGCAAAAGGATAAGAGCTGTTCTGAAAGATGGAAACTGCTGTCTTTCAGGAGTTGAGAACAAGTGCAAGGCTATGCTTGAAAGCGGCGAAGCTCCCGAAAATATCGCGGCATATTGCCTTGATTTCATTGCAGCCACTATTATTTCAATGACGGAATATGCCATAGAAAAGCACGGCAGATTACCTCTTGTGTATGCAGGGGGAGTTATGTCGGATATGCTCATACGCAGGCAGATTATTTCCCGATTTGAGGGAGCGTCCTTTGCCGAGCCGCAGTTTTCCTGTGATAATGCGGCAGGAACAGCGATATTTGCATACCTGAAAGGTTGTGAGGATAAATGCCTGTAATAACAGTAACGCAGGTCAATAAATATATCGCCTCAAAGCTGAAAAGCGACAGGCTTTTGCAGGGAATAATGGTGAAGGGCGAAATTTCGAATTTCATCTGCCACTACAAAAGCGGCCATTGCTATTTCTCACTAAAGGACAAGGAAAGCACTCTTAAAGCCGTTATGTTTGCGTCAGCTGCGGCAAGGCTGAAATTTCAGCCTGAGGATGGTATGGCTGTTGTGGCATCGGGAAGCATTTCTGCATACGAGCGTGACGGTGTATATCAGCTTTACGTCAACGATATTATTCCTGAGGGGGCAGGAAAGGAAAGCGTTGCCCTTGAACAGCTGAAAAAAAAGCTTGCGGCGGAGGGAATATTCGCACAGGAGCATAAACGATGTCTGCCGCGTATGCCGAAGAAAATCGGTGTTGTAACATCCCTCAGCGGTGCGGCAGTACAGGATATAATCAATGTACTGTCAAGACGATATCCCATCTGTGAGATATATGCTGTTGACGCTCTTGTACAGGGAGAGGCGGCACCTATGTCGATCTGTCAGGGGATATTAAAGGCTGAATCTGCTGAATGTGATGTTATAATTGTTGGCAGAGGAGGCGGCTCATCTGAGGATCTGTCCGCATATAATACGGAGGCTGTTGCAAGGGCTGTATATGGCTGTAAAGTCCCTGTTATATCTGCGGTGGGACACGAGGTGGATTTCTCTCTTGCTGACCTTGCGGCAGATATGAGAGCGCCTACTCCTTCAGCAGCGGCGGAGCTTGCAGCTCCGGATATATTACAGCTTGCCGAGGCTGTTTCAGCTATGGAAAAACGGTGTGAAAAAGCTGTATCAGCTGTTTTTGAAAGAAAGCTCTCAGTATATAATTCTATTTCAGCAAGACTTGCGGTGCAATCTCCCGAAAATAGGTTGAAGCTTATGGGAGAAAAACTGAGCAATCTTGAAAAACGTGCGGAAACAGCTGCATTACGCAGTATTGACAGACATACAGCGGCTCTTGCGGAAAATGCGGCAAGGCTTGACAGCCTCAGTCCGCTTAAAGTTATGGCAAGAGGCTATTCCCTTGTGTACAGCGGTGATGAGCTTGTGAGAAATTCTGCTGATTTATCAGCGGGACAGGAAGTGCTGCTGCGGTTTGACAAGGGCAGAGCAACAGCTGAAATAATTGAAATAAACGGTGAATGATATGGAAAACAACGTATCCTTTGAAGAAAATATGAAGAAGTTAGCGGATATAGTCGCAGAGCTTGAAAAAGGCGATGTTCCGCTTGAAAAAACAGTTGAGCTGTACGGCGAGGGAGTAAAGCTTTCCGCAGTATGCAAAAATCAGCTGGATAACGCAAAAATTAAAATAACGGAGGTTAAATAAGCTATGAGTAATTTTAATGATACCCTTAATCGCTACATCGAGTTTACCGAAAAGGAGCTTAAGAATTACAACAACTACAGCCACGAAAACAGACCGCAGGTAAAACTTATCGACGCTATGAACTACTCTCTCAGAGCAGGCGGAAAAAGACTCCGTCCTGCCCTTGTGTATGCTTTCTGTGAAGCATTGGGCGGAGAAATGGAAATTGCAGCAGCTCCTGCCTGCGCAATTGAAATGATACATACCTTTTCGCTCATCCACGATGATCTCCCGGCTATGGATGACGATGATTTCCGCAGAGGAAAGCCTTCCTGTCACAAGGCGTTTGGCGAGGCTATGGCAATTCTTGCCGGTGATGCTCTTGCTGTTCTTCCCTTTGAAATAATTGCGGATACACCTCATCTTACAGCTGAGCAGAAAATTCTTATCATATCTGTTCTTGCAAATTCTGTGGGCAGAGATGGTATGATCGGCGGACAGGTAATTGATATGGAAAACGAAAAATCAGATTCCGTTGACGAGGAAAATCTCCGCAATCTTTATCGCTGCAAGACAGGTCAGCTTATTGCTGTATCCTGCGTTATGGGAGCTATCTGTGCCGACGCAGAAAATGAAACAATCAGAGCTGCTGCGGAGTATGGTCTGCGTCTTGGTTTTGCATTTCAGGTAATAGATGATATTCTCGATGTTACAAGCACTACTGAGGAGCTTGGCAAACCTGTCGGAAGTGACGCTGAATCAAATAAGAATACCTATGTGTCAATTTTCGGCATTGAAAAGGCACAGGAAGCAGCTGACAAGGCAACATCGGAGGCTTTGGAGTGGCTTGACGCTATCCCGAACAATGAGTTTCTCATGGAGCTGACAAAGACACTTCTGAAGCGTAAAAATTAAAAGGAGTTTTGGGAATGTGCGTATGCCATTTCCTATAACGTTAAAATGAGTGAATTTATAAAAAATGGCGACAGAATAAGACTTTCGGAGCTTAATCTGCCCCAGGATCTGAAAAAGCTTTCTCTGACGCAATGCCGTCAGCTTTGCGGCGAGCTAAGGAATATCCTTGTTGATACCATTTCCTCAACTGGTGGTCATCTTGCCTCAAATCTCGGTGTGGTGGAGCTTACTATGTCCATTCACAGGAATTTCAACTCACCGGAGGATAAAATTGTGTGGGATGTAGGACATCAGGCGTATGTTCACAAGCTTCTCACAGGCAGAGCAGACAGATTTTCAACGATCCGCCAGGAGGATGGTATTTCAGGATTTCCAAAGCCTTCGGAATCGGTACACGACGCAGTTATAGCAGGACATAGCAGCACATCTATTTCCACAGCCTGCGGCATAGCAGAGGCTATGCGCTTACAGGGCAAGGACGATTATACCGTTGCTGTTATCGGTGACGGTGCTATGACAGGCGGTATGGTATACGAGGCTATGAACAACTGCTGTTTTGACAAAGACAGCAATCTCATTGTTATTCTTAACGATAATAATATGTCGATTTCAAAAAGCGTCGGCTCACTTGAAAAGTATCTGACATCTCTCCGCAACTCAGAGGAATATCTCGACACAAAGAGAAAGGTGGAGCAGAAACTCAATAAGATACCCGTAGTTGGCTCAAAAGCGGCAAAGGGTATGAAATATGTCAAGGACGCTATAAAATCAACAATACTTCCCCGAAATCTTTTTGAGGATATAGGATTTATATATCTCGGCCCTATTAATGGTCACAGCCTTAATGATCTGGAGCAGGCAATGAGAATGGCGAAGTCATATCATCGCCCTGTATTCGTTCACGTCAAGACGGTCAAGGGCAAGGGGTATCTTCCCGCTGAGAAAAATCCCGGTGAATATCACGGTATATCACGGTTTGATGTTGAATCGGGCAATCCGGAGATATCAGCAGGTGACAGCTATTCCACCGTTTTCGGAAAGGAGCTTCTGCGTCTTGCGGAGGCTGACGAGCGTATATGCGCCATAACCGCGGCGATGAAATATGGCACAGGCTTGCAGTATTTCGGGAAAAAGCTGCCCAATCGCTTTTACGATGTGGGAATTGCGGAGCAGCACGCTGTAACCTTCGGAGGAGGACTTGCCGCAATGGGACAGATACCCGTATTTGCGGTATATTCCACATTTTTGCAGAGAGCCTACGACCAGCTTATCCACGATGTTGCAATAGGCGGACTTCACCTTGTACTGGGAATTGACCGCGCAGGAATAGTGGGCGAGGACGGCGAAACTCACCAGGGATTGTTTGACGTTCCTATGCTCACAAGCATACCCGATACTGTTATATACGCACCCTCCTGTTATGAGGAGCTGAGGATATGTCTTAAAAAGGCAATATATGATGATAAGCATCTTGCAGCGGTGAGATATCCAAGAGGTGCGGAGGATATAAGCTATGACTTTGACGGAAGCTATTCCGATTATAAATTATATGACAGCGGAAATGATACGCTGATCGTATCATATGGCAGGATTTTCAACGAAGCTTATAAAGCTGTTGATAACTATAAGCTTTCCTGCGATATGCTAAGACTTACGAAGATTTTTCCTGTGGCAGAGGAGCTTATCGGCAGGATATCGAAATACAAAAGGGTAATATTCTTTGAGGAAGCTATAAGTCAGGGAAGTATTTCCGAAAAGCTTGGAGCTATGCTTATGGAATCGGGCTTCCGCGGAAAATATGCAAGAGTTGCGGCAAAGGGCTTTATCAAACAGGCGGCTGTAAAGTCCGCACTTGATAAAATTGGTCTGAGCAGCGAGAAAATGGCTCAATTAATACAAAACGGAGGCGGCGATAATGGCACGTCTTGACGCTGAGCTTGTGGCAAGAGGTATCGCCCGAAGCCGTGAGCGAGCAAAAGAAATGATAAAATCAGGAGCCGTTACAGTAAACGGCAAGCCTGCAAAAAAATCCTCCGCTGAGGTATCTGCGGAGGATATACTTGAATCTGCGGAACAGGAGCTGTATGTAGGCAGAGGTGCGCTGAAGCTGGAAAAGGCGGCGGAATATTTCTCTCTGAATTTCAGC
Source organism: Ruminococcus sp. (assembly GCA_017624895.1). Classification (GTDB taxonomy): domain Bacteria; phylum Bacillota; class Clostridia; order Oscillospirales; family Ruminococcaceae; genus Ruminococcus. Next base: position 29,602 of record JAGAMB010000064.1, on the reverse strand, counting down.
GGAATGCGGTGCCTTGACATAGGTGCTTCAACCGGCGGTTTCACCGAGTATATGATAAACCATGGGGCGGTAATCGTCTATGCTGTTGACGTAGGTCACGGACAGCTTGCGGAATCTCTCCGCCGTGACAGCCGCGTTGTAAATATGGAAAATACAGATATACGTGCGGTTACGGATGATGATACAGGCGGTCAGGTGGATTTTGTATGCGCTGATGTGTCTTTTATCTCCCTGACGAAGATACTGCCGAAAATCAGCGAGCTGCTGAAAGATGGCGGTACTGCCGCTGTCCTCGTAAAGCCCCAGTTTGAGGCTGGAAAAAGCGATATCGGTAAAAAAGGAATTGTAAAGGACAGAAAGGTTCATCTGCGTATTTTAAATGAGCTTGACAGCTTTATGCGGCTGACAGGACTTATGCCTGTGAGCTTTACCTATTCGCCTATAAAGGGCGGAAGCGGCAATATTGAATATCTGGCGAAGCTTGTAAAATGCTCCGATGAAGCTCCCCGACAGGATTTTGTCGGCATTGTGGAGGAGGCATTCCGTCAGTTGTAGGAGGAGAAAATGAAAGCGGTACTTTATCCCAATTTTCAGAAGAAAAATGCTCTTTGTTGTGCAAGACAGGTCTGCGATGTGCTCCATTCAGCAGGTATAGGAGTAATTGTTGACCGTGAGTACACAAAGGAATTCGGCGACAAGAAATTCGTGGTTTTTGAGGATATAACATCTCTTGTTGGAAATGCAGATATTTTTATAGCTATCGGCGGCGACGGCACTATTTTAAGATGTGCAAAGCTTCTTATGGGAACTGATACAAAGCTTCTCGGCATTAATTCGGGAACGCTCGGCTTTATGGCAGGTCTTGAAGCTGACCAGCTTGACGCTCTGAAAAAGCTTAAAACAGGCGACTACCGTATATCGCGGCGTATGACTGTTGATGTTGTAATTCATGGCGCAGATGGGGATACTGTTTATACCGCCCTTAACGAGGTATCAGCAAGATCAGCAAGCTTCAGAATATGTGACTTTGACGTAGCAGCTGACGGTTATCTCATAGGAAAATATCGTGCTGATGGTATTCTTTTCAGCACACCATCAGGTTCAACTGCTTACGCTCTTTCAGCCGGAGGTCCTGTTATTGAGCCGGATCTGGAATGTATCGAGATGAATCTGATTTGTCCTCATTCTCTTTTTGCAAGGGCAACACTTTTTTCGGCGGACAGAAAGCTTTGTCTTACAGACAGGACATCTGGGGAAAATTCACTCGTCCTGAGTGCAGACGGCGAGCTTGTACACAAAATGGCGGAAAATGAAACGGTAGAGATTATGCGCGGCAGACATACGATCAGCTTTGTGGAAATAATCGACAATGCCTTTCACGATTCGCTGTGCCGCAAAATGTGCAAGCCTATAAAGTGAGGTAGATATGAAAAACAATCGCCGTGATATTATTCTTGAAATAATTAACGATATTCCTGTATCAACGCAGGAGCAGCTTATCGGGCTGCTTGCTGAGAGGGGGATAGCTGTTACTCAGGCAACGCTGTCAAGAGATATACAGCAGCTTTCTCTTGTAAAGCTCCGTGATGACAACGGGGTATACAGGTACACACTCTCTCCGGCGGCAGCTGTGGAAAAGGGAATATTTTCTGAGGCTGTAGTTGATGTGGATTATGCGCTTAATACTATAGTCCTGAAATGTCGTGCGGGAATGGCGCAGGGAACCTGTGCTGCCATCGACTCTGTAAGACACGAGGGCGTAGTCGGCACAATTGCAGGAGATGATACAATATTTATCCTTGTCCGCAGCGAGGCAGATGCGAAAAAGCTGGCAAAGAAATTCAGAAACGATATACTCATTTAGAAAGCAGGTCAACGGTCAATGTTAAAGGAGCTTTATATTAAAAACCTTGCGGTAATACGTGAAACAGTTATACCGCTTGAGAAAGGGCTTAATATCTTCACAGGAGAAACGGGTGCAGGTAAATCCATACTCATCAACGGAATAAATGCTGTTCTGGGACAGCGCTGCAGTAAGGATATCGTCCGTACAGGCTGTGACAAGGCTGTTATAACAGCTCTTTTTACGGAGCTTTCTCCTGATATATGCAGAAAGCTTGACGAGCTTGGCATTGACTGTGATAACAATGAAATAACTGTTACCCGTGAGATAAATGCGGACGGCGGCAGCATTGCACGTATAAACGGCAGAACTGCACCTGCGGCAATGCTGAAAGAAATCGGCAGTATGATGATAAATATTCACGGTCAGCATGATAATCAGATACTTCTTGACAGTCAGCGACATATGGAGATACTGGACGATTTCGGCGGAGATAACAGTCTGCTGGAAGAATATCGTGTGACCTTCCGTGAGCTTCAGCATACGGCAAGGCGGCTTGGGGAGCTTAAAAAGCAGGAGCAGTCACGTATTGAGCGTATGCGCTATCTCAGTCAGGTAGTCAAGGATATAGGTGCGCTGGAGCTGAAAGCAGGAGAGGACGATGAGCTTGAAAAGGAGCTTGCCGCTTCAGAAAATGCACAGCGCATAATATCAGCTATAGGTTCTGCTGTACACGCTATAAACGGCGATGAGGGGGCTAATGACATCATTGCGGCAGCAGAGAGTGAAATATCAGCCCTTACTGATGAGTCGGCGGAGATATCGGCTATATATGGCAGGCTTTCTGCTGTGGAAATTGAACTTTCCGATATTGCCTCTGAGCTTGAAAAAATTGCTGACAAGGCAGAGCTTGACGGGCGGCGTGTGGAGTTTATCCGTCAGCGGTTGAGCGATATAAACAAGGTCAGCAAGAAATATCTTGCCGACAGTACAGAGCTTGTGAAGATGTATGATTCTGCCTGTGACGAGCTTACAAGGCTTGAGGGCAGCGACAGCGAAATAAAGCTTCTTGCGGCAAAGCGTGAGGAGCTGCTCCACAAAGTCACAGAGCAGGCAAAGGCACTTTACGATTATCGTGAAGAAACGGCAAAGCGCTTTGTAGAACGGGTTACTGAGGAGCTTGAATTTCTTAATATGGCAGGAGTTATTCTTGCTGTACGCCATGAAAAAGGTAAGCTTACCGTCAGCGGAATGGATACGGTGGAGTTTCTCATATCCGCAAACAGAGGCGAGGAGCCGAAGCCTATTGCAAAGATTGCATCAGGCGGCGAATTATCCCGTGTTATGCTTGCGCTGAAAAGCGTTATTGCAGATAAGGACAGCATAGATACAATGATTTTCGACGAGATAGACACGGGAGTAAGCGGAAAGGCGGCTCAGAAAATCGGCATAAAGCTAAAAGAAATAGGAAAAGTACGTCAGGTCATCTGTGTTACTCATCTTTCGCAGATTGCAGTTATGGCGGATAATCACCTTATGATAGAAAAAAATATAGTTGACAGCAGAACTGAAACAACCGTCACACAGCTTGATTTCAGCGGAAGAACAGCGGAGATCGCACGTATAATGGGCGGCGATGATCCGGGAGATCTTGTTATAAAGGCGGCTGAGGACGAGCTGAGAAGGGCGGCTGAGATATGACGATTTATTCTGCAAGACACGGGCAGACTGATTATAATAAAGAGGATCTGATACTCGGCGTAACTGATCTGCCGCTTAATTCTACAGGATTGGCTCAGGCTGAGGAGTTTGCAGAGGCTGTTGAAGCTCTTGGAGATGTTGATATTATCATAGCCTCTCCGATGAAAAGAGCGCAGGCTACTGCAAAAGCTGCTGCCGAGAGATGCGGACTTGATATTATAACCGATGAGAGACTCCGCGAATGGGATTACGGCAGCTTTGAGGGAAAATCCCGATATACCGAGGGCTTTGCGGAAAATAAGAGAAATTTTGCCGTGAAAATGCGTGACGGCGGTGAATCCCTTTTACAGTTGAGTCACAGAGTATACTCGCTCCTTGACGAGATAAGGGTGAAATACCGCGACAAAAACGTTCTTCTGGTGAGTCACGGCGGAATTTGTCGGGTTATTGAAACATATTTTTACGATATGACTACCGAGGAATACAGTAATTGGTTTATGGGGAACTGTCAGATTATCAGATATAATGGGTAATTATTTTTGTCTTGACTGATAATATCCGTCCATATCCGAGGAAACTAATTCTTTATTTTTAATTTATAATGAATCGAGGGTAGAAATATGAGAGTAGGCGTTGATTATTATCCCGAACAATGGGACAGAGAATTATGGGAAATTGATGCGGAAACGATGTCAAAGACAGGCGTAAAGTTAATACGTATCGGAGAGTTTGCGTGGCAAAGACTTGAACCTTCCGAGGGGAATTTCAATTTTGACTGGCTCAAAGAGGTGATTGCTATATTTGCAAGACGGGGCATAGGAACAGTATTGAGTTTGCCAACCGCCTGCCCTCCATTGTGGCTGTACAGAAAGCACCCTGACATCATACGTATAGGAAGCAGAGGTGCAAGAAGCAGTATAAATGCTCACCGCTGTGTAAATTCGCCTGTTTTCAGAGGATATGCACGAAAAATCACAGAAGCTCTTGTGGCGCAGTTCGGGAAAAATCCTGCGGTAGTGTCGTGGCAGATCGACTATGAGGCAGAGGCGTACAACTGTACCTGTGATGTCTGCCGTGAGAAATTCCGCGGCTGGTTGTTGGATAAATACGGCTCTGTTGAGGCTCTCAATGAAGCTGTAGACAGCATATACTCTGATATATCAGAATTTGAGCCGCCTGCTGTCAATTCATCAGAATGGGAAAATCCATCTCTTTCTCTTGAATGGTATCGCTTTACATCGGACTGTGCTGTTGAATTTGTCCGCGATGAAATGCTCATCATTCGTGCAGCTGATCAGAATGCAGAGATTTCAACAAATATAACTCCCCACATTAATAATCCTGATTTTTACAAGCTGTTTGAGTGCCTTGATTATGTTTCATATGACAATTTCCCCACAACGAAGGCAACAGGGGAAATATATAATTCCCGCGCCTTTGAGCTTGATATGATGAGGTGTATCAAAGGCAGAGATTTCATTGTCATTGAACAGCTTGGAAGTACCGAGTGTGAGGAAATGATTATGCCTGTTTCGCCCAAATCAGGTATGATAATGGGATATGCAATGCAGGCTATGATTCGCGGAGCAAATACAGTTTTCCACCATCGCTGGAGAACTGCGCTGAAAGGGCCGAGAATGTTCAATCGGGGCATACTTGACCACGGAAACAAACCAAACAGAAAATTCTTTGAGTTTTCCGATCTTTGCAGATGTGTTTCAAAGCTTAATGCTCTTAATGATACAAGAATCGTATCAGATGCAGCGATAATTTATTCTCCCGAAACTGAGGCTGCATTCCACATTCAGCCGCAGGTTGAGGGCTTTGATTATCTTAAACAGCTCAAGGCATATCATAAGGCGCTGACAGGGTTCGGAGCTAATGTTGATGTTGTATCTCCTGAGGCTGATCTTTCTAAATATAAGCTTGTAATTGCGCCGTCCTTGTATGTTAATAAGACAGCTGCTACAAATAATATATACAGATATGTTATGAACGGCGGAACTATCGTTCTTACCGCAAGAAGCGGAGTGAAAAATGAGAACAACAGCTATACAATGGAAGCTTTGCCCACGGTATTCAGGGAGCTTGCAGGGGCTGAGATACAGGATTATGACATTATAGGCGAAGAAAAGAAAGTTATACGCGATTTTGCAGGTAATGAGTTTGAGTGCAGTCAATGGTGTGATATCCTGACGCCTCTTACAGCAAGGGCATATGCGGTATATGGCGATGATAACAGCGGAGCAGCTGCGGTTACGATGAACCGTTATTGCAGCGGAGTTGCCTATTATGTGGGAACTGTCTGCGGAGCTGACTTTTATGACAGCTTCATATCAAACCTGATGATGCAGACGGGTATTCCTAAGCTTGGAAATCTGCCGAAAGGTGTTGAGGTCACAACGAGAACAAATGGCAGAGATGACTATATCTGCTTCTTTAACAATACGAAGTCGGCAGTAAAAATACCTTTGCCAAAGCCAATGTATAGTATGATAAATGAGAGTGAGGCGGAGTTTATTGAACTCGCTCCCCTTAAAATGGAAATTGTGAGGAAATAAAAGTGAGAGTAGTATTGCAGAGAGTAAGCTCCGCCAGCGTAGCCGTTGATGGAAATGTCTGCGGAGAGATCGGCACAGGCTATCTTGTGCTTCTTGGAGTAGGGCAGGGGGATACTGAGGAGGATTGCCGCAGACTTGCAGATAAGATTATAAATCTGCGTATTTTTTCCGACGAGAATGATAAGATAAATCTTTCTCTTGGAGATGTAGGCGGCGAGCTTCTTATAGTTTCTCAGTTTACGCTTTATGCCGACTGCCGCAAGGGAAATCGTCCCAACTTTATACAGGCAGGCAAGCCTGACGAAGCTGAGCGATTGTATAACTATTTTGCGGATTACTGCCGCAGTAAGGGAAAGCACGTTGAAACAGGTGTTTTTGGCGCTGATATGAAAGTCAGCCTTGTCAATGATGGTCCCTTTACGGTTGTGCTGGAATAATGTATAAGCGGGCGGATTTTTATCCGCCCATATTTTTTGTAATGCCAAGCTGTAATGTATAATTATCAGAAAAAGTCGGATAATATCCCTGAGGTGATGATATGCGCAGACGGAGTGAACAGGGTGTACTTATACTTGCGGTGATATTTTTCTTTGTATTTTTCGGAATATCGCTGAATTTTCTGAAGCTTTCACAGGAGAGGGAATATGTGCGGACTGCCGCTGAAAGCTCATTTGTGACTATACAGGCAGGGGATACGGCAGGTACGATTTTCGACAGAAATTTTCAGCCGATGACAAATGCTGAAATGGGGATAGTTGCAGTTGCAGTTCCCTCAGAAGTATCACTTGCAGAGCTGAAAAAATATGCGGCAGATATGGCAGAGCTTGAATCTCTCTATGAAAAGGGAGCTCCATTTGCCTTTGAGTGTATAGAAAAGGGCAGAGAATCACAGGGACTGACATTTTTTGAAATTCCCGAAAGATACAGCGAGAAAATTCCTGCACCTCATATCATAGGCTATATTTCTGATGGAGCAGGTGTAAGTGGAATTGAATACGCCTATGACAAGCTTTTTCGCACAGGAAATGTTGAAAACAGCGTGACATACTCAACAGACGGTCATGGCAATATCCTTATCGGCGGTGGTAAAAATGTTATCCGCAGTACAAAGCAAAAAACGGGGATCGTGACAACTCTCGACAGCGAAATACAGGAGATATGCGAAAAAGCAGGAAGTAAGCTTAAAAAGGGTGCAGTTGTTGTATCGGATGTGAAAAACGGCGATATACTGGGAATGGCAAGCTTTCCGCAGTACGATATAAACGATCTTTCAGCAGCATTTGAGAGTGAGGACAGCCCTATGATAAATCGCTGCCTTTACTCGTTCAGTGTTGGCTCTGTATTCAAGCTTGTAACTGCCTGTGAGGGAATTAATGAGGGATTGACCGAATTTATGTGCAGCTGCAGAGGGGGGCAGACTATGGGTGAGCTGACTTTCGGCTGTCATAACAGAAGCGGTCATGGTATTCAGAATATGAGCGAGGCTATGACTAATTCATGCAACCCATATTTCATCAGCCTGAGTCAATGCCTTGATTTGACGAAATATCGCAGTTTAGCCTACAATATGGGATTCGGGCGAGAGATACACCTCTCCACGGGGATTATTTCCTCAGCAGGTGTTCTTCCATCGGTGGAGGAGCTGCTTGTTCCTGCTGAGCTTGCAAACTTTTCATTCGGACAGGGGAAGCTGACTGCCACACCGCTGCAGATAAATCAGATGACCTGCGCCATTGCCAACGGAGGGGAGCTTATAATGCTCCGTCTGATACGTGGCGCTACTGTTGACGGCGAAACGGTAGGCAATGAAAAACCGCCCCTTTCCTCCCGTGTGATTTCAGAGGAAACCGCAAAACAGCTGCGGAAAATGATGATAGGGGCGATATACGACAACGAGAACTCCAAAGCAGCTCCGACTCTTGTACGAGCAGGAGCAAAGACATCTACTGCTCAGACGGGGATATATGATGAGAACGGAGAGGAGCTTTGCCACGGCTGGATTACGGGATTTTTTCCTGCAAGCGCCCCACGGTATGCGGTGACGGTTCTTGCGGAGCATGGCGGATATGGCAATGATACCGCCGCCCCGGTTTTCAGGGAAATCGCTGATGAAATGATGAAGCGGAAATAACTACACCTTTTTTCTTATTGATGAATATAATAAAAGGGGTGATATAATATGAAAAGGCGAAAGAGAAGAAACCGACATCTAAGCAGGATAATCAGCGCGTCAGCGTTTGTGTCAATTATTTTGCTGTTTACCTTTTCCGTTATAAGGCTTGACAGAGCTGTCAGACCATCTGCGCAGATGCAGGCTGAACAGCTGTCAAAGCATAGGGCATATGAGATAATAACTAAGGCTGTTTCACGGTATATAGCCGATTGTGACTGCTCATACGGAGCTTTTTCCACTATTGTATATGATGAGTCGGGGAATGTATCTTCTGTGGAGGCGCTTACAAATAACATCAACCGCGTTCAGTCGGAGCTTGCGCTGCATATTAACGAAAGCATTGATAAATCGGGAAAAACTCAGGCGGAAATCCCTCTGGGAAATATCAGTGGCTCTTATCTGTTAGCAGGTAAAGGGCCTGCTGTAAAGGTGGGTATATGTCCTGTAGGAACTGCTGAGGTCAGGCTGAAAAGCAGTTTTGACTCTGCAGGAATAAATCAGACGCGGCACAGGATATATGCTGAAATAGGGGCTGATATGAAATCCTCATTTCCGCTGTACAGCTTTGACACAAGGGTTGAATTTGATTATCTGATAGCTGAAACTGTGATAATCGGTGATGTACCGGATTATTCCGTCAAAGCGTGGAGCGACAGCATTACATAAAAAAACGGACGATATTTCACGTCCGTTTTATTTTTAAAAATAACATTATTTTCGCTGTCTTTTTCGGAATTTTGGCAAAAGCTGCTTTATGTAAAGTACATAAATCGCTCCAAGATTAAAATCATACAGCACGAATATCACATTGGCAAGACCGAGGAATAAAGCTCCTCCGAATTTTCCGATATCATTCATATCTGTCAGCATCTGGTCAATGCCGAAAATGAATACTGTTACAAGGAAAAATGAAATGGAGCAGATGTTGAATATCAGCGCCTTGAGAATATACCGCAAAGCCTTGAATTTCAGCTTTTCAAGGTATATACGCACCATAGGATAATGACCGAAAAGCATTACAAACACAAGGGCTGATTCCTTATCAGCCGTTATCAGCATTGAAAGAAGACATACCGCGAGATATGTCAGCCATGCCCAGCTCATACTTATCTCCTCAGCTATTATCATAAGGAGTATACCGGCAGCCATTGGCAGTATAAGGTAAAAAACCGGCATTATTCCTGCAAGGAACATACACAGCAGGCACAGAGCTGATACTATTCCGCCCAGCGCAACTCTGTAGCTTATATCTTTCATATATCCTTTTTCCTCTCCTGCATTCCGTATACAAGTCGGGCAGTAAGGCTATGGGGCAGAAACTTTGCGCCTATTGTGCCGAGCCTTATTATAAGTCCGGGGACAGCAATGAGCTTTCCTGCAAGAGCCGCCTTTATACCTTGATCAGCCGCAAAATCCGCAGAGATCGGCTTCATACTGAATGATACACCTGCTCTGCTGTTAAATTCCGTATCAACAGGTCCCGGACAGAGTACGGATATTTTTACTTTTGAACCTTCCCGGCGAAGCTCCTCTGCAACAGCAGCTGACAGCTTCAGTACATAGCTTTTTGAAGCGTAGTATGATGCCATAAGGGGACCGGTAAGATATGCCGCAGATGAGGCTACATTAAGGATAATGCCCTTATCTCTTTCCTTGAAATCACGGAGAAAAAGTTTCATAAGGATATGAACAGCTGTTATATTCACATTTATCATTTCAAGCTCACGGTCAAGATCAGTTTCGGAAAATCTTCCGAATACGCCAAACCCTGCATTGTTCACAAGCATATCCACATTTTTGTCCTTGCAGAAGCTGTAGACCTTCATTATCTCAGATTTTTTTGATAAATCGGCAGAAATTATCTCGCATCTGCCCATATTTCTCTGCATTTCTTCAAGTACATCCTTATTTCGTCCTGTCAGTATAAGCTCCCAGCCGCGTCTGTTGAGATTTTCCGCAATCCTTTTGCCTATACCTGATGTTGCTCCTGTAATTAATGCCTTCATATTATTCACCTCTGTAGTTTTCTGCAATATGCTCCATACCTAAGATGAAAAGCGTTTGCTCATATTTTTTTGTATCAGTATATTTTTCTAATACTTGTTCAAAATTGTCAGCGGAAGCTATGGCGATTTCGCTGTAATGTTTAGTCAGAAATGGGATAAAGCAGTCCGCTGTTTCATCACCTATGACAAGGAGGGCTTTTTCGTTGTTTACTGTTGTCTTTATTTCAACAAATTCCATAGGTTCACCGAGATAAAGATCATATGGATTTTCTGACTCAGCCGCCTCCATATCGTAAAGGCTGATTTCGTGACTTACTCCTTGAGAATCAATACCTGTACAGCTGATTATTTCTGTGCCGTCGTCGTATTCGTATATATCAAGTATATCCGCCCTTGACTCCATATATCCTGTGCGGTTGTAGAGATTTCCGCGGTAGCTGTCTGTTACGTGGCGTATAGCGTATTTGTCATACGGCACAGGAATAAAGCCCAGCTTCTGTATAACCGTTCTGTAAACGCAGTATGCGCCGTAGCTTGTCCATTTTGTGTCACTTCTGTAGTATATATAGTTTTCGCTGAGATTTTTCAGTATGGTATACGCGTCGATTTTGCGTATATCGCTGCTCATTCCCTCATAAATACGCTCTGTAAGCTGTTTTTCCGTTACAGGCAGAAGATAGGACGGCAGACTGTCGCCATATATTCCTGTTGAAGTGGGAACGGCAGTAAAATAAACAGCTCCCTCATATCCTGCGGAAAATGCATTAACAGCGGCGGTACAATTATCAGCTGCGGATAAGCTGTACTCATCGGCGCTTAAAAGTCTGTCCTCGGATATATATACACGGTTTACAACAGGCTCACCCGCCTTTGCACCGATTTCTGCCGCAACAGCCCTAAGCTCCTTGGCAAAAGGGAAGCTGTCCGCTGTTTTTTCTGCAAGCTCGTCGGCAAAGCCTCCCTCAAGAAGCTTTTCAGAGCTGATGTCTGCCATATTACGGAAAAAGTTTCCATTGAAAACAGCAGCGGCGGAGGCAGCCGTTATAGCTGTCATTACGGCTAATGCCGTTATTTTTTCAGCAAGTTTCATTGATTTGCCTCCTTATTATAGTCTTATGATCATTGTGTCTGACTGACCGCTGTATGCCATAAGTGATGTGCATATAATGAGCATAGCGGTCACAACAGCAGGTGTAGCAGCAGATATAATCCTGCCGAAGCGCATATCCTTTATCCTTGCTATTGTGTTTCTGAAAAGGTCTGTTGAAGCATAGACAGCAATGAGGAGTATGACAATATAATATCTCAGCATATAAGCTGCTGCGGAGTCCGCAAGATTGCCGTTTCCGCCAAACATAACCCACAGATAGCCAAGACCGCGGGAAATGCTCCCCTGTGAAAGAAACACCATCATAAGAGTAATTGACAGCATTGAGTAAATTATACCATTAGGCTTTGCTCGTTTTCTGTTATTCAGCTTATTTTCTGCTAAAACGGCAATACCCATAAGCATACCCCATACAGCTCCGCCTGTGCTGAAGCCGTACCATATACCTGCGAGCATCCATACCATTACAAAAACAAGTTTGCTTAAATAGGGATTATCCGTCTTTGATGAAAGGGGGCTGGTGATATATTTTCTGAACCAGTGAAGCACCTGAATATGCCAGCCTGATACAAATACGCGGATTTTTGAGCCGAAAAGGGGATAGTTAAAGCTGCCGGAAAACTTCATACCGAAGCAGCGGCATAGTCCCACACTCATATCAGAAAAGCCTGACAGGGTAAAATACAGACATAGTACATAAGCTAATATGCCAAGCCATGCACCTGCTGCGGAAAGCTCCTGAATGGAAGTGCTTCTTACTGCTGAATTAAGCACGAAAAGAGAGTCGGCTATAATGACTTTTTTTGCAAGTCCCTTTATAAAGCAGATAAATCCGCTGCCAAGCTCCGTTATATTGATACGGCGCTTTTTCAATGTGTGGACGTAAGTGTCATAGCTTACGATAGTTCCCATAATAAGCCGCTGGAACATCATAATATAAAGTGAAAAGCGTATGAAATTCTTATCAGCCTTTGAATGTCCCTTGTAGATATCTGCAAGATAGCCTATAGCAGACAGGGTAAAAAGAGATATACCCACAGGGAAAACAGCGTCCGATAGTCTTGTGAAGCCGTGGAGATAGGCGAAATAGCTATGCCTGAAGGATATCAGCATAATTACGTCAAAGAGAATACCAACGGCAAGGGGGATACTTTTCAGCTTTGGTCTGATGTAGTATACAGAAAGTCCTGATATATAATTCACAAGGCAGTAAACCACCATAAAAGCCATAAGTTTTATTCCCATAAAGCCGCAGAATACAAGACTTTCAAGATAAAGCGCCATATCTTTTAGCTTTTTCGGCACAGCAAGATATACCGCCAGCGACAGAGGCAGGAAGATGTATATAAACGGCAGACTGCTATAGGTCATTTTCTATCTCCTTTAAAGCCGCAATATGCTCTTTCAGCTCTGCGGCTGTCATCATTGTGTTGAGTATTTCAAGGAGTGCCACAGCTGAAAGCATAGAGGGAAGTCCAAGTCTGCTTTGCAGCCTTTTCCGCAGTGTGCTGCTGTCATTTCTGCCGCTTAGACCAAGCTCAAACATTGTCAGCTTTGTGATATCCTTCGGAGCTGTTCTTTCGGCGGATGATATACCTGCCTTTGCAAAAGCCTCTTTGAGAGTTTTCACATCAATTCCCTCAACTCCCAGCTTACCCTCTGCGGAGGGCTTTGTCTTGCGTTTCTCCTTGCCGAATATATCGGGAATATGGACGTTTGTTATACTTCCCTTTCTGATAGCTCCCTTGATATATCCTCGTATCTTCCGCCCTGCATTGTCGGAGTCGGTGAGAATTACTATGCCTGTTTTTTCCGCATAGAAGCGGATAAGCTCCAGCTTTTCCTTATCCTTGAATATACCGAAGCCGTTTGTCACTATTATAACGCCGTCAATTACCGAGGAAAGCTTGATTTTATCGTACTTCCCTTCAACAATTACAGCCTGATCAATCTTTATCATCGTTTCACCTTTAACATTCGCGTAACTGCCTGTTCAATTTCATATCTCGGTTCGCAGGCGGTGGAATTCATTCTCTCGGCGGTATCACGGAGTATGATGACGCATTTTCTCAGCATTTCCACAGTCATTCCTGAGCTGGAGTTAAAAGCGTTTTTCATAATAAAAGTTCTGCCATAGTAGCCGAAATCAGCCGCCGCCTTATCTATGGATACGCCGCTTTTTCTTGCGCAGGCGGCACGGTACATATCAATAAAGGCTGAGAATATGGCGTGGAAAACAAGCGTTCTGTTATCCTTTGTTATGTTCATCTCGTCAATAGCCTCAAAAGCCGCCTTTGCATTGAATGAAGCAACAGCCTTTGCAAGGTTGTATATAGTCATATCAGTACGCTGGCTTACAAGCTCCTTTATCATATCGGCAGTAATTTCCCTGCCGTTGGCATAGGCGCAGAGCTTGTCAAGCTCGTTTCGGATAACAAGCTCATCGCAGAGGCAAAGCTCCGCAAGCTCCTGAGCGTTATTGAGGGAGATAGCGCCTCCTCTTGAAGCCGCCATATTGGTAATGATACGTGAAAGCTCCTGTGCCGTCTTTATGGGCATTTCGCAGACTATGCCGTTCTTATCAGCGAAGTCCGCAAGCTTCTTGTTCTTGTCTTTTATGACGTTTCTGCGTGTTTTGTAGTCCGTCTGGACTTTGACCTCAAAGCCTGTTACATTGAATATCACCACAGTCTGGTCGGGGATATTTTTCAGTACCGAGAGGAGATTTTTCGTTATATCGTCAGCTTTTTTTCCCCTCATATCCTCGCAGGGCTTTTCGCAGTTATAGTCGTTGATGAGTATACAGTTATACTCCGACATCATATTGAACTGCCCGATAAGCTCCTCTAACTGTGACATATCAAGCCTTTTGCCGTCGAGCTTTGTAAGAGCAAATTCCTCATTATCACCGACAGCTGCTTTGATAATTTTGCGTGTGACATCAGCTACTCCTGCGGTGTCAGCACCGAATATATAATAAACACGGCTCAGGGAGCCTTTTTTCAGCTCAGCCGTAAGCTCCTTTATATTTAAATTTGCCATTAAAGACTCCTTATTCTGTATTTCCCGTTCAAGGGAAGAATTTCAAAGTTGTTGCCGTTGTCACGGATAATAAGACAGTCCCTCTCCATATCAGCCGATTTGGGAACATTTCCGTATACAACGCATAAATCCGCCGATATATCGTCCTCTGCTTTTGCAGGGTGAAAAGCAATGACGCAGTTCTCCACGGTTATTTCAAGTATGCCGTCTGAATATTCCGCTTTGAATTTATTGGTGGAAAAATCAAATTCGTCATTACCGCCATTTACGCTGTATATCCTGAGATTATCAAAATTTTGTCCGTATGAAACATATTTCGCTTCAATTCTTTCTGTTAGCAGAAGGTGATCGTTATAATTGCCGCCATGAGTTACCAGATACTTTTCAACATATTCCTCATTGCTGCCGCCCATATCAACTATAAGACGCTCCCTGCCGCAGGATATAACAACTGCCGCAGAAGTTTTATCGCCAAGAACAGCTATTGATGTGCGGTTCACCGATGATTGGCTCAGGATAATATTTACCGAAGCCGAAAGGAGTACAACGATCAATAGTATGTTTGATACTGTCTTTTTATTGCCGCTGAAAAGATATGTTACAGCTACAGCTCCTGCCGATATGATAAATATGGCAGGTATAAGCTCGTCAATACGTGGTATCGTTAAAAACGGCACAGACGATAAAGCGTGAGAAATACCTATAACAGCTGTCAGGAAAAGTCGGGCAGGTATAAGGAGAAAGCTGAATATTCCGCCGGTTACAACGAAAGCCATACCGCACAGCATTGACGCTGTACAAAGGGGGAGAAGCAGTATATTCGACAGCGGTGAGATAATCGAAGTTTCATCAAAGTAATACATAGATGCAGGTGTTACTGCAAGTGATACAAATACAGCCGAGGCTATTGTGTACATTACTTTGCCGCGGATAGTTTCCCTGCGGATATTTTCAGTCATATATGGCGCAAATACTGCTGCTCCGTATGTACCGCAGAATGATAGTATAAAGCTGCTGCTGTATAACACATAACAGTCGCAGATACATATTATAAGGGCGGCAAGGCATATTGAATTGAGTGAATCGTTCTGCTCACCGAAAAGCTCCGCGGAGTATAGCATATCAAGCATAAACACGGCTCTTATGGCGGAAACAGGATATTCCGCAAGTGCTGTAAAGAGAATGAGAACAATATTAACTGCCGCGAAGCACAGGTATTTATTGAGCCGAAGCCGCTTGAGAACAGCCATTACAATGGCTCCCAACGTCGAAACGTGAAGTCCTGACACAGCGAGGATATGACCTATGCCTGCTTTATAGAGGGCTGTCCGCGTTTGGTCGTTAATGTGGCGCTTCTCACCGAATATCATTCCTGCAAGGACAGAACCTGTTTCGTCTGTCATTTCAATGAGGATACGTTCACTCATTTTATTGCGGAAACGGGAAAGACTTCTTCTGATATGCGACATATTGCGCTTTTCTACAGAGATACCGCTGATTTTTTCTGCTTCAAGGAAGATATGACGGGATTTGTTCCATTCAGCGCTGTCAAAAAGGTAGTCGCCCTCAACAGTTGAAAACGTGCATTTCTCTATGGTGACGATATCGCCGTAATCAGCGTCAAGGGCAGTTGTAAACAGGCTTATCCTTGCTTTTTGCTCGTTGTTTATTTTACCTTTAATGGTATATGAGGCAAAATTGCCATCATACATAGTATAGTCGGTTATTTCGCCGCAGAAGCTGCCGTCTGTTCCGCTGTATGCCGCTATTTTATCATATACAAAGTGGGTGTAGCTTCGGTTTACTGTGACTGCCATGATGAAAAATACCGATATAATCAGGTAATCCACGGCTTTGAAGCCTTTCAGCTTAGCCAGAGCAGCCACGAGAACAGCAGCGGATAAAGCAATTATAACACCATTGATGTCATAAAAGAATGAAGCGAAAAATAATCCCGACACATATGCTGCTGCCGCCAAAATCACTTTTCGCTTCATAATTGTTATTTAAAGAATAAGGGCAGTTTTTCAAGGAAGATTATATCTGTTCTGTCTGCGGCATCGCCCTCCGCAAGAACTGCTGCCTCAGCCGCAATTTCTCCTCCGGCACCCTCGATAAGCTTTTCAAGAGCTTTAAGTGATTCACCTGTGCTGATAACATCGTCCACCACAAGGACACGCTTACCCTTTATCATAGCCGCTTTTTCCGCAGAGAGATATAATGTCTGCTCCTTTGCGGTAGTTATAGACTTAACAGTAACGGCTACAGGATCGCTCATATAAAGCTTTATTGATTTTCTGGCAACGACATACGGCTTTCCGCATTGTCTTGCCATTTCATAGCCCAGGGGTATTCCCTTTGACTCCGCTGTGAGAATAACATCGAAGTCGGGGCATTTCCCAAGGAGAGCCTCTGCTGACTTCACAGTAAGCTCCACATCGGAAAACATTACAAACGCTGCAATGTCGATTTTATCGTTAAGGGGACACAGGGGAAGCTCACGCTCCAGCCCTGCAATAGTCATCTTGTAGGTGCCTGCCATAGCTGTTTCCCCCTGTTATTCAGTCTTGCCCAGGGATTCAGGTCCCCAGCCCATTTTTACGCCTGCAAGCATATGGAAGTGGATATGCTTTACAGTCTGTCCTGCGTCATCTCCGCAGTTGTTGATTATACGATAGCTTTCGATACCTTCAGCCTTTGCAATTTTAGCAGCTGCCTCGAATACCTTTGCTATAACGGCTGAATTGCCCTCGTTGACTTCATTTGCGCAGCAGATATGCTCCTTAGGCACGATGAGATAGTGTACAGGAGCAATAGGTGCAATGTCCTTGAAGCTGAACACAAACTCGTCCTCGTATACCTTTGCAGAGGGGATTTCGCCATTTATGATTTTACAGAATAAGCAGTCCATAATTATTCTCCTTACTTTATAAATTCCTTTACGATATCAGTGAATGAAGCAACAGCCTCGTCAGCCTTTGCTGTATCGCCCATACCTGCCATAGCGCTGTCGGGACGTCCGCCGCCCTTACCGCCTGTTACTGCGGCTGCCTGCTGTACAAGCTTACCTGCGTGAGCGCCTTTTTTCAGAGCCTCTGCTGTACATACACAGTAGAGTGTACCCTTTTCGCCGTTTACGCCTGCAAAGAGAGCGATGATAGCCTCAGCCTTATCCTTAACGCTGTCGCCCATTTTACGGAGTGCATCGGGAGCTGTTCCGTCAGCTCTTGCAGCGATTACCTTAACTCCGTTTACTTCAACGGCATTGTCGAACATAGCGGCTGCCTTAGCATTAGCTGCCTGCTGTGCAAGGCTTTCAAGAGCCTTTTCCTTTTCCTTCAATTCAGCTGAAACAGCTGCGCACTTTTCGGGAAGCTCATTTATATTTGCAAGCTTCAATGCGCCTGCTGCCTTTACGATAGTATTCTTGTACTCGTTGAGAAGCTCCAGAACTCCCATACCTGTAACAGCCTCGATACGTCTTACACCTGCTGCTACAGAGCTTTCGGAAACTATTCTGAAAAGTCCTATCTGTGCTGTATTTGAAATATGTGTACCGCCGCAGAATTCAACGGAATTATCAGCAGTTACAACGCGTACAGTATCGCCGTATTTCTCGCCAAAGAGAGCCATAGCTCCGAGCTTTCTTGCCTCGTCAATGGGCATTTCCTCCATTGTAACGGGGAGAGCCTTCATAATTTCTGCATTTACAAGAGCCTCAACCTTTGCGATTTCCTCAGCTGTAAGTCCGCTGAAATGGTTGAAGTCGAAACGGCAAGCCTTGTCGTTTACAAGCTGACCTGCCTGATGAACGTGGTCGCCTAAAACCTCACGGAGAGCGTACTGGAGAAGATGAGCAGATGTATGATTTTTCATAATAGCCATTCTTCTCTCGCTGTCGATAGCAGCTGTTACCTTTCCGCCCTTTGTGAGAGTACCCTCAGTAACGGAAGCGATGTGGAGGAAATGTCCCTCGGATTTAATAGTATCGGCTACAGCGGCTGTATTTGCACCATCGCTGATAGTACCTGTATCGCCTACCTGTCCGCCGCTTTCAGCGTAGAAAGGAGTTTTGTCGAGAACGATAACAACGTCCTCGCCCTCGTTGGCGGAGTCAACCTCAGCGCCGTCCTTGTAGATAGCAAGGATCTCAGCTTCTGCTGTGAAGTCTGTATAGCCTGTGAACACAGTCTTTGGAGCCTCTACCTTTATGCTGTTGTCAGCCCATGATGAACCTGCCTTTGCAAGATGGTCAGCCTTAGCCTTAGCTCTCTGCTCCTGTGCAAGCTCCTTGAAGCGGTCAACATCGACTGTAAAGCCCTTTTCCTCGCAGATCTCAATTGTAAGGTCAATGGGGAAGCCGTATGTATCGGAAAGTCTGAATGCGTCATCGCCAGAGAGAACAGTACCGCCGTTTTCTGCAAGAACAGCAGTATAGCTGTTGAGCATTTCTGTACCCTTGTCAACAGTTTTTGCGAAAGCTTCTTCCTCAACGCCGATGATTTTCTTGATATAATCGCGCTTTTCAGCAAGCTCAGGATATGCGCCTGCATTTTCATTTATAACAGTATCGCAGACCTCGCAGAGGAAAGGACGGGTAATTCCTAAAAGTCTGCCGTGGCGTGCAGCGCGTCTTAACAGACGGCGGAGAACGTAGCCTCTGCCCTCATTTGAGGGGAGTATACCGTCGCCTACCATAAATGTAGTGCTTCTGATATGGTCGGTAATAACGCGGAGAGAAACGTCTGTCTTTGCGTCTGTTTTGTATGATACTCCTGCGATTGAGGAGATGTGCTTCATAATATTCTGAACGGTGTCAACCTCAAAGATATTGTCAACGCCCTGCATAACACAAGCAAGTCTTTCAAGTCCCATACCTGTGTCAATATTCTTGCTTGCCATTTCTGTGTATGTGCCGTTTCCGTCGCTGTCGAACTGGCTGAAAACAAGGTTCCATATCTCGATAACGCGGTCGATATCGCTTGCCTGCTCGAAGTTTTCGAAAGGACCGTAGGAGTCGCCGCGGTCGAAGTGGATCTCGCTGCAGGGGCCGCAGGGACCTGAGCCGTGTTCCCAGAAGTTATCCTTTTTGCCGAGGCGGATAATTCTGTCCTGTGGGATACCGATATTGTTCATCCAGAGCTGTTCAGCTTCGTCGTCGCTTTCATAAATAGTAATCCAGAGGCGGTCAGCAGGGATTTCGAGAGTACCTGTGAGAAATTCCCATGCCCATTCGATAGCTTCAGCCTTGAAGTAATCTCCGAATGAGAAGTTGCCCAGCATTTCGAAGTAAGTACCGTGACGGGCAGTTTTTCCCACGCTTTCGATATCGGGAGTTCTTATGCACTTCTGGCAGGTAGTAACTCTCACATTGGGGGGAACAGCCTGTCCGAGGAAATATTTTTTAAGGGGAGCCATTCCCGAATTGATGAGCAGCAGGCTCTTATCGCCCTGAGGAACGAGAGAAGCGCTTGCCATTCTTGTATGATTTTTACTTTCAAAGAATGAAAGATATTTTTCACGAAGGTCATTCAAACCTGTCCATTTCATAAAATTAATCTCCTTTTTTTCGCCTTGCAGCGTTAAAATAAAAGGGTATACGGCGCTGCCGTAAATTTTCCCATACAATATTATTATAGTGCTGATTGAAAAAAATGTCAAGGCTTTTGATGAAAAAAGTTGTTTATTTATTTTGATATAGCCGTTAGCTTTTTTCGCAATAATTTTTGTGTAGGGGCTGCCTTTGGCAGTCCGTCGATAAATTTATGCCTTTGAGCGTAACTTTACTTTTTCTATTCATAATAAATACAAAAGGGTAATTTATCACCAGAGAGGAACACCTACGGGGAACGAGGGAGGGGAAAATTAAACTGGAACAAAAGTCAGGCGGGGTACCCCCGCTGGTGATTTGCCCTACACAAAATTTTACATTAAAATAAAAATCTTGTATCTAAAGTAATATAACATTAGAACAAGATGTCAGCGGCGACTCGCCGCACTCCCTTTTTCCCCTACGGTTTTCCTCTCTGGGCTCTCCTTTCCCTTTCCCCTTTTTCCCTCCCTTTGCTGACTTTTAAACTCAGGGGAAGGGTGTATAAGAAAAAGGCAAGTCTTTTTATACGGCTCAGGTAGTCTTTTCAGGAGTATGTTTCCATTTTTTGCCAAGCAAAAAATATAAAGTTTTAGATGTTACAGCATAGTAGGGGCTGATGTGAATATCAGCCCCTACACATAATTACGCATTACGAATTGTAAATGCGCATTATACAAACTCCACCGCCCACATCAATTCTTAATTCTTAATTCGGCTAACGGCTTATAATATTCTTTATCTCCGCATTTGCGTCCTCTATGCGCTTTTTAAGCTCATTTGCAGTCATACGCATTGCACCGCTGCCTAAGATTATCAGCTGTTCAGCGCCATCTGATGTTGCTACACGCACACGATGCTTCACCGACAATTCGTGGGTGACGCGCTCAATATAACTATCTGCCGTTTCCGATTCCTTTGTGTATACCACATTTACATTGTAATGACGTTCAACCTCCCGATGCTTGCCCTTGACCTTGTATGCGTCAAAGACGATGATAATTTCATAGCCGCACCAGCCCTGATAGTTGCTTAAAACTTTTACAAGCTCTGCCCGTGCCGCGTCAAGATTGGTATCAGCAATTTTTTTCAGTTCGTCCCAAGCGAAAATCACATTATAGCCGTCAACGAGAAGATAGTCAGGCCCCTCATAATCGGGCAGCTTCACAGGCTTTGAATAGTCCTTTTTCACCTTTGCAGATTTGAAAGCCTTTCTCGGCTCGCGGTCAATTTTGCCGTAGGTACGCTCAAAAATCTCCATAAGCTCCTCCTCTGAGGCTCCTTTGGACGTTGTATTTTTCCTCACACGGACAGGCTGGTCAGCCTCCTCGGAAGCTTCACCCAGACAGGGCGGCAGATGCATATAATCTGCCGCTTCTGTCCATTTTATATTCATTCCAGCACCATGACTGCAAAAAACAGAGTCCGCGGTATTTTCAACATCTCCGTCGCAGTCGTAGGCTGTCCTTTCTATGACTTCCGCGGTGTTGTGACATTCCCGATATCCGCCGTTTATGCAGGTGAGATGACCTTTTCCGCGGGTATAGCCGATGACCTGAGAGATATAGTCATTAAGCTCTGACACAGGGGCAGAACCGCGTATTACCGCCATTTCTCCTGTTGCTTCAGGTGATGAGAAATCTGCCGACATATGCTGTAAATCAGCCAAAGCTCTGCCTGTATTCTCCACGGGAATTTCAAGCTCATAATCATAATATGGTTCGAGAAGAATATTTTCAACATTTCTCAGCCCGTGCCGCACAGCTCGGTATGTAGCCTGACGGAAATCGCCGCCCTCGGTGTGTTTCAGGTGGGCTTTTCCTGCACATACCGTTATTTTCATATCCGTAATCGGTGAGCCTGTCAGCGTGCCTATATGCTCCTTTTCTTCAAGGTGAGTGAGGATAAGCCGCTGCCAGTTCAGGGCTAAATCGTCCTCGTGAACAGCTGTATCAAAGACAAGTCCGCTGCCTCTGGGGAGGGGTTCAAGTATAAGGTGAACCTCCGCATAGTGACGCAATGGCTCATAATGTCCCATACCCTCAACTGTATCTGCAATTGTTTCCTTGTATGCAACTGCTCCGCTGCCGAATGTGACCTCATAGCCGAAGCGTTCAAGGATTATACGGCTGATGACTTCAAGCTGAACCGCGCCCATAAGCTGAATGTTTATCTGACGGAGCTGTTCATTCCATACAATGTGGAGCTGAGGATCCTCGTCCTCCAGACGGCGAAGCTCCTTCAATGCGTCAAAGACGTTTTTGCTCTCAGGGAGCATCACCTGATATGTCATAACAGGTTCAAGAAATGCTCTCTCGGAGTTGGGGATACAGCCGATACCCTGCCCCGAATAGGTATTCTCCAAGCCTGTAACGGTGCAGACCTGACCTGCATATACGGTTTCCGCAGTACGGAATTTCTCTGCGGAATAAAAGCGCAGGGAGCTGATTTTTTCTGTGATTTTTTCGCCCTCTGCCGATGTGTATTCAAGCTCCGTGCGGACTTTCAGACTTCCGCCCATAAGCTTCATATGGGTAAGCCTTGTACCCTTGCTGTCGTAGGAGATTTTATAGACCTTTGCACCAAATTCGTCGGAATACTTTTTTTCTGCGGTGTATCTGTCGAGAGCGTCAAGAAGCTCGTCAATGCCGCTGAGTTTCAGCGCAGAGCCGAAAAAGCAGGGAAAAATCCGCCTTTGTGCAATGGCTTTGGTTATATGTTCATCGGGGAGGCTGTCTGTGTCAAGGAAAATTTCCATAAGCTCCTCATCGCAGGCGGCAGCATTTTCCGCAAGCTCGCCGCAATCGGAAAAATCGGCTATATTGCGTGATAATCGTGTTCTGAGATTATCGAGAACGTGAAGTCTGTCCGCCCCTGTCAGGTCCATTTTATTGACGAAAACAAACACAGGGACTTCATATCTTTGCAGAAGCTTCCACAGAGTAGCTGTGTGGCTCTGAACGCCGTCAGTACCGCTTATAACGAGGACAGCGTAATCAAGCACCTGCATTGTACGCTCGGTTTCCGCGGAAAAGTCAACGTGTCCGGGAGTATCGAGGAGGGTGAAGTGAGTATTTCCCCGTGTCAGCTCCGCCTGACTTGCAAATATGGTAATGCCGCGGTCACGCTCGATTGAATTAGTATCAAGAAAGGAGCTGCGGTTGTCCACGCGTCCGAGGCTGCGTATCTCTCCTGTTTTGAACAGCATAGCCTCGGCAAGGGTAGTTTTGCCTGAGTCAACGTGAGCTGTAATACCTAAAATAATATTTTTCATTTGTCTACCTCGTTGGATTTATTACTTCTATAGCAAACGACAAAATCTTTTGGCGTTCACTATATTATATCACAACAGCGGCATTTCTTCAAGAGTATTTTTTGAGCCGTCAGCCAATATCTGTTGGGGAGGATACGGCGATTTTATCGGAAATGTAATATTGCAGGGACGCGGTGTGCTGTGTACGCAGTTTCGTGTTGATTTTCAGGTATAAATTAAAACAAAAAAATATATTAAAAGACTGGAAATTTCAGAGGGAATATGTTATAATTAATTCGATTGGATTTTTTTCAATTACACAATATGAGAGTAATGGAAATATATGGAAATACTCTCATTGATCAATAAATCTTTTCAGGAGGATGTTGCATGAAAAAAGTACAGCTTACCGAAACAGTTCTTCGTGACGCCAACCAGTCATTAATGGCTACGCGTCTGCCCTATGCCGACTATGAGGGTATCCTTGCCGATATGGACAAGGCTGGATACTATTCGATTGAGTGCTGGGGAGGAGCTACATTCGATTCTTGTCTTCGTTACCTTAACGAAGATCCATGGGAAAGACTGAGAAACCTCAGAAAAAATCTTCCCAACACAAGACTTCAGATGCTTCTCAGAGGTCAGAACCTCTTAGGCTACAAGCACTATCACGACGATGTTGTTGAAAAGTTCATCGAGCTTTCTATCAAGAACGGTATCGACGTTATCCGTATCTTTGACGCTCTCAATGACTTCAGAAATATCGAAACAGCTCTCAACGCTACAAAGAAGTTTGCAAAGGAAAAGACAGTTGCTTCCGGCTGTATTTCCTACACACAAAGCCCTGTGCATACTGTTGATAAGTACATTGAAATGTGCAAGGAGCTTAAAACAATGGGCTTCGATACAATCTGCTTAAAGGATATGGCAGGTACAATGTCACCCTATGAGGCTGAACATCTCATCAAGGGCATCAAGGACGCTATCGGAGATATGACTCTTGTTTTACATACTCATTGTACAACAGGTATGGCTTATATGACTATTATGAAGGCTATCGAGTCAGGCATTGATGTTATCGACACAGCCTGCTCCGCATTCTCAGGCGGTACTTCTCAGCCATCAACAGAAACAATGTTCTACGCTCTCCAGCAGTACGGTGTTGATACAGGTCTTAACGAGGATATTATCAACAAGGTAAACGACTACTTCAAGCCTGTAAAGCAGAAGTATATCGACAATTGTCAGCTCAACCCCAAGAGCCTTGCTACAGACGCTCAGGCTCTCGTATATAAGGTTCCCGGCGGTATGCTTTCAAATATGATCGCTAACCTTACTGATATGCACGCTATGGACAAGTTTGACGCTGCTCTTGCTGAAATTCCGAAGGTTCGTGCAGATCTCGGCTATCCGCCCCTTGTAACTCCTCTTTCTCAGATGGTAGGAAATCAGGCTGTTACAAACGTTCTCATCGGTGAACGCTACAAGAATATTTCAAAGGAAGTTAAGAACTACATCAAGGGCGAGTATGGTATTGCTCCCGCTCCAATTGATCCTGAGCTTTCAAAGAAGGTTCTTGGCGATGATATTCCTGTTGACTGCCGTGTTGAGGACGCTAAGCGTACAGGTGCTGATTTTGCTGCTGCTAAGGACGCTCTCGGTGATCTCTGCCGCAGCGAGGAAGATTTAATGAGCTATATCTGCTATCCCGATCAGACACTCAAGTTCCTCCAGAACCGCAAGGCTGAGGCTGAGAAGGAAGTAGTTTACACTATCGAGGAAATGTAATATTTCTGAACTATCATTCAGAAAGGAGTTTTAGATAATGAATTTAGCACTTCTCGCTGCTCAGACTACTGACAGCGGTACAAAAATGGAGATAGGCGACGCTGCACTCGTTGCTATTGTAGGCTACGGAGTAGTTTTCTTAGGTATTGTTCTGCTTATGGTTATTCTGTATATCACAGGGTCTATCTTCAAAAAGCGTGATGCAAAGGCAGCGGCTGCAAAGGCTGCCGAGGCAAAAAATGAGGTGAAGCCAGCTCCTGCATCTGTTATGGATGCTCCTGCTGCACCGGGATCAGCAGGTCATGTAAAGCTTAACGGTGTTCCTGAAAAGGATGCAGCTATGATTATGGCTATTGTAGCCGATAAAATGCAGACTCCCCTCAACGAGCTGAGATTTATATCCATTAAGGAGGTAGAATAATTATGAAGTATAAAGTAACTTTAAATGGTAAAACCTATGAGGTTGAAGTGGAAAAGGGCAAGGCAATTCTCCTTGACGAGTATGAGGCTCTTGCACCTGCACCTGCCGCTGCTCCTGCGGCTGCCGCACCTGCTGCTGCTCCCGCTGCAGCACCTGCTCCTGCTGCTCCTGTAAATCTTGCAGCCGGTGAAACAGTAGCTGCTCCTATGCCCGGAAACATTCTCCGTGTTGATGTAAATCAGGGCGATGTTGTAAAGGCTGGACAGATACTTGTTATTCTTGAAGCTATGAAGATGGAGAACGAGATCGTTGCTCCTAAGGACGGTACTGTTGCACAGGTTGTTACAAGCAAGGGTGCAGTAGTTGATACAGGCGCTCCTCTCGTAATTATTGCGTAAGGAGGTCATACAATGGATATTCTTCAGACACTTAAAGATCTGTGGGAAGGCTCTGGTTTCAACAGCTTTTTTGTTGACGGAGGCTGGAAGAATCTTGTTATGATCGGCATAGCTTGCGTTCTTCTTTATCTCGGTATCAAGAAAAAGTTTGAGCCGCTTCTTCTCGTAGGTATTGCATTCGGCTGTCTGCTTGTAAATCTTTCCTACTTTGGACCTGATTCAACAGACGCCCTTTATCACCCGGAGCTGTGGACTAACTTCCTTAATCCTGATCATCCGGATTATCACAGTTACGGAACAATTCTCACTCACGGCGGACTTCTGGATATACTTTACATAGGCGTTAAGGCAGGTATCTACCCCTCACTTATTTTTATGGGCGTAGGTGCTATGACTGACTTTGGTCCCCTTATCGCTAACCCCAAGAGCCTGCTTCTCGGAGCAGCAGCACAGATGGGTGTATTCCTTGCATTCTTCGGCGCAGCAGCTTCCGGCTTCTTCACAGGAAATCAGGCAGCATCTATCGGTATCATCGGCGGTGCTGACGGCCCTACAGCTATCTTCCTCACAACAAAGCTTGCACCTGAGCTTCTCGGACCTATCGCAATTGCAGCTTACTCATATATGGCGCTTATTCCTATGATTCAGCCGCCTCTTATGAAGCTTCTCACAACAGAAAAAGAGCGTAAGGTTAAAATGGAGCAGAACAGAGTTGTTTCAAAGACAGAGAAGATTATCTTCCCTATCATCGTTGCAATGTTCGTAATTCTTCTTCTCCCCTCAACAGCTCCTCTTATCGGCTGTCTTATGCTGGGTAACCTCTGGAGAGAGTGCGGAGTTACAGAAAGACTTTCCGACACAGTTCAGAATGCTCTTATGAATATCGTAACAATATTCCTCGGAATTTCTGTTGGTGCCACAACAGCTGCTGACAGCTTCCTCAATCTCAAGACAATCCTCATTATTGTACTTGGTCTTACAGCATTTGCGTTCTCCACAGTTGGCGGACTTCTTGTTGGTAAGCTTATGTACTATCTCACAGGCGGAAAGGTTAACCCTCTCATTGGTTCAGCAGGTGTATCTGCCGTTCCTATGGCTGCCCGTGTTGCACAGACAGAGGGACAGAAGGCTAATCCCTCCAACTTCCTTCTTATGCACGCAATGGGACCAAACGTTGCAGGTGTTATCGGTTCTGCTATCGCAGCAGGTTTCCTCCTTACTGTATTCGGCTAATAAATCAAAACAAAGGTTGAAAAAATATATGCAAAATATGGCTGTACGATACTATTCGTGCAGCCTTTTTGTTAGATATGCACAAAAATAAATTGATGAGGAAAATCCGTCAACAGTATTCAACTGTATTTAAACCTCTGTTAACATTATATAAACAGCTTTTCAACATATCTTTCAACATAGTAAAGCCGAAAATTATTGTTTTTTCAACAATCTTTGTGCAAATGGGAGTATTTGGATATTTGGGCTTGACTTTTGTTTAAAAATGTATTATAATGGTATATAACAAAAAATATAATCTGCTATTGCGGCTATTTGTAATTATTATAAAGAGAAATAAACTGCTGCAAAATATTGGCTGCGGAAATTGAACAAAAAGAGATACAGAAAGAACGTGTGCGCAGAAGCACTCGGAGGACAACAATATAATGAAAAAACTTAAAATCAGACCAGGCGGTCTGTTTACGTTTCTTATGGCGTGCGTGGTTTTAATGTTTACCATTGACTTTGCGGTCAGGCTGCTGCACCCAAGGGTTTTGTCCGATGCTGTTGTGGAGGAGGGTAATTTTCTCCCTGTGGGCGTCGTTAAAAAGAAACCGCCAACGCTTGTAAGTGACGAAAACGGCGAGCTTCCTACCTCTCCTAATGGAGTAGTCGATCCCGGCTATACTTCAAAGGCGGTAGCTAAGGACGATATCTTCAAGGGAAGACTTGTTCCCTACAGAGGAAATATGACGGTTATTTCCGATTTATCGGAAAACCGCGTAAATCTCTCTCAGTACAAAAATGATTATTATTCAACTCTCGGTGATAATTTAATTCTCAATAAAGACGCTGCTGACGGTTTCAACACAATGATGAAGGATTATAACGAGGCGACAGATCTGGTGGATTTTGCTGTATACGGCACAGAAGCAACAATAGTAGGCAGCGGTTCACCTTGTCCCATACCTTTTTCTGAAAGCAAAACAGGAAATACTGTTGATGTTGCGATTATGGGTTGCGGTTCAATTCTTCCATATGACGGACTTGATGTGGAAAAATGGGTAGTTGACAACTGCACGAATTATGGCTATATCGTGCGTTATCCTAAGGACAAGATCGAATTAACAGGCGAAAGCTATTGTCCGTGGCACCTTCGATATGTCGGAATACCGCACTCTTTGATTATGGGCGCGAATAACTGGTGTCTGGAGGAATATATCAACTATGTTCACGGATTTACAGAGGACGATCCGCTTGAATGCAACGTTGGCGACAGAAATTATGAGATTTACAGCGTCCCCTCAATGGGCGATGTAACATATATCAGCGTACCGTTAAGCGGAAACTATGAAATTTCAGGTGACGGCTCAACAGGATATATCATTACAATTGAAAAGTAACGATTAAGCACTCTATGAAAATAGGGTGCTTTTTGTGGTATGACGGGCATATCAATGCACTGTGGTGAAAGTCCACCGAGGCGTAGTTACCGACGAACTTTAGAGCGACTTGCAAGTTTCACATCGTGAGGTGTGGGAGAGAAGAAGCAATAGCGAAATCGTAGCCTGACGAACAGAAACCTGATACTAAGGCGTATTAAGCGGATAAGTTGGCCACAAGCAACGAAGTCCAAAAGGTAATCGTAACCCTAATGCGTAAATCAGGCAGGTAGACGAGGAAAGAGTATTGGTTTATCCCGTGAGGTCTCATAGACAGAGAAATCTGTAGTAACAACGAACTATGAGAAGTCAGCAGAGGTCATAGTACCGAAAAAAAAAAAAAAAAAATTTTTCGGGAAGGACCGAACAATTCAAAGCGTCAAATTGAAATGTATGTTCCGAATATTCGTCCGACGAAGTGTGAAAACGAAGCGTAATTGAGTGGAAGCACAAATAACATAGGGAGAAGTAAAAGTATTCGGAAGCGGAAAGGAAAGGAGACGGAATATGTCAGAAATGCTTGAAAAGATACTGAGTGATGAAAATATCCGACTTGCCCAAAAGAGAGTATACTCAAATAATGGTGCAGGCGGAGTAGATGGAGTCACAACCGATGAACTTGAAGAATATATGAAAGAGAACTGGAGCAGTATCAAGGAGCAAATCCGAAACAGAACTTACAAGCCACAGCCGGTATTGAGGGTAGAAATACCCAAGGCAAACGGCGGAGTAAGGAAATTGGGTATTCCCACAGTAATAGACAGAGTAATAGAACAAGGAATAACCCAAGTACTCATTCCCATATTCGACCCAATGTTTCACAATAGCAGTTATGGTTTCAGACCAAATCGCTGTTGTGAACAGGCGATAGTAAAGCTGCTTGACTTATTTAACAGCGGATATATATGGGTAGTGGATATAGACCTTGAAAAATTCTTTGATAATGTGCCGCAAGATAAGCTGATGAGTTATGTCGGAAGAGTAATACACGACGGAGATACAGAAAGTTTAATACGAAAGTATCTGAAAGCGGGAGTAATGGACAAAGGCAGATACGAAGC
>JAGAMB010000063.1 GCA_017624895.1 Ruminococcus sp. | reverse complement strand
GGAACTCTCTTTCCGTCACCTTCCCCCTTTTCCCGACTTTTTTCTTTTGTGTGACCTGTTTTTTTCAAGCGGTCATATGAATATAAATCATAGCTCGCAAACAAAAATACAAGGTTTACGAAAAAGTTTAAAAATCGGAAAGGGAGGGAGAATGGGGAAAGGGAAAGGAGAGTTCCAGAGAGGAAAACCGTAGGGGAAAGAGGGAGGGGAAAGCCGATTTTTGTTCCAGTTTAATTTTCCCCTCCCTCGTTTCCCGTAGGTTGTCCTCTTTGGTGAAAAATCACCCTTTTATATTTATTAAGAATAGAAAAAAGTTGTAAAGTAGTAGTGGCGGATATTATCCGCCCACAATTTCGGTACAAAATTCAGGTTTTATACAAACTAAGGGGACGCTCTATTGCGTCCCCTCTTTCAATTGTTTATTTCCGTTTCAGGCAGCTCCTCAATCAGCTTTGCGTTAAACTTCTGAATTGCAATAGCATCGGCAGCCGTTAATCCCTCATTACCGTCAACATCTGAATTAGCCTCACCCTGCTCAGAAAGTGCATACTTGTCGGAATTGCCGAGATGCTGATATATAGCAGCAGCGTCAGCCATTGAAACTGCATCGTCGCAGTTTGCGTCACCGAGAATTGTAGGCTTAATATAGGCATCGGGCGGCAAAGGTATGCCAGCTAACGGTGGTATTTCTTCCACCGTTGTCGGCTCGATGTACTCATCGGGGAGCATAGGCTCACCGGCTAACGGCGGTATTTCTTCCACCGTTGTCGGCTCGATATACTCATCGGGGAGCATAGGATCACCGGCTAACGGCGGTATTTCTTCCACCGTTGTCGGCTCGATATACTCATCGGGGGGCATAGGATCACCTGCTAACGGCGGTATTTCTTCCACCGTTGTCGGCTCAATATAGTCGTCAGGCGGCATCATACCGCCGTCTACAGGCGGATATTCTTCTGTAGGGGCCAACGATACACCGGCAGTAGTTACGATTTCTTCCGAAGTTGCGGCAGCTGTACTGACAGATGAACTTACCGCAGCAGCAGCTATAAGCGCGGCTATCTCTTTGGTGAATTTTCTCATAGCGTTTAACCTCCGTTTTCTTTAGATATTAATTCAAGTGCAGTAAGAATATGCACCTGTTCTTCTAAGCAGGCAGCCTCTGAAATATCTCTTACAGTACCTGTTGTAGACATTTTTCGGCAGGCACAGGAGTTTCGGCAATAATCGGCTATTTCGCAGCCGTCGCATCTCTCGGAAACCATTGAATAATCAGGATGGGCTTTTCTTGCCTTTTCCGCTTCAATTCCCACCCATACATCACCGCAGCGATAATCGGGATTATTCTGGAATTGAATACAGGGATAGAACTTTCCGTCCCAGTTTATGTAGATTTTTTTCTTGCAGATCTCGCAGGTGTTTCGTTTATTTTCCCTTATGTTTTTCTTTTTCACAGCAAGCTCATAAACGAACAAATCTTCTATTTCAGCGATTTTTCGCCATTGCTCCCTTAAAACATCACCGAAGCTGTCGGGATCAGCAGGCGAAATAAAAGCATCCATTGCCGCAGAAACTTTTTTCACACCAAGATTTTTCAGATACAGGATATTATTGTAAAGCTCAGGGAGTGTTTCTTCCGTATATACAAGCTGCACAAGGGTTTCGGGCTGATATTTCAGCAGCAATCTCAGATTTTTATTAAGAATAGCCGTATCTGCACCGCGCTCGGTACATTTAATACCATCGTGGGACATATTTATGATGATTTTTCTTTCTGCACACCATTTTATAAATTCTTCATCAAGAAGCGTCCCGTTTGTTGTAATAACAAATTGTTCAGCTTTAAGATTTTCACAGTAGAACTTTACAATTTCCTTATAAAGCAAGGGTTCTCCGCCGAAAAGATAAACTATTCCTGCGTTACCCTGACCATTTATGAAATCTGCAATTTTTACCATTGTTTCGTCATTAATATGACCGTAATCAGTATTAAGATGCCTTTCATAGCAATAGCTGCATTTCAGGTTGCACTTGTTTGTTATGCTGATAGTGTAATCCAGAAAAATCACCCCTCCCACTTTGGAATTTCGTATTTCACCTATATTATAGCACGTACTATAGTGAATGTCAAATATATTTTGTGAAATATCCGCAGAAATCAAAAAATAAAAAATATGTGAAATATAACAAAAAGCACTTGCATATTTAAAAAATATATGATATAATATATATCAGACATTGTTTTGTCAAAAAAAAGGAAGTGAATTAGCGAGGTTTTTGTTTTATGAAATTGCAGCAGCTTGAATATATTATCGCAATCGCACAAGCAGGCAGTATTACTGCGGCAGCAAAAAATCTTTATCAGGCACAGCCTAATATAAGTATTGCTCTTAAAGAACTTGAATCAGAAATAGGTATGCAGATATTCTGGAGAACCCCAAATGGTATGGTTCTTACTCCTGAGGGCGAGGATTTCCTTGTCCGCGCAAAGGATATCGTTGAAAGTATGCATAGCCTTGAAGCTGACTATACAAACCGCATTGAGGACGGTATTTCCCTGAAAATAGCTGCGGTACGTTCGGGTTATATCCCCGGTGTTATCGGTGACTGGATAAATGAACTTGATAATGACGACAAGCTCTCCCTACATTTCTTTGAAACAAGCACAAATAAGGTTATTGAAGAAGTAAACAGCGGCAGAGCAGATTTAGGCATTATCCGCGTTCCCCTTAACCGCTATGAGGTTTATGAGGAGCAGATGAGCAACCGCAGATTTTTTATGCGTCCCCTTGTTTCTTTCATTATGCAGCCTATAATGACTGCAAACCACCCTCTTGCAAACAAAGAGGAGGTTTCTATTGCTGACCTCGAAATGTTTCCTGAGATTGTCCACGCTGACGATGAAATGAATATTTTTGAACGCAATCACATTGCCAGCGAGTATGAAAGCAATAATCTGAAGCGCATATTTGTTCAGGATAACGGCAGTAAGATGATACTTCTTCAGACCATAAAGAACTCATATATGTGGGCATCGCCCAGCTCAAAGGGTATGCCGAATGGCGCAAAAGGTGTAGTTGCGGTAAAATGCAATCAGGCTACTCTTACAACAATTGATATTATGATTTGCAAAAAGAGCAATGAAAATAACCGTACTATCAAGGTATGTATGGATTATCTTGCTGAGAATTGTGAAAAGCTTCCCGGCGCTGTTCCCGTGGACTTGCCGACTCATAAAGAAGAAATTGCGGCAGAGGAAAACTGACGCTGAACGAGAATATTCAAATTCCGCTTTACTGCCGAAATCGGTTGTAAGGCGGATTTTCTTATTCTTCCAAAAAATACAAAAAAACCTATAGACAATAGTAAAAAAATATGGTATAATATATTTGAATAATCAAACATCAAATCCATAGGATAGAAAGGAATGTTATGCTTCACGAAAAATCATGCGGAGCAATTGTCTATCGGAAATATCACGGCAACACGGAAATTCTCCTTATAAAGCATATCAACAGCGGTCATTGGTCTTTTCCAAAGGGACACGTTGAAGCAGGGGAGTCCGAGGCTGAAACTGCCTGCCGTGAAATCAAAGAGGAAACCAATATCGACGTTATTATTGATCCGACTTTCAGGGAAACTGTTACATATTCCCCGAAAAAGGACACAATGAAGGTTGTAGTCTATTTTCTTGCTCGTGCAAAGAATGTAGATTTTCAGCCTCAGGAGAACGAGATAGCTGAGATACGCTGGGTGGATATTTCATACGCTTCGAGTATACTCACTTATGAAAACGATAAGACTATTGTTTCAAAGGCAAAGACTGCCATTAAGGAAAATCATTGAAAAAATCTCCCCGAAAGGGGAGATTTCAGTCTGTCGAAAAACCTGAATTTCGTACCGAAATTGCGGACACGGCGTGCCGTGTCCATTATGCAATGCACTTTTTTCTATTCATAATAAATACAAAAATAAAGTAGCGGCTGCCTTTGGCAGTCCGTGGGCGGATATTATCCGCCCGAAATTTATGTTTCAATATGCAGGTCTGACATCACAAAAATATGCAAAAAATCCCTTTCCGCATAAACGAAAAGGGATAAGTATTACTCAATTGTTACTGTAACCTTGAGATCCTTTTTAGCAGCGCCTGCCCTCATAATTGTTCGGAGAGCCTTAGCTATTCTGCCCTGCTTGCCGATTACACGGCCCATATCATCGGGAGCTACTGAAAGATGGAAATTTATTGTTCCTTCCTCGTCAGGTTCGTCCTCTTTTATGATAATAGCAGTCTTATCTTCAACAAGACCTGCCGCAATTGCATAAAGTAAGTCTTTCATAAGTTCTCCTTATTGCTTCGGGAACAGGAGCATTGGACATATGTCCACGCTCCTCCTCAGCTTAGCTTGTTGATTAAAGGATACCTTCCTTCTTGAGAAGTACCTTTACTGTGTCTGTAGGCTGTGCGCCCTTAGCGATCCAGCTCTTAGCCTTTTCTCCGTCGATCTTTACAACAGAAGGCTCCTTTGTAGGATCGTAGTATCCGATCTCCTCAACGAATCTGCCGTCTCTGGGGTATCTGGAATCTGCAACCACAACACGATAGAAAGGTGCCTTCTTAGCGCCCATTCTTCTCAGTCTGATTTTTACTGCCATTTGTATTCACCTCCGTTAATTTATTTTTGTATATTCAAGGGTTCCCCCGTGAAATCATAAACTTGATACTACCACATCAACCACTATTGCAAGAAAGAAAAGTACCCCTCCGACAATACGTGAAATATTATTGGCTTTTCTTCTGCGTTCAGCCGTTTCGTAATCGTCACCATGCCGCTTTTCATCGCTGCCGAAAAACCAAACGATTACCGCCAATCCGCTTAAAAGCCAGCCCCATATAGTATCGAATCCGCGCCATCTCAGTCTGAGCAGAGCCGCATCCATTAAATATAATCCCATTTTAATCCCCTTAATATATTTTTCAGCGTAAAACCGTACCCCTACAGCTATTTATTACGCGTCAGAAAGGCAGATTTCCGCCGCCCTTACCTGTCATTTTGTCAAAATTCATACCTGCAAGCTGTTTTCTTGCCTTTCTCATATTCATCTTGCCGCTTTTGCCTGTAAACTGCTTCATCATCTTCTGCATCTGGTCAAACTGCTTCAGAAGCCTGTTGACTTCCTCCACCTTAGTGCCTGAACCTGCGGCAATACGTCTTTTTCTTGACGGATTTATGATTGAGGGCTTCTCGCGCTCGGCTTTTGTCATAGATGTTATAATTGCCTCAATACGCACAAGACCGCTTTCGTCAATATCAGCGTCTTTAAGTTTATCGCCCACACCCGGAAGCATACCGATAATGGACTTCATACTGCCCATTTTTCTGATTTGCCGCATCTGGTCAAGGAGGTCGTTCATATCGAACTTATTTTCCTTGAATTTTTTTGTAAGCTTTTCCGCCTCCTGATGGGACATTACGTTTTCCGCTTTTTCGATAAGTGTGAGAACATCGCCCATACCGAGAATTCTCGAAGCCATTCGCTCAGGGTGGAACTGCTCGAAATCGTCAAGCTTTTCGCCCATACCCACAAACTTGATAGGCTTACCTGTTACGGAAAGTACGGAGAGAGCCGCACCGCCTCTTGTATCTGAGTCAAGCTTTGACATAAGAACGCCTGTAATACCTACAGCCTCATCAAAGGCTTGGGCAACATTTACAGCGTCCTGACCTGTCATAGCGTCAACAACAAGCATAATTTCGTGAGGAGTTGTAAGCTCCTTGATTTTTTTCAGCTCGTCCATAAGAGCTTCATCAACGTGCAGACGGCCTGCTGTATCTATGATAAGAATATCGTGGCCGTAGTCCTTAGCGTGTGCAAGGGCTTTCTGCGCGATAATTACGGGATCTGTCTGTCCCATTTCAAAGACTTTTACATCAGCCTTTGCGCCGACAACCTGTAACTGATTGATAGCGGCAGGACGGTATATATCGCAGGCTGCAAGCAGGGGACGGTGGCCCTCTTTTTTCAGCATTTTCGCCAGTTTTGCAGCGTGAGTTGTTTTACCCGAACCCTGAAGTCCGCACATCATAATTACCGTAGGCGGCTTTGATGCAAAATTTATTCTTGAGTTGCGTTCGCCCATAAGTGAGCAAAGCTCCTCATTAACTATCTTGATAACCTGCTGTGCAGGAGTAAGGCTTGTGAGAACCTCCTCACCAACAGTTCTTTCTGACACCTTTGCAACGAAGTCCTTAACGACCTTGTAGCTTACGTCAGCTTCCAGAAGCGCAAGCTTTACCTCACGCATAGCCTCTTTGACATCTTTTTCCGTGAGCTTTCCTCTGGATTTCAGTTTTTTAAAGACGTTATTCAGTTTTTCGGAAAGTCCCTCGAATGCCATAAGCTGCCTCCTGTAATTATATTAAAAGCTCCAGTCCTTTTTCGACCTCGGCTGTGATAGTATTTCTGATATTTTCGTTATCCACAAGCTTTGCCGCGCTGCTGATATTGTTGAAGCAATCCTGCATTTTCCCCAATCTTTCGGCAAATCCGAGTTTTTCTTCATAATTGAGGAGGATTTCCTCGCCCCGTTTTATAAAGCTGCGAACAGCCTGTCTTGTGATACCCATGGGGTTGCCGATTTCCGAGAGGGACAAATCCTCGCAGTAATACAGCTCCATAACGTCGCGCTGTTTATCGGTAAGAAGCTCACCGTAGAAATCGAGGAGCATAACAAATTTAAGCTCTTTTGCCATAAAGCAGCCGCCTTTCGGGTGTAATGAAAAATCACTTTACACATTATACACTATATTATTAAATTTGTCAAGGGGGTGGAGAGATTTTTAATTTTTTAAATTAAACGCATTCTTATCTTTAAACGGGACGTTTTGGGCGGTGTTGCCGAAATTTCTGGCGGATATTATCCGCCCACGGACTGCCAAAGGCAGCCGCTACTTTATTTTTCTATTTATAATAAATACAAAAGGGTGATTTTTCACCAAAGAGGACAACCTACGGGGCAAAAGGGAGGGAAAAAGAAAACTGGAACAAAAGTCGGCATTTCCCTCCCTTTTTCCCCTACGGTTTTCCTCTCTGGAACTCTCCTTTCCCTTTCCCCTTTTTTCCTCCCTTTGCCGACTTTTGAACTCAGGGGAAGGTTGTATAAGAAAAAGGCA
Organism: Ruminococcus sp.; assembly: GCA_017624895.1. Lineage (GTDB taxonomy): Bacteria > Bacillota > Clostridia > Oscillospirales > Ruminococcaceae > Ruminococcus. The sequence continues at coordinate 205 of JAGAMB010000063.1, read as the reverse complement.
AGTCTTTTTATACGGCTCAGGTGGTCTTTTCAGGAGTATGTTTTCATTTTTTGCCTAGTATAAAATATAAAGATTTAAGCGTTACAACATAGTAAGGGCGAATATTATCCGCCCACGGACTGCCCAAGGCAGCCGCTATTTAATTTTTCTATTCATAATAAATACAAAAGGGTAATTTTTATACCAAAGAGGACAACCTACGGGG
>JAGAMB010000062.1 GCA_017624895.1 Ruminococcus sp. | reverse complement strand
GAAAGGGAAAGGAGAGTTCCAGAGAGGAAAACCGTAGGGGAAAGAGGGAGTGCGGCGAGTCGCCGCTGACAGCTTGCGCTATTGTTATGTTACATAAACAACAAGATTTTAATCTATTGTTAAATATTGTGGAGGGCAAATTACCGGCGGGGGTACCCCGCACGATTTTTGTTCCAGTTTAATTTTCCCCTCCCTCGTTCCCCGTAGTTTGTCCTCTTTGGTGTTGAATTACCCTCTTGTATTTATTATAAATAGAAAAATAAAGTAGGGGCTGACTTGGGCAGCCCGTGGGCGGATAATATCCGCCACTACACCATACTTTTTCTACACGCTAAAACAGCACCGTAAATCGGTGCTGTTTTTCATTATTTATAATGTTATTGCCGCTTCAAGAGCAATTTCCATCATATCACGGAATGATGTCTGACGCTCCTCGGCTGTAGTGGATAATCCCTTTAACGGACAATCTGAAACAGTAAGTATGCAAAGTGCATTTTTGCCTGCTCTTGCCGCATTCATATAAAGCGCCGCAGACTCCATTTCAATGGCAAGAACACCCATTTTATTCCAGTCAGCAAGACTGTTTGCATCATCATAAAATGTATCAGATGAAAGGATATTTCCTGCGTGATATATACAGCCCTTTTCCTCAGCCGCTTTTACTGCCGCCGCTATAAGCTTCCAGCTTGCCGTCGGTGCATATGTTCCCGGAAGTCTGTACTGTGCGGCATAATTTGAATTTGTACTTGCACTTACAGCTATTATTACATCGCGGAGATTAATATTATCCGCAATTGAACCTGCTGTGCCTATGCGTATGATGTTTTCAACGTCATATTCACTATAAAGCTCATGAGAGTATATACCCATTGAGGGCATACCCATTCCGCTGCCCTGAACCGATATTGGTACTCCCTTGTAAGTGCCTGTAAATCCCAGCATACCGCGTACCTCATTGTAGCATACAGGATTTTCCAGATAAGTTTCCGCAATGAATTTTGCTCTCAGAGGATCACCCGGCATAAGAACGGTTTTGGCAATATCCCCCTTTTTAGCGCTGTTGTGTGGTGTTGGCATAATAACTCCTCCTTATCTTTTCAGGACTTTTTTTACTGTAGCCATCATAGGCTTAAAGTTGTAAACAGTTACGGCTGCAAACAGGATAAACAGCCACATTCCCCACAATGCAGGGGATTTTATAACAATAATGCTCATAACAACAAGAACTCCTGTATTCACAAAGGAACGAAGCGCATCAAACTTGAACGGAACATAATATCTCGCGTCGATTATTCTTGCCCAGAAGCAGAGATAATAACTCATAAGGGTAGCAATTGCCGCGCCGTGTATGCCTATGACCGGTATCATTACAAAGTTGAGTATGAGATTTGCAGCACAGGCGGCAAGGCTTGTCCAGAAGCTGTTCTGTGTGTGCTTTGTTACGGAGTATATACCGCCCAGAAACTGATTGAGAGCCATAAATATTGCGGCTATTATGAGTATGGGAGTGTAGATGTATACTGTGCTGTATTCCGAGAATTTGTCATCGGGTACAAGGAACTGCGTTACAGGCTTGCAGAGCATTATAAGTCCTGCCGCCGCTATAAACAGCATAGACTCATACGCGGAGTAAACTCTCTCATAGAATTTTCCTCTGTCGGCGGAGTCGTTTTCAGTTATCGCGGACATATTCCAAGCCTGAAAGAATATTGTGGATACCATTGAAATAAGGTTTGGTATCCTGTTGGCATAGCCGTATATTCCTGTGGCTGAAAGTCCCAGCTCAACCTTGCTGTTACGCATATTTGTAAGGAAAAGTCTGTCCGATAAGCTTGTAACAGTCCACATTACAATTGTCGGAATAAGCGGAAGGGCGAATTTCATCATCTTTCCTGCAAGACTCATACTGAAATTCTTTACGCTGAAAAATTTTCCTAAACTTGCGGTAAAGTAGAGGAATACGACCGATAGCAGGTCGGACATAATAACGGAAAGCAGAAATCCCTTTACGCCCATTTTAAAGCCTGATATGAAAAGAAAACTGAATATCAGCAGGGTAAGCGTTGCAATTATGCCGTCAAGAGCGTAAAGCTTTACCATATCCCGTGAACGGACGAATTGAGCGCACAGCATACGCAACGACGAGGTGCAGACGTATATTGAAAGCAGCATTGAATAGCCTGTAATAAAATCAAGTGCAGGTATAAACCGCAATGCAGGCACTATCAATATCAGAGCCGCCATTCCTGTGAAAGTTATGCAGGCTGATGTGCTGAATATCTTCTTTTTGTCGTAGTTTTTGTCAAGTCCGAAGCGTATCAGATATTCCTGTAGGGCAAAAGTAAATATTGGCTGTAAAAATAGCGCTATTGTTTCAAGGTTGTCCTTTATTCCGCTGTCGTATGCGTTGATATTCTTGGCATATAATCTGGATAAAAGTATAACGAGAACTTTTGAGCCAAATGTTCCGATGGCAAATATTAATGTATTCGACGCAAGCTTTTTATATTTATTCATTTACTGCCTCCTTAAACGGCACAGGTTAGCCTCACCTGATACAAGGCTTTTCAGACTTCCGTCCGACAGCTTTATAATAAGATTTGCGTTGCCGTCTATACCAACTGCAAGTCCCTCAAATTTTTCGCTGCCCATATTTGCCGTTATGTAATTCCCCGTGAGAAGCTCACGGCGGCGGTATCCGCCGAGATGTTCCTTTTTTTCTATGTTATTGATGTAATATTCCAGCCTGCCGAGAATTTCTCCGCAAAGCCGGTTTCTGTTGATTATTTTTCCTGTTTCCGCCTCTATTGAGGTGGCTGTATCCCTGATTTCATCGGGAAAGTCGCTTTTAAGGACGTTTATGCCGATACCGATAACAGCATAGTCCAGCCGTTTCATTTCTGCATTAAGGGCGGTTTCTGTGAGTATGCCGCAGATTTTCCGTCCGCTGAGATAAAGGTCATTTACCCATTTTATGCGGATATCGCTGCCGCACAGTTTTTCCGCCGCCTCTGCCGCGGCTACAGCTGCCGCAGATGTTATGAACGGCGCAAGGGAAATATCAAATTCGGGGCGGATTATTATGCTCATATATATTCCTGCACCTGAAGGCGATTCAAAGCGTCTGCCAAGTCTGCCTTTGCCGCCTGTCTGGTGATCGGCAATAACTACCGTACCGTGAGCCGCACCCTTTGCCGCAAGCTCCTTTGCGTATGTGTTGGTGGAGGGCAGCTCATCAAATACAAGCACCTCTCCCCCTATATTATCCGATGTATTAAAGGCGGTTATTCCCTCCGCCGAAATTTCATTTTTATTTTTCATAATATTTACCTGTAATTATTATATCACATATATTTGGAAAATTCAATATTGCGGGCGGATAATATCCGCCCCTACTATGTTGTAACATTTAAAACTTTACTTTTTCTATTCATAATAAATACAAAAGGGTGATTTCTAATCAAAGAGGACAACCTACGGGGAACGAGGGAGGGGAAAATTAAACTGGAACAAAAATCGTGCGGGGTACCCCCGCCGGTAATTTGCCCTCCACAATATTTAACATTAGATTAAAATCTTGTTGTTTATGTAACATAACAATAGCGCAAGCTGTCAGCGGCGACTCGCCGCACTCCCTCTTTCCCCTACGGTTTTCCTCTCTGGGCTCTCCTTTCCCTTTCCCCTTTTTCCCTCCCTTTGCCGACTTTTGAAATCAGGGGAAGGTTACATATGGAAAAGACAAGTCTTTTCATACAGGTCAAGTAGTCTTTACAGAAGTTTGTTATTAAATTCTTCTACCAAACACTTTTATTGAAATTTTGTTTTTGTAAAGTTTTAGGTGTTACAAGGTACTACACATAATTACGCATTACGCATTACGAATTACGCATTAAATATATCCAAGTGTGCGCAGTAAAAACAGCCACAAGGTCAGGGTAAAGGCGGAGCATATGGTTGTCAGCATTACAGAAAATGCCGTAATCGTTCCCTTATGTCCGAAATTTTTTACCATTACAAAACAGCTGCCTGTTGTGGCACTTCCAAGCATTACAAGTATTGCCACAAGCTTTTCACCGCGGAAGCCCATATTCACCGCAACCGGGAGGAATATTCCGCAGAATAAAATAAGCTTTATAAAGCATATTCCTACAGTTACGCCTACCTTGCTTTTTGCCTCACTTGTCTTGAAGGACGCTCCTAACGCTATAAGAGAAAGAGGTGTAGCCATATTCCCCATATAGGATATGGTCTTTTCCATTATCACAGGCTGGGGAATTTTCAGCAGCGACCATATCATACCTAAACCTATACCTATTATAATGGGATTTGTTACAACTCCCCTGACTGTATCAAGAAACAGCTCCTTTTTGCTCTCACCCTTTTTTTCGGGAGATGTTGCTGCAAGAACTGCCACCGCTATGATATTATATATAGGTACTGTTCCTACTATCATCAGCGCTGCCATTAATGCTTCGCCGTAAATATTTTTTACAAAGGCTATACCTAATATTGCCGCTGAACTTCTGTAGGAAGCTTGTATTATTTCGCCCCGTTCCGCCTTGTCCTTGTGGAACAATGAATATACAACGGCTATCCCCACGCTCAGAAATGTGACGACTATGCAGAAGCCTACAAGCCTGCCATCCCATACAGCTCGGAAATCAGCTGTTGACAAATCCATAAAGAGAAGTGATGGAAGTGCTGCACTAAATGTAAATTTGTTTATCTTTGCTGTTGTGTGATCGTCAAGTAAATTAATTCTCCTGCATATATAGCCTAATATCATCATCAGTACAATTGGCACTGAGGCATTCAGGCTGAAACGAAGATTTTCTATAAACATTGTATCACCCTAAACTGTGTGTTATTGCCGTAAATACAAGCAGTACAGCCAATAATGCAAAATTCACCACGGTAAACACAACCATATACCGCAAAGACTTTGCACCCTCAGAAACTTTGTAATACTGAAAGGAAATAAGACTTGCAAGGGAGGCGATAATTGTTCCAAGTCCGCCAAGATTTACACCGAGAAGAAGCTCCCTGCCATTATCTGTGAAACCCGAAAGCATTACTGCTGCCGGAACGTTGCTTATTATCTGGGATAAGGCAACGGAAACTATAAGCTCTCTTTCTTTTAATATAACGGAAACGAGATCCCTTACAGCTTCAATTCGTGCGATATTCCCCACGAATACAAAAAAGCAGACAAATGTTGCAAGAAGTCCATAGTCAACCTTAAACAAAAGCTGTCGGTCTGTTGCAAGAGCTGTCACAACTGCTATGATAAGGCACACCCAGTCGGGGACTACACGGAATACCGTCAGCAGACAAAGTATAAACAGTACAGCATAAATCGCAGTTTTTCCATTTGATATTGGCTGTGCGGCTGATCTCTCCGCGCGGCATACGCTTTTAGGCAGCAAAAAACACATAAGCAGAAGCAATGCAAGGCTTACTGCCGCCGAGGGAAGCATTGTACTGAAAAAATCCCCAAGAGTAAGACTGTATTTATCGTATATGAAAAGATTTTGCGGATTGCCGAAAGGTGTAACCATACTTCCTAAATTCGCCGCAGCTGTTTCAAGTACGATTGTAAGTATACGGCTTTTTTCGTCCCTGATTTTTTCAAACACCATAAGCGTCAGCGGCACAAAGGTTATCAGCGCCACATCGTTTGTCACAAGCATTGATGTAAAAAAGCAGACGATAGTGAAAATAATACCTAAGCGCCTTATATTACCTGCCTTTTTCAGCAGTATCGCCGTTAAGTTTTCAAATATTCCTACGCTCCTGAAACCGCCTATTGCTGTCATAAGGCAGAAAAGCTGAATTAACACGCTGCGGTTTATATATCCGCCGTATCCGCTGTCGGGCGGGACTATGAATACAGTTACCAGCGCCGCAAAAAAGGCTATAACGAGTACAGGCTGAGCCTTTACAAAATTCTTTAATTTTTCCAAGCTTTCATCTCCGATTTGATTTCATTTACGCAGTCCTCAATACTTTCATTGTTTGAGAAACGCATTTCAATTCCAGCTGCTGCAAGCTTTTCCTCGGAAAAGTCCTCGCAGTCTGCAAGAAATCTTCTGCACAGCTCCGCATACTTAGGAGCAGTCTGGAGCTTTTCACGCTCAATAGCTCTTGTAAGTCTTATACCGTCCTCGACCTCAATGTATATCGGCACAACTGCCTCGCCGTAAAGCTCCCTGATTTTCATAAAGCTTTCAAGTGTTCCGATGCCGATACAATCACCTCGGTCAAGACTGATACTATCCCGTGAGGTGAAGTATATCCATTCCCCGTGAACTGTATCATATATACGTTCCTCAATAACCTTTCCTGCTTCTTTCATCTTATCAAAGCAGCAGCGGTCAACAAAATGATATTCTCTGCCATCGACCTCATTTTCACGCATTGGCCTTGTGGTGTAAAGAACAATCGGGAGAAGTGCTTCTTCGGATAAAATCTTTTCATAAATGGTATTTTTGCCGCTGGAGCTTTTACCCATTATATAAAAAATCCTGTTCATTTTTATCCCTCATTTCTGCTGATACTTCTTATATAATTTTATCATAGTATAATTGAAGTGTCAAGAAAAATGTTTCATGTGGAACACTCCCCTACAGCAATATAATCCAAATCAACCCCCTCTCCCCCACTCCCCCGATTGCAATATAGCCTAAATTCCACTCTGCAATATAGTACAAGGGGAGTCGATTGTTTTTTTGAAATTGTTGCATTTGTCACTTTTATTTTTCTGCGAAATATGTTATAATCATTGTATGAATATTAACCATTCTGCAAATAATATGAAGCGAGGAAACTGAAATGAACAACATTAAAAACAATATATTCTATGTGGGAGTCAACGATCACGAGCTCGATCTCTTTGAAGGTCAGTACATCGTACCCAACGGTATGGCATATAATTCATATGTCATCACTGATGATAAGACCGCCGTTCTCGATACCGTTGATGTGAAGTTTGGTGATAAGTGGCTCGAAAATGTCAATGAAGTTCTGGGAGATAAATCCCCCGACTATCTTATCATTCAGCATATGGAACCAGATCATTCTGCTTGTATAGATAAATTTGTTAACAAATACCCCGACGCCGTTATTGTGGGAAATGCTAAAACTTTCGATATGCTCCGCGCATTTTTCCCCGACCTCGACCTTCCTAACACCCTCACCGTTAAGGATGGCGAAATTCTCTCCCTCGGAAGCTGTGAGCTGAAATTTATAACAGCTCCTATGGTGCATTGGCCTGAGGTTATGCTGACATATGATATCACCCACAAGGTTCTTTTCTCCGCTGACGCTTTCGGTAAATTTGGCGCTCTCGATACTGAGGAGGACTGGGCTTGCGAGGCTCGCCGCTACTACTTCGGCATCGTCGGAAAATATGGCGCTCAGGTTCAGGCGCTTCTCAAAAAAGCCGCTGCTCTTGATATCGAAACTATCTGCCCTCTCCATGGCCCTGTCCTTACCGAAAACCTCGGCTATTACCTCGACCTCTATAACACCTGGTCAAGCTATGGCGTGGAATCCGATGGTATTTTCATCGCCTATACCTCCGTTTACGGCAATACAAAAAAGGCTGTTGAGATCCTCCGCGATAAGCTGATCGAAATGGGCTGCCCTAAGGTTTCCGTTGCCGATCTCGCCCGTGAGGATATGGCTGAATGTGTTGAGGACGGCTTCCGCTATGGTAAAATCGTTCTTGCAACTACTACCTACAACGGTGAAATTTTCCCATTTATGAATCATTTTATTGATGACTTGGTTGAAAGAAATTACCAGAACCGCACTATCGGTATCATCGAAAACGGCTCATGGGCGCCTATGGCTGCTAAACGTATTAAGGCTAAATTTGAAAAATCCAAGGATATTAAATTTACCGATACTGTAGTTTCAATCAAATCTGCTGTGAAATCCGAAAATATTGCTCAGATTCAGGCTATGGCTGAGGAGCTTATGAAATAAGGTGACGTTATGAATGTAAAACTTAACCCCGACGAAACTGTTGTCGCAAAAATAAAAGAGGGACTTGAAAAAAAAGACGGCTACTGCCCTTGCCGTCTTGCTAAAACACCCGAAAATAAATGTATGTGCAAAGAGTTCCGCGATCAGATCGCTGATCCTGATTTCGAGGGATTTTGCCACTGTATGCTTTACTATAAGGAGAAATGATATGGCTGAAATTACTATCACTAAAGAAAATTTTGATGATGAAGTGCGCAATTACAAGGGAATTGTCCTCCTCGATCTCTGGGCAAGCTGGTGCGGCCCGTGTATGATGATCTCCCCCATTGTTGCTGAAATCGCTGAGGAAATGGCTGGAAAAGTCAAGGTCGGCAAAATTAATGTGGATGAGCAGCCGGAGCTTGCCGCTGCTTTCCGCTGTGAAAGTATACCTATGCTTGTGGCTGTCAAGGACGGAGCTATCCATAATATCTCCGTTGGCTACAAGGATAAATCAGACATACTGAAAATGCTTGAAATCTGACAGAAAATGATTACACCTCCCCTAAATAGTGCATACTATAAAGGGGAGGTGGTTTTTTTGCTTAATTTTGTTTTAGGCAGTATGTTCGGCGGAACTGTCGGACTTTTCGCTATGTGCCTTTGTACAGCTGCAAAATCAGCCGATAAAAATGCGGAATGACCATATACAGCCATTCCGCTTTATATTACTTTTCAGGAACTGCAATAACGTCCTTGCGCATATAAGGTCTTAATGCTTCGGGTATTCTGATGCTGCCGTCCTCGTTGAGATTGTTCTCAAGGAAGGCAATTAACATTCTTGGCGGAGCTACTACAGTATTGTTGAGGGTGTGGGCGAAATACTTGTTGCCGTCCTCGCCCTTAACACGAATCTTCAGACGACGAGCCTGTGCATCACCGAGATTTGAACAGCTTCCAACCTCGAAATACTTCTTCTGACGAGGCGACCATGCTTCAACGTCAATAGATTTAACTTTAAGGTCTGCTAAATCTCCGGAACAACATTCAAGTGTACGTACAGGTATATCAAGTGTGCGGAAAAACTCAACTGTATAGCTGTAGAGCTTGTGGAACCATTCCATTGACTCCTCAGGCTTGCAGACAACGATCATTTCCTGCTTTTCAAACTGGTGGATACGATAAACACCGCGCTCCTCAATACCGTGTGCGCCTACTTCCTTACGGAAACAGGGTGAATAGCTTGTCAATGTCTTAGGAAGCTCAACTTCGGGGATAATTGTGTCGATAAACTTACCAATCATTGAGTGTTCAGATGTGCCAATGAGGTAAAGATCCTCTCCCTCAATCTTGTACATCATACCTTCCATTTCTGCAAAGCTCATAACACCTGTTACAACATCGCTTCTTATCATAAATGGAGGAATGTAATATGTAAAGCCCTTGTCGATCATAAAATCGCGTGCATAAGAGAGAATACAGCTCTGGAGCTGTGCAATATCACCGCAGAGATAGTAGAAACCGTTTCCGCTTGTCTTTCTTGCGCTGTCAAGGTCAATGCCGTTGACTTTTTCCATAATATCTACGTGATAAGGAACTTCAAATTCAGGCACAAAAGGTTCACCAAAACGCTCAACTTCAACGTTTTCGCTGTCATCCTTGCCTACAGGTACTGAATCGTCAATTATATTAGGGATAACAAGCATAATTTCGCGGATATCAGCCTCTAACTTAACTTCAAGCTCCTCCAGCTCTGTGAGCTTAGCACCAAGCTGTGCAACCTCAGCCTTAGCAGCCTCAGCCTCGTCCTTCATTCCCTTTGCCATAAATCCGCCGATTTCCTTGCTCTTAATCTTACGCTGATTGCGGAGATTATCACATTCCACCTTAGTTTTGCGGTACTGCTCATCAAGGTCGATCACCTTGTCAACCAATTCAAGCTTTGACTCCTGAAACTTTTTCTTGATATTTTCCTTTACAACGTCGGGATTTGCTCTTAAAAATTTAATATCTAACATTTTTTACTCCTTACTCCTCAACAGTCAGCTTTTCAGCTATAGCTGCGAGGTCATCTTTATCATAAAATTCAAGAATTAAAACGCCCTTGTTTTTTCCATAATCCACTTTTACTTTGCGTCCCAGGCGTTCTTTAAGGGAAATTTCCATTTCCACAAAATAATTGTCAATTTTTTCATCTAAAGGCTGTCTTTTGCCGTTATTTTCGGCAGATTTCTGCACCATTTTTTCAAGCTGGCGAACAGTCATTCCACCATCGGCAGCACGATTGGCAATAGCAACCTTCATTTCGTCGCTGTCATATGTGAGCAGAGCCTTAGCATGACCTGCGGTTAAATCACCATTTTCCAGCATCTTGATGATTTTTTCGGGCAAAGAAAGCAGGCGAATTGAATTAGCAATAGCTGAACGGGATTTTCCCACCATTTTTCCAACCTGTTCCTGAGTCATACCATAGTTGTCGATAAGCTCTTTATAGCCTGCCGCTTCCTCCACAGGATTTAGATTTTCGCGCTGCAGATTTTCAATAATGGCAATCTGCATTGTTTCAATGTCAGAAAGCTCCTTTATATTAACCGGAACTTCATCAAGCCCCAACATTCTTGCGGCGCGCCATCTTCTCTCACCTGCAACTATCTGATATCCGCCTGTTTCAAGGGGACGGACGAGAATTGGCTGTAAAATACCGTGTTCGCGTATTGAGTCGGCAAGATTTGCGATTGTTTCTGTTGAGAAATGCTTACGGGGTTGATCACGATTAGGTTCAATATCAGCGGTACGGAGAGTAGTTTTGATCTGTACATCGCTGGCATTATCGCTAAAAAGCGTGTCAAGGCCTGCACCTAAACCGCCTTTTGCCATAGAAATCACAACCTTTCCTTTTTAAAGTTAAATATTCCTCGTCTTTTTTTCTGTGGGAGTTCAAGAGGCTCGCCAAGAAGCTCCAGACCGAGAAGTATGTAAGCTTCTGTACCCTTTGAAGCCTTGTCATAATACATTACGGGTTTTCCATGGCTCGGAGCTTCGGAAATACGCACATTTCTGGGAATTTTCGTCTGAAAAACCTTGTTAGGGAAGTATTTCTCCACCTCTGCAACGACATCATTAGCAACATTAAGTCTGCCATCGAACATTGTAAAGAGAATGCCCTCGATATCAAGGGAAGGATTATAATTATTTTTCACAATTTTAATTGTATTTACCAGCTGTGAAAGTCCCTCTAAAGCGAAAAATTCTGCAAGCATAGGGACAATGATAGAATCACTTGCCACAAGAGCGTTAATTGTGAGTGATCCGAGAGCCGGAGGACAGTCGATCAGGATAAAATCATAGTCATTTTTCGCAGTCAGAAGCTGCATTTTAAGCCTGTTGACGCGATTTTCCAGATTAATAAGCTCCAGTTCAGCGCCTGCGAGGGTTTCCGTAGCAGGGATAATGGACACATTTTCGAAATCGGTTACTATAACAGCGTCCTGAACTCTGTTTTTTCCAATAATAATATTATAGGAAGTTACTTCAACGGAACGTTTTTTTATGCCGAAGCCGGTGGTTGAGTTGCCCTGAGGATCGAGATCAACGCAAAGCACTTTTTTTCCACGGGATCCGAGATAAGCTGCCAGATTTACTACGGTAGTTGATTTTCCGACTCCGCCTTTCTGGTTAGCCACAGCGATGATTTTTCCCATAGAATCATCCTTTCTTTTGGGATATATCCGCACGTAGCGGATTTACATAAACTATTATACCACATAATTGCAAAAAAGTAAATACATATATGTGTAATTTTTCAATTTTTTCAAAGAAAATGTTCCACATGGAACAAAAATAATGTTTCACGTGGAACATTCCGTTTGGTCTTCAAAAGTGTTTCATGTGGAACACTTCAAGGAGGCTGCTAAATGTTTCATGTGAAACATTATACAGATTTCATAGGGATCCTCACCCTGTACTCTATGTATTCTTCCCCCTGAATACGCCGCGATTCTGCTGCAATTCCAGCCGATTGCATTGTCTGTATCGCCTTGTTGATTGTGTTAAGAAATATATTAACATTCTGGAATACCTGAGATCGCCTTTTGTAGCTTTGCTCCTCCTTACGTTTTCCAATAAAATTGTCAATCAACGTTTCCGATTTCTCAACATTTAAGTTGTTGGCTGCGATTTTTCTCAGTATAAATAGCCTGTCCTCAGAGCTTCCAAGGCGAAGTAATGCCCTCGCGTGACGCTCCGTAAGACCATACTGCGCAATGATTTCTCTTTCCTCTGCCGTAAGTCGCAGTAAACGCAGCTTATTTGCAATTGTGCTTTGTGCCTTTCCAAGCTTTGATGCTGCCTCCTCCTGAGTTAGTCCATAATAGCCAATCAGCTTTTCAATTGCAGCTGCTTCATCAAAAAATGATAAATCCTGCCGCTGTATATTTTCCACAAGAGCGAGAATTGCGGAATTACGATCGCTCATCTCATATATAATACACGGAACTGACTGTAATTCGCACATTTTCGCTGCTCTAAGACGCCTCTCTCCTGCTATAAGTTCGTATTTTTCGCCAATTTTTCTTACAGAAAGAGGCTGTAATATCCCATTATTTGCAATCGACTCAGCTAACGGGACAATTTCCGCCTCCTTAAAATCCTTTCTTGGTTGATTTGGATTTGGAAGTATTTTACCGATCTCAACATCATAAACCTTGTTAATCTGCTTTTCCTTTGTTAAATTAAGAAAACCTGCCATTTTTGTTGTCCTCACATTTCTAAAATTCACCATTTTTTGGTGCTGTATCAATTTTATCATATTCTGGAAATAAATGCTATAAAAAAATTCCGCCAAAATTCGTCATTTCAGCGGAAATTTTTATAAAATTCAATTGAATTATAAGCTTTTTTTCTTAATTTGACTGCTGTTTCGAGGGTATTTTGTCGGAGTCTGCGATATTTTTTTGATCCTGATTATATTTCTTGCATCATTTTCAAGAGTATAACTGTGAATGATATCTATTTCTCCTCCTAAAATTGAAATAGCATTACCCGAATTTTCAGGATTTTCCGAAGGACCTTTCATAGAAATAAACGAACCGCCAACCTTGACAAATGGTATGCAATACTCAGACAATACAGATAAATTTGCAACAGCTCTTGCACAGGAGAAATCGAATTTTTCCCTATATTCAGACATTTTTGCGATATCCTCAGCACGACCGTGTATACAATCCGCCTCTATATCTATAAGGGCGCATAGTTTTTCAAGAAATGTTATACGTTTTGCAAGACTATCAAGCAGCGTTATATTAAGGTCAGGACGCATAATTTTTAGCGGAACTGAGGGAAATCCTGCACCTGTACCAACATCAATAATAGACGAGTTTTGCGGAATGTCAATATATTTTAATATTAGAGAGCTGTCAATGAAATGTTTTATAAGAATTTCATCAGGTTCAGTTATTGCAGTAAGATTTACATTTTTATTGTAATCCACAAGAAATTCGGCATATTTATCAAAATTGTCGTATTTCTCCTGAGTAAGTTCAAGTGAGTATTTCTCGAACTCAGCGCAAGATAATTCAAAATTTGGCAACATACAATCACCCCTGTTCCTTTTTAAGCCATACAATGAGCATTGAAACATCGGCAGGAGATACGCCTGAAATTCTCGAAGCCTGTCCAATTGACACAGGCTTTACTTTATTCAGTTTCTCTGCAGCTTCAAGTCTTAATCCGTGAATTTGGCTATAATCCGTATTTTCTGGTAAAAGCTTCTTCTCAAGTTTTTCTGCCTGTTCAATTTGCGCCATCTGCTTTTCAATGTAACCCTTATACTTGATTTGCAGCTCAACCTGTTCACAAACATCATACGGAAGGGCTGGACGGTTAACATCAAAAATAGCAAGATCGTTATATTTAATTTGAGGACGACGAATAAGCTCAATGATTTTACAACCATTTTTCAAAGGAGCTGTTCCTTTTTCCTCAAGCATCCTGTTAAGCTCATCGGTTGGTCTGATTGTTTCAGCTGAAACTCGACTAATTTCGGCTTCTGTCAATCTGATTTTCTCCTGAAGTTTATCAAGTCGCTGCTGTGAAACAAGGCCAATTCTATGACCAATGGGAATTAATCGCTGATCTGCGTTATCCTGTCGCAAAATAAGGCGATATTCACTCCTTGAAGTCATCATTCTATAAGGATCAGAGCAGCCTTTTGTTACGAGGTCGTCAATAAGAGTACCAATATACGAGCCAGAACGTTCAAGGATCATCGGATCTCTATCGAGAATTGACATAGCGGCATTGATGCCGGCAACAAGACCTTGCGCGGCAGCCTCCTCATAGCCTGAGCTACCATTAAACTGACCAGCGCCGTATAAACCGTGAAGCTTTTTAAATTCAAGCGTAGGCAGGAGCTGCAGCGGATCACAGCAGTCGTATTCTATGGCATAGGCCGGGCGCATAATCTCCACGTTTTCCAATCCCTTTATAGTTTTGAGGAAAGCGAGCTGAACGTCCTCAGGAAGTGATGAGGACATTCCCTGCAAATAGAATTCATCTGTTGATAGTCCCATCGGCTCAACAAAAAGCTGATGTCGAGGTTTATCAGAAAATCTCACAACCTTGTCCTCGATAGACGGACAGTATCGAGGGCCTACTCCCTCTATTCTGCCGCCGTATAAAGGTGATCTGTGGAGGTTTGAAAGTATGACTTCATGAGTATTACTATTTGTATATGTTACATAACAGCTAACCTGATTCTTTAAGTTTTCAACAGGTGTTTCAAAAGAAAGTGGAACAATTTCATCATCGCCGTCCTGCTTTTCCATTACGGAAAAATCAATGCTTCTTCTATGAACGCGGCATGGAGTTCCCGTCTTAAAACGCCGCAGTTCAATACCATTGTCGATAAGGCTCTGAGAAAGCCCAATACTTGGCAAAGCTGAATCAGGTCCGCTTTCATAGGAGGATTCACCGATATGAATTTTACCTTTCAGGTATGTACCTGTTGCGATTATGACACATCTTGCAGAATATTCAGCACCGAGAGAAGTTACAACTCCGCATATTCTGCCGTTTTCAGTAATAATTTCTGCAACTTCGCCCTGCTTAACATACAAATTTTCCTGATTTTCGCAGACCTGTTTCATATAATTATGATACAAAACACGGTCAGCCTGAACACGCAGGCTATGGACAGCAGGTCCTTTGCCGCGGTTCAGCATACGGCTCTGGATAAAGCATTTATCAGCCGCTTTACCCATCTCGCCGCCGAGAGCGTCGATTTCTCGAACAAGATGCCCTTTTGCAGTACCGCCAATTGACGGATTACAGGGCATATTGGCAATCTGGTCAAGAGAAATCGTAAACATTGCAGTTTTAACGCCCAGTCTTGCGGACGCAAGAGCAGCCTCGACTCCGGCATGGCCGCCGCCAACTACAATAACATCAAATTCACCCATTTTATATGACATATAACTACCTCATTAAATGTTCCACGTGAAACACTTGTTCCACCGACCTTGGAACAGTCTATTTTCCAACACAAAATCTTGAAAAAACCTCATCAACAACAGCGTCAGTAATTCTTTCGCCTGTTAACTCTAACAAACTCTGTTCAGCCTCGTCCACAAGCACATTAACCGCATCAAGCATTTCTCCAAATTCAAGAGCCTCAATAGCTGACGATACAGCTTCTGTTGCCCGTTCAATACAAAGCTTCTGACGCTCATTTGCAGCAGTCACTGATGAAAAACTGTCAGAATTAAGCTCAAACAATTCTTTTACTGCATTTTCAAGATCTTTAATTCCCTGATTTTCTTTAGCTGAAATATATACGAAATGTATAAAGTGTTCTTCTAACTTTTCACTTTCAAGAACCATTTCTTCATCAGATTTATTTACTACAGCCACACATTTTTTATTTTTTACCTTATCAATTAAATCGAAATCGTCCGCCGTGAGAGGACAACTTCCATCAAAAACAGCAAGCACAAGCTCAGCTGACTCAACAGTTTTCCACGCGATCTCTACCCCGATACCTTCAATTATATCATCGGTTTCGCGTATTCCTGCCGTATCTGAAAGGCGCAGGGTAATATCCCCCAGCCGCACCGACTCCTCCACAACATCACGGGTTGTACCTGCAATATTCGTCACAATGCTTCGTTCACAGCCGCTTAAACAATTGAACAGGGTGGATTTTCCCACATTCGGTCTGCCGACAATTGCCGTAGCTACACCCTCACGCACTATTCTTCCACGGTCATAATCAGCGGTTAATGCCTGCAAATCCTCACGGACTGCCGTCAATTCCTCCAGAATTGCATCAGGGGCAACCTCCGGAATATCCTCGTCTGGATAATCTGTCCACGCCGCAAGTCCGCTAAGAAGCTTCAAAAGACGCGCCGAACATTTCTTCGCTGCCTTGAAAACTGCTCCCTCACGCAGATTTTCAGCCATTTTCAGCTCCAGCTCTCCCTTGGCGGAAATAACATCCATTACCGCCTCCGCTTGTGTCAGGTCAAGCTTTCCATTGAGAAAGGCGCGCTTTGTGAACTCCCCTGCCTCAGCCGTTGCAGCTCCATTTTTCAAGGCTGCGCGCAATATTTTCTTTGAAACAAATAGTCCGCCGTGACAGGAAATCTCAGCCGTGTCCTCACCTGTATAACTATGGGGAGCTTTGAAAATCGTCAATATACAGTCATCTATGCGCTCATCGCCATCGTGGGCTATACCGTAAGCGCAGGTATACCCCTCCATATCTGCAACATTTTTTCCGCCGAAGGGAGTGAATATTTTTTCCGCAACAGATACAGCATTGTCGCCCGAAATGCGTATTACAGCAATTCCGCCGACTGCATTAGGGGTTGAAACAGCAGCAATTGTAGCCATAATTTTCTCCTATAAAGGGCTGTTACAAGTCAACCTGCAACAGCCCTTTTCTTAATTAAAATTCAATTTTTCCGTAAAGTCCGCCTTCCATTGAGTCCTCAGGCTTTGGCTTCTTGTAGTCCTTTTCAAATGATGTTGAAAGGTCGATTGCCTTTGCCTCGAAGTTCTCACGACGGCGGTCACGTCCACCCTGTCTGCCGCGTCTGTCATCACGGCGGTTTCCGCCTCTGCCTCTGACATTATTACGGTTATTTCTGGGATTTGTGGAGGAAATGATAATCTTTCTGTAAGGCTCCTCACCAATGGAACGTGATGCTACACCCTCAATCTCTGAAACAGCTGAGTGAATAACTCGTCTTTCATAAGGGTTCATAGGCTCAAGCTGCTGTGAACGTCCTGTTCTGAGAACTGACTTTGCAACCTTTGCCGCAAGCTGTTCAAGAGTTTCCTTTCTCTTGCTTCTGTAGCCAAGACAGTCAATTGTTATGCGGAAGTAATCCTTATCGCCTTTATTTGCAATAATTGAGCAGAGATACTGGATAGAATCAAGAGTTTCGCCGCGTCTGCCGATAATTGTACCGTTGTTATCGCTTTTGATGTCGATAACAGCGCCTGTTTCATTCTGATAAATAACATAGGTTGCATCAATACCCATAGCGTTAAAAATGCTGATAATGTAATCTCTTGCAATTTTAACCTTTGGATTCATAAGAGCTTCATCTTCAATGAGAGTAAAATCATCAAGTGAAAACTCCATATCATCTTCCTTTGCAGGAGCTTCCGCAGGCTTAACCTCTGCAGCAACAGGTGCAGGAGCCTCCGCAGGCTTAACCTCAGCTGCAACAGGTGCAGGTGCTTCTACCGGCTTAACCTCAGCTGCAACAGGTGCAGGAGCTTCTACCGGCTTAACCTCAGCTGCAACAGGTGCAGGTGCTTCTACCGGCTTAACCTCTGCTGCAACAGGTGCAGGAGCTGCCGCAGGCTTCTTCTCAACAACAGGAGTTTCAACCTTAACAGCCTTAGGAGCGTCGGCAACAGTAGCCTTGACCTGTGCATCAACAGCACCGAGTCCTAAAAAGCCTTTTTTGCCCTCGTTAATAACTTCAAATTTGATTTCGCTTGCTTTTCTGCCGAATTTCTTAACTGCCATAGCCTTAGCTTCATCGACAGTTTTCGCAGTAAATAACTCTGTCATTTTAATACCTCCTTAAATTAATTTTCGCTATCCTTTGATTCTTCATATAAATCGCCGTATTTTTCAGCCATTCTGCGTCTTGCGTCGTTTATAGCGTCACGATTAGCCTTATTCTGCTCTGAACGTGATTTCTTTTCGCCTGAATTTACGGTAGAACCGCCGTTCTGAGCGTCAAGAGCAGCCTGCTGCTCTAACATTTTCTGCATAAAAGTTTTCTTTTCGGGGTGCTTTTCAGCGTAGATACGTGCTTTTTCCTTTTCCTTTTCATTCATTGCAACAACTCTGTCATGGGTGAAGTAGCAGTTAAGTCCCAATGTAACAAGGAATGAGAAAAGTGATGACCATATCCAGTAGAAGCCGATACCGGCAGGAACCTCAAAAGCGATCCATATAGACATAATAGGCATTAAAAGCATCATTACATTCATACAGCCGCCGCCAGCCTGAGGAGTCGGATTTGTCTTTTTCTGATGGATCATTGAATAAAAGCTTACGAGAAGCTGTGAAATACCTGCAAGGAAAGGAATGGCACAAAGAATAATTGCCTCTTTATCCCATACTTCGGGGTGAAGTGTAGGTGTCTTACCGAGATTAGCGCCGAATATAGTGAAATTTTCAGAAAATTCTGAAACAAGAGCAGAAAAGCTCTCGCCGATGTGACTAAATTCTGAGGAATGTTTATCAAAAACCTCCATAGTAAGAAGCTCGTGTCTGAGGTTATTTGCCTCGATAGCCTTACCGCCGTTAACGTCCTTGAACTGCATAGCAAGCTCAGAAGCCTTTTCAACAGCAGCCATTCTCACATCCTTTGAAAGACGGAGGATATGCTTTATAGGCTTATATACAACGTCGATAACGCCGAAAAGCAGGAACATCTGAATAAAAGCAGGCAGACAGGAACCCATGGGATTGAGTCCCTCCTCCTGATAGAGCTTCTGTTGTTCCTCCTGCAAGCGTGCAGGATTATTTGAAAAGCTTTTCTGGAGCTTCTGGAGCTTTGGCTGAAGCAGCTGCATTCTTGCGGCATTTTTCTGCGTCTTGTAGTTCATAGGAAAGAGCAGCAGCTTAGTCACCAGCGTAAATATGATTATAGCTATAGCATAGTTTGGGACTATGTTATAAATAAGGCTCATAAGGTATCCGAGAGGAACACCTATTAATTCATAGATAAAATTCAATTTCAATTCTCCTATATCAGTACATCTGAGGAGCTTTCCTCCGTACCGTTCTTTTCTTCTGTAATGGCTTCTTCATTATGAAGCTTTGAGTAATCGTATTTTTTCACCTTAAAGGTAAATTTTTCGGGAACGTAGTCAATTCCCCCCATAGACCAGGGATTACAGCGGAGTATACGCCACACAGCAAGAGCCGAACCTCTTACCGCACCAAATTTTTCAACAGCGGTGAGAGCATAGCAGCTGCAGGTGGGGTAATACTTGCATTTCGGCGGAAACAGGGGAGATATACATTTCCTGTAGAATTTTATAAGAGCTAAAATAAGATATTTCATAACGATCATCTGACAAGCTTTTTAACAGCCTTGTTTATTTCCTGAACACCGTATTTTTCAAAATATCCGCAGTATTCATCGGATTTTATGCCAAGAATACCGCTTCTCGCCACAATAACGATATCAATACCAACAGGAAGCTTTACCTCTGAATTGCGGTAAGCAAGGCGGATAAGGCGTTTTGCCCGATTACGAGCAACAGCGTTTCCTATTTTTTTGCCTGCTGTAATGCCGAAACGGTTAAACGGGCGGTTATTCAGCCTGATATAAATCACCGAATATTTTGAAGTAATATACCTGCCTTTTTTATAGAGAGCGAGGAAATCCTTATTCTCTTTCATAACAACAGTATAAAGCATACAGCGCCTCCGTACAGCCTGATAAACAAAAAGACCACAAAAACGTATTTTTGTGGTCAGCGTCGTCAGTGAGTTAATCTTGCTCTGCCCTTAGATCTTCTACGAGCTAAAACCTTTCTGCCGTTCTTAGTAGCCATTCTCTTCATGAAGCCATGCTCCTTTTTTCTGTGGAGCTTCTTAGGCTGATATGTTCTTTTCATTCTGATATCCTCCTCTCAGTGTTAACTAAAAGAGCCTTACGCTCTTATTTACATATTACACTTTAGAATTATACTTCAAAAGTGGCAATATGTCAAGGGATTTTCGAATTTTTTTTCGTTTTTCCCGAATTTTGATTATTTTCAACAGTTATATCTGTGTATTTTTAGTTGCTTTTGTGCTTTTAGATGTCAGCGGCTGCCTTTGGCAGTCCGTGGGCGGATATTATCCGCCTCTACTACGTTGCAACTTTTTTCTATTCATAATAAATACAAAAGGGTGATTTCTTACCAAAGAGGACAACCTAATAAATACAAAAGGGTGATTTCTTACCAAAGAGGACAACCTACGGGGCAAAAGGGAGGGAAAAACAAAACTGGCACAAAAGTCAGCGTTTCCCTCCCTTTTTCCCCTACGGTTTTCCTCTCTGGAACTCTCCTTTCCCTTTCCCCTTTTTCCCTCCCTTTCCGATTTTTATACTTTTACGGTAACCTCCTTTTTTGTTTATGGGCGATGACTTATGCTCATATGACCGCTCGAAAAAGTCAGGTCACACAAAAGAAAAAAGTCGGGAAAAGGGGGAAGGTGACGGAAAGAGAGTTCCAGAGGGAAAACCAGAGGAAGGGGGAGAATACCCGACTTTTGTGCCAGTTTTTTCTTCTCCCCCTTCCTATGGTTGTCCCTTTGGTT
>JAGAMB010000061.1 GCA_017624895.1 Ruminococcus sp. | reverse complement strand
TTAGCAGACTGGATCTTGGACTTCTTTACGTAACCGAGCATTGCGGGTACGAGGATTGCAGCGAGAACACCGATGATAGCGATAACTACGATGAGCTCAATAAGTGTAAAACCTTTTCTTGTTGTTTTCATGATAGAAAACCTCCTTAATATAATTTTGTGCTTTACGCACTGTTGTTTTTTGGGGTAAGTCTTTTTCTTTTCCCTTATCCCCTTTCGGTAATTATAGTATACCATTTCATTCACAATTTGTCAATAGTTTCTTGAAAAAAATTTCAAATTCCCTTCACTTTTTACATCGAAACGGTAAATAGGCATTTATTTTAAGCCCTTTTCGTCATATTGCACAATATTCTGTGAACTTTTAATTTGATTTAACTTATTTGCATTTTCTTTTATCTTTATTCATTTTCGCACAATTATATCGAGGGTAAATTATCACATTTATATTACTGTCTGTATACTCGCCCTATTCACAAACAGAAAATACTCCGAAAAGATAAAAACCTCGGAACTGCTGTTCCGAGGTTTTTACGTCGACAATGGATTTAATCACATTTTGATTTTCACCATATATATATTATACTACATTTTTTTCGGTTTGTCAACCGTTTTAGAAAATAAAAAATTTATGGACATTATTGCATTCTGGTTTTCATACCCCATTTCTTTCGTCTTGTCAACAGCTTCAGATAAACAAAAGGCGGCATAAATTGACATGGTTCAACCATTATGATATAATTATATCGTCGGTTTCCTCCGTCAGGGAGGAGGTGTCCTTTATGGAGTACATTATTGCGTTTTTTATTTCTGTCCTTGCAGGAATAGTTAGTTACTATATCTGTAAATTCATAGACAGAAAGTAAACCGACAAATCCACGAAAAAACCCGGAGGTCGCATCTCCGGGTTTTTTCTGTCGTTTATGGACATTATTGCGTTCTGGTTTTCACCATACCTATATTATACTCCATTTTTTTCAGTTTGTCAACCGTTTCAGAAAACAAAAGGCGGCAGAATCTGCCGCCTGATATAAATCTTAGTTCATACCGCCTGTGGGTACGCCGCCCATCTGTGAAAGGAAACGGTAAAATTCCTGCTTATCCTGACACTTGTCAAGAGCGTCAACCTCACCGATAATTCCCTTAGCTGTAAGACGAGCAAGCTCCTGGTCAAGGGACATCATTCCCTGCTGCTTACCTGTCTGGATAGCTGACTGAATAAGGTGAATCTTGTTGTCACGTATCATTGCCGCAATAGCGTCTGTAACATTGAGAATTTCCATTACAGCAATTCGTCCTGTGCCGTCCTTTCTCGGAATAAGTGTCTGAGAAATTACTGCTACAAGGTTGTTTGCAAGCTGTGTACGAATCTGCTGCTGCTGATGCTCAGGGTATACGTCGATGATACGGTTGATAGTATCAGCCGCAGATGTTGTATGAAGTGTGGACATTACAAGGTGACCTGTTTCAGCCGCTGTTACAGCCGCCTGAATTGTCTCAAAGTCACGCATTTCTCCTACGAGGATAACGTCGGGATCTTCACGGAGTGCGGCTCTCAGCGCAAGTGAGAATGAGGGAACGTCGTCACCAATCTCACGCTGGTTTACCATACATCTCTTATGCTCGTGAACATACTCGATAGGATCCTCTACTGTAATAATATGTGCAGATCTGTTGAGATTTACAAAGTCGATCATACCTGCAAGTGTTGTTGATTTACCTGAACCTGTAGGGCCTGTTACAAGAACAAGTCCACGGGGACGCATAGAGAAATCAGCAAGAATCGGGGGAAGTCCCAGATCTTCAAGTGTAGGAATATCGTTACGGAGCAAACGGATTGCTATACCGGGCTTGCCCTTCTGGAAATATACGTTTACACGGTGACGGTAGCCGCTTTTCGTCTGGAATGAAAAGTCGGTGTCAATATGGTTGTTGATCTGTGTCTGCTGCTGCTCATTTGTCATCTGGTTTACGATATCCAGTATTTCTTCCTCGTCCATTTCGGGATACTGTGAACGCATTGTTCTGAGTGTACCGTTAAGACGTACAACAGGAGCGATAGCGTTTGTGAAATGAAGGTCCGAACAACCCAAAAGACGAACCTCATCAAGAATTCTATGAATGTTAATTATACCCATTTTATTTTCCTCCTATCAAATACACGAATTATACGGAGAACGTGCTTCTTACAAGCTCGTCAATTGAAGTTTCGCCTGCCTGTACAAGTTCAGAAGCGTTGTCACGAAGAAGCTTTGTACCGTTAGCCTTTGCAGCCTGCTCGATTTCTTCCTTACCGCCGCCTGCCGCAATAATAGCAGATACCTTTGCAGTACAATGGATAATCTCGTGAATAGCAGTTCTTCCCTTGTAGCCTGTGTTGTTGCAGTTAGGACAGCCTACAGGCTCGTAAATCTGGATAGAGGAGGGGATTCCCATAAGCTCATTTTCTTCCTCTGTGGAAAGTCTTGGCCGTTTACAAGCAGGGCAGAGAACTTTAACAAGTCGCTGTGCGATAACACCAATAAGTGATGTAGCAACCATATATGATGCAACACCCATATCTACAAGACGGACAACTGTTGAAGCAGCGTCGTTTGTATGAAGTGTAGAAAGTACAAGGTGTCCTGTGATAGCGGCACGGATACCGATATCCGCTGTTTCCGTATCACGCATCTCACCGATCATTACGATATCAGGGTCCTGACGGAGGATAGAACGGAGGGCAGCTGCGAATGTCATACCTGCCTTCTGGTTAACCTGACACTGGTTAATTCCGTCGATAGCCTTTTCGACAGGGTCCTCAACTGTAACAACGTTTACATTTGGACGAGCGATCTCACCAAGAGCCGCATAAAGTGTTGTTGTTTTACCTGAACCTGTAGGTCCTGTTACAAGGATAACGCCGTGAGGAACTCGAAGCATTGACTCAAACAGCTGATAGTTATAATCGGACATACCAAGGTCTGTGATCTTACGGAGGGCGATCTGTCCTGTTGAAAGAATTCGGATAACGATTTTTTCACCGTGAACCATTGGAAGTGAGGATACACGGACGTCAAGTGTACAGCCGTCAACAACCTGTGTGAAACGACCGTCCTGAGGTATTCTCTTTTCAGCGATGTTCATTCCGCTGATGAGCTTGAAACGTGTTGTAAGTGCGCTGTGTACGGCAGATGAAATGTTCATCAGCTCTACAAGGTCACCGTTTACACGAATACGTATTCTTGTATACTTATCAAAAGGTTCAATATGAATATCGGTAGCGTCTGCTCTGAAAGAGTTCTCAACGATAGTTGTAGCAAGCTTTACGATAGGCGCTGACTCAACTCTGTCCTGAGCCTCCTGTTCCTCAAGTGAACCGCCCAGATCGTTTGCCATAGCGTTAACGCCCTCAAGAACGTTGTCAACGTTCTGCATTGAATAGCACTTACCTATAGCCTTGTTGATAGCTGATGTTGTTGCAAGTACGGGAACTGTATCCATACCTGTTGAAACCTTAATGTCCTCAAGAACGATAAAGTTAACAGGATCGTTTGTTGCAACTGTAAGTCGCTTACCCTGAATGTTAATGGCGATTACTGTGTGCTTTCTTGCCAGCTGCTCCGGTACTTTCTGTACAGCGTCTGTATTGATGTCGATATTATCGAGATCAACATACTGTACTCTCAGCTTTCCTGCAAGAGCCTTTGTGAAGTTGACTTCTGTCATAAATCCAAGCTCTACAACAATGTCGCCGAATTTCTTAGCACCATTTGACTCTTTCTGAACCTGAAGAACCTTCTGAAGCTGTTCTTCATTCAGCAGATTCTGACTAACCAGGTAGTCGCCGATTCTCTCGTTTCTCATATTCAAACCTCCGCTAATTTTTTAAAGCTGCCCCTTTTTTTCGGAACAATCTTAAATTATACTTGAAATAATGAAAATAATGTGATATAATTATTGTGTTAAATAATTATGTAAGGAGGTCAAAAACAATGTCTGATTTTGTGAATATGCTCCACGATCCTTTCACGGAGCTTCCTTTCAAACTAATGTTTTTAACCATTATCTTTCTCTTTGGCATCTGCATCGGTAGCTTTCTCAATGTCGTTATCATACGCCTGCCGAGAAACGAATCCCTCATCAAAAGCTCCTCTCATTGTATGACCTGCGGTACGAAGATAAGACCTATTGATCTTATCCCTGTTTTCAGCTGGCTTTTCCTTCGCGGAAAATGTCACAGCTGCGGCGAAAAAATCTCCGCACGTTATCCAATTGTTGAGTCGCTTAACGGTCTGCTTTATGTGCTGACATTTTTAGTTATCGACATTAATGCTAAAGCCATAATAACCTGCGTTCTGATGTCCCTGCTGGTTGTTGTCGCATTTATGGACTGGGACACTCAGGAAATTGATCTTATTATTGTAGGGCTTATTCTTCTTCTCGCTGTTCCGGCTGCTATATTTACCGATGATGTGAAGCTGGTTCACAGAATTATCGGTGCTTTCGCAATCAGCGTTCCCTTTTTCATTATCGGGGAAGTAAGCCGCCCTATAATCCGTAAGAAATACGGTGAGGATTTTCGTGCAATTGAACAAGGCGATACGGCATTAATGCTTGCCGCCGGTGCATTGCTCGGAACACAGGCTGTTATCGTTTCAGCATTTATTGGTATCATCGCCGCAGCTTTCGGCGGAATTATCATCAAGGCAGTTACAAAGGATTCAAAGTTTGCCTTTGGACCATACCTCGCAATGGGAATTGCAGCCGCGATGCTCTGGGGCAATAATATAGCCGACTGGTACATATCACTTCTGACCGCCCAGCCTCAGTAAAAACTCAAAAATATTTACAGGCAGCAGCTTTAACTGCTGCCTGTTTTTTGTTATCAGTTATATACAATTGTTGTGTCGAAGATTTCTTCGGGCATAATGTATACAATATAGATGTTATCAGTAAGTCCATCTGCCTCGCTGTAAGAAGCATTGATCTGGCTGTATGCCTCACCTGCATCCTTCTGGTATACAGGTTTGAAACCATCCTTTTTCGCTCCTGTTGCTTCATCTCTGTTAGGGCGAACACAAATAAGCTCGCTGGCGTTATCTACGCTCATAACATTTATAAGCGCCATACTTGCTGAGTTAAGGTGTGCGGGCGATTTGAATACAGTAACTTCTTCAGAACCGCCTCCATCTGTAGCTGCTAAAGCCTTTTCCTTGTTATCAAACTCAACTGCGCCGTTTCTGATTTTTTTTGCATAAGAAACTACATTGATACATAAGGAATGATCAGAGTTTAAAGTCACATTTCTTATGGGATTAAGTCTGCTGTAATACTCTCTCGGCTTTGCCTCATATGACTTTTCACTACCATCAGGAGCGCTGTAATTTTCAGGATCATTAATAGCATCAAGCGTAAATAAACCTAAATTGTAGTAATAGCTATAATCCTCAAAGTGTTCAGGATTGATTACAGGATTGTTGACGGCTGCTGTATCGCTTATAGCTGTTGTATCAATGGTGATTGTATCAAATACGAAATTACCATGCTCATCCTTTACAGGGTTGTTACTAGCATCGAGCTTCTGTTTTTTAACACTCGCTCCTGCTGTAAACTCATACACAGTTTCGTAAATCTGTCCCTCCTGAAGTCCGCCAACAGGAGTGTTGACAAACTTCATTACACGGACATTACCCTTGATCGGTTGACCATTTGAATCAACAGCGTCATTAAGCATATCATCTACGAGAAGCTGTGCTGCTTTTCTTTCAGCTGCAGCAAAATCAGCATCAAGCACCTGGTCTGTATTCACTTTGTCACAAAAGCCGCCGTTGTATACTCTGATAAATCTCGAATAGTGAAGTGAATTATCAATGTACTCGCTGATATTATCGGCATAAGCCGCTGTACGCTCACGCGTTGAAGTTGTTGTCATAACCTTTGCAACAGGATCAATAAATGACAGTACAAGCGTGAGAATAATACCAAATATAGCAAGAACGATAATTAATTCAATAAGAGTGAAGCCTTTAAGCTTCTTTTTCATATCCATTTCTCTTCCTCCTATCACTTAGGTGGCAGCGGATTATGTGGATTTGAAGGAACAGGAGCTGCTGTTGTGGTTTCAATATCAGTTATAAACTTCATATTAAGACCTCTGCCAAATTCATTTGTATGATCCTGCATTTCCTGCTCGTCGTAAACAGCGTGCAGTCTGCCTGCAAGCGGAATTGATCCTTCAATGTTTGACGGTTCAAGAATGATCTCGATTCCGTTTTCAAACTCCTGACCTGCCGCGCCAATATCATTCGCCTGAGCTACAGGCGCCTGAATAGCTACACGGTCATTAACATCATTCGCAGAACGAATATAGTTATTGATAACAGTTGAAGCACCGACAAGAATTACTGTCATTACAGCAACGATTGCAATTGCAATAATGATTTCCATGAGTGTCATGCCCTTCAAAACCTTTTTCTTTAGTTTTTTCATAGCCAACCTCCTTAGAATTCGCTGTAATACAGAATCTTGTACCAGAATTCTTTATCATGATCACCAATTACAGGTGGATCTCCGCCGCCATCGGGTACATAAACAACAGCAAGCTGGTTTTGTGATGGACTTACCTCGTTAACGTTGAAGCATCCGATAATATACTGCTTTGATAATGCTGCTGTTTCGTAGCCATTGTAAAGCAGACTCTGAATCATATTACCTGTTCCACCGCCAACATTTGTCTTAATGTTAGGTGAAATTACATTCATCGTCATAATATCCATATTCATGATTGTCAGCTCACTCTTTGTATCGCCTGACTGACCGCCGTATACAAATACATTCGGACAGGGATGACCAAGCTCTTCAATTTTCTGATATCCTTCACCTGATACCTTACCAAAGCTGAATTTATTAGTTTTGGCAAATGCATCCCAGTATGTCTTTGTACAAAGGTTATTTCCGTTGAATGCAAGGTGTGCGCCCGGCTCGATGTAGAAATAAACATCACCGCCGCCGGAGTCATCAACAAGAATACTTGATCCGCTGTTGAAGCTTACATTACCTCTGATTGCAATTACAATCGTATCAGCACCGGGATTAATAATAACGTCGCCATTACCGAAGTTTAAGTCCTCTAAGATACAGTTGCCTGTAATGTAAGCAGCTGCACTATTCGTTCTGTCGCTGTCCCACTTGGACTGATTGAAGCCCTGATTTGTATGAAATCTAGGGTCGTTTTTGCCCACGGAATTATACTTTTTACCATTAATAACATATTTTGCATGAGGCGCATTTGACTCCATGAGCAGTGTATCCTTGCTGAACTTATCAAGAACTGCACCCTTGCTCTTTAATGGCTTGTTTTCAGCAACTAATGAATCATATGTGCTTATAAGATGTTCAGGAAGCTGCTGCGCCTGATATGGGTTTGATACTTCCTTGAGAACGTCTGACACTGTTCTTACAATCTTTGTGGATTCAGGAGCAAGTGTAGAGTCAAGACCAAGGATTACCTTTCTTTCTGCATATTTGGGGTATACTGTTTCTTCGCCCTTTGCAGTATAGAAATCATTAACTAAAGCAATATTTTTACCTGTAGCTGCAGCACCTAAAGCAAATGTCTTAGTGAAGTTTTTTTCCTCTGTCTTAATGTACTCGCTGACAAGCTTATACATATAGGTTTCGCCTTCAATATCAATTGTTTCATAGCCGTCAGTATTATCGCCGGGATTTACTTTCTTGAAATCCTGTACATCTGTCTTGATGTAAAATCCGGGAACTACAGCAACTAATTGAGGTTCGTCGCTGTCTTCCAACTCCTCAGGATTTTTAGGAACGTCTACAAGATACTTTTCAAGCTCAGCGTCAAAATAATAGTATGGCTCATCTGTTGTTATGTGGTTTATACTATCCTCATCTGACTGCTTCCAGCCCTGTTCAAGTGTGTAATACATAGTAACATCAGTACCTGCATCCGGAAGTGTACGATCGTTGATCACCATACCCTTACCATTGTATACACCTTCTGTAAACACGCCGATTTCGTCGCTGATATTAAAGCCGTGAGGACCTACGTGTCTTATTACAATATTTTCCTCGTCTGCAACCATTTTAGGATTATACTCATAGAAGTATCCATAATTGTTGGGGAATGTAATTGTTACAACCTTACTTCCTGCAGCAAGAGTGTCGTTAAAGATAACTCCTTCACATTCAAGGTTTTCTATGCCTTCGATTGTACCCTTGCAGACAACATTGCCCTTAACTTTTACGCCGGGGCGAATTTTAAGATTGCCTTCAACGCGGACATCACCATTAATCTCAACTTCACCAAGTTCTAAATTACCCTTTGAACAGATTTCTCCCTTAACAACAGTAACTCTCTTATTGTTCTTGACCTGTGCAATAACGCTCTTAGACCATGTATATAAGCCGGGATTTTTTAAGCCTCTGATTACGCTGTCACGGTTTTCGTCCATACAGTAGATGTTAGATGCAATAATACTGTCCTTACCGTCAGTTACTTCGTCCTCAACTTCACCTGCTTTAATTGAAGCGCAGAATGTGTTCATGGGGAAGTTCTGATTTTCACTTCCAAGGGCAACTGCACCCTTTTCTCCTGTAATATCGCCGTCTACGTAAATATAGGGAACCTTATTAAAAGGAAGCTCCTCCTCAACAAGGTTATTACACTCATATTTGAAGTGATCGCCTGAGTTTACCTTGAAGTAAAGATCGCCCCAGATGGTTATGCCTTTACCCTTATCAGGGAATACAACACCTGACCAGTTTTCAACTGTTACGTCGTTGTTTACGAACAAATCAGCTTCAATAACAGCATCAGAGTTATACAGACTAAGAGGGGGTATCTCATTATCTGTACCGTCAGCTTCACGGAATGTTCTGTTCTCCATTCTTTCGTCATAAGAAAGCAGATACTTACTATCATACTCCTGAGCTTTTTCAGGTGTAGGAAGGCTGATATATGAACCGCCGAAAAGACTGGTCTGTGTGTTAAACACAGCGTCAGCAGTTGTTACGAAGCCTGCGCCTCCGCCTGAATCGCTCTGGCTGTCCTCCTGATAATGCTTGAGAACATATACAGAAGATGATGATCTTACGCCTGCCATATTGACAGTTGCTGTGAATCTAAGGAGATCTCTTTCGAACCAGCCTTTTTTCTCCACATCATAGTACATCTTTGTTCCGGCGTGGCTGATAACAACGTTTTCAACCTCACCTAATGTACCTGAACCGTCACCTTTGAGCTGAACATTAACAGGAATCTCTCCGCTTTCAAGCTTTCCGACTGCCAAAGCGTATTGTTTACCTGCTTCGCTGCTATTGGCAATCGCCTTGATCGCACTCTCTGCCACAGCGCGGGCTGTTATTCCTGTCTGCGCACTTGAATAATTTACGTGCGCTCTGTTATTGGCAGCTATCGCCAGCGCCATAGTACCAAACAGGAAAATGATAAGTATCGACATTACGAATACAACAGTCAAGAGAACCGATCCGCGTAGTTTTCTATTCTTATCTTTTCTCATTTTTATTACCGCCTTTCCAGTTATTATAGACCTGTCTTGATTTCCACACCTCTGATTTCCTTGCTCTTACCGCAGCTGTCAAAGCATATGCGGAATCAAAACAAGTCTGTTATTATAACTTCAGCGTGGATAAATTACTTTGTCATTTCGAGATTAGGCTCATCCATTTCATAAACGGAATAGAGAGTAACTTCGAAAACAGCTGTAGGAAGAGGTTTTTCTTCTTCCTCATCCTCAGGCTCTGCATTCTTATCTTCTTTAAGAACAATGTTCTGAAGTGTTACAGAGTTGATAAGGATTGTTTCTTCCTGTTCCTCAATTGCCTTCATATAGTTCCAGATGTCTTCTTTTTCCTCACCTGTAACTGTAATAGTATACTTTGCCTGGATAACGTTTTCTGCTGTTCTGTCTGCAAGTGAATCGCTCTCAGCCTTGCTTTCAGCAGTAAGCTTAGCCTGGCTTCCGTTGATATCAGCCTGCTTGAGCATTTCCTCTGCTACAAATGTAGGAGTGAAGTAATAGTAGCTGAGTGTGCTTTCTGTCATAGTATCAGCAACAAGTGACATGATCTTTACCTTGCTGTCTGTTGCAAAGCTCTGCATATACTGATCGAGCTTTCTTGGATTGTTGAAGTTGTTGTAGTCAACAAATGTTTCTGTATACTTGATACCATTGTTGTAGGATTCTGTAATATCATCCTTGATACCGGGAATTTCTGCAATCTGCTTATCAACCTCAGCCTGTGATGATTCGAGTGTTGAAAGCTCTGCCTTGTTTGATTTGATATCCTCATTCGCAGGCTTGATCAGAAGGAAGAAGCCGCCAAGAAGGAGTACCAATGCTAAGAGAACACCTATAACGATACGATCTCTGTAATTTAATTTCATTTCAATCTACCTCCTTAATTATGCTGCATCTTCATCGGAAGACTCAGCTTCTTCTTCGGGATGGTAAGCACTCTGTCTGCCATCAAGAGCTACAGATACGTTGAATCTTACCTTCTCAACCTTTTCATCGGAATCTTTATTCTCCTGAACAAGCTGAACAGTATATCCGTCGTATGTACCGTTTGCGTAGTAGCCGTTATTATCAGTAAATAACTCATCAAGAAGATTATCAACATAAATTGAAGGAAGCTTCTGTACGTAGTCCTCACTTCCGGCAGCCTCGATTGAGAATGAGAGTACACCCTCGCTGTATGTAGGTGTTGAAACGAAACACTCATCTACATCAAGGTCAAGATCCTCAGCTGTCTTGTCAAGAATTGACTGAAGTGTATCATACTTCTCACCGTTGATAACAGGCTGTGAATAGAATGCGTCATATGAATTCTGCATTCTTACCTCGTATGCATTTACTGTTTCTCTCATTGAAAGAAGCTTTGTACGATGATCAAGCTGATTTTTTACCTCAGGAGATTCGAGATAATCCTGAACCTTAACAATATCCTTTTCAATTCCGCTGTTAATGAAAGACATAACAGCCCATGTACCGCCGACAATAACAGCCGAACCAAGTACAAGACCAAGCATAATTCCAAGACCTGCGTTTTCGCCTCTTACCTTTCCGCCTGAAGCAGCCTTCTTGATTGCAGCAGAAATTTCTGTTTCAAGGAGGTTGATCTTCTCGGTGTCCTTATTACGCTTGAACATAGCACCGATAGCGTTAGCGTAAAGTGAAAATTCAAGATTTTCGTGACCGTGGATCTGCGGAGGAACGTTGATAAGACTTGTGTTAAGATCAAGCTTTTCAAGCTCATCTGTAAGTCTTACATACTCGTGAGTATCGCCGTAGAAAATTACATTCTCGATGATCTCACCTGTATTACGGCTTCTGTGGAACTGAAGCATACGGAAGATGTTCTCGTTTACAGCCTCAAATACGTAGTCGGGAGAATTGCCGTAGTCATCGGGATCAATGGATGCAAAACGTGAGAATGAAAGCTGTCCCTGCTCGTAAAGGTTGAGTGAGATAAAGTTCGGATCTATCTGTACTGCAAGCAGAGGCATCTTAGACTTGATTCTTGTATCAGCAAGAAGTACCTTTGTAATACAGTTACAGCCAACCATTACTGATTTAAGGGAAATACCAAGGAGCTTGAAAACGTCCTTGTAGCTGTTTACGATTTCGTAAGGACAAGCTGTAGCAAGTACCTTGAGCATAGGCTCGCCATTATCGCCTGTTTCAGCAGCGTCGCCCACGATGGCATATGTAACAGAGAATGTATCATCAAGGTTAAGCTCAGCCTGCATCTGCTGCTTAACAGTTTTCTGCATATCCTGAGGCTTTACTCTCGGAACGATAAGCTCCTTGAAGATTGTCAGGTTAGATGACAGCGATACGATAGCCTCTTTATCAGGCATCTTATTCTTCTTGAGGGCGCCGTTGATAAGTGTAGCAACCGTAGGGCCGTCTTTAACGTGACCGTTTACAATAAGACCTTCCTCAAGGTTAAGTGTTGCCGCAGAGCTGATTTTGATTTTTCCATTACTCTCAACGCCCTTAACAACACGTATATTTCTATCGGTAATATCAAATGAAAGCATTTTCTTTTTTCCACCTTTCCGTGTTTATTCGTTCTCGATAGATTCCATAGAACCATAGAGTGCGGGGTAAATACCGCATACAACCAGACCGATAATAACACCCATAAAGATGAGCATTATAGGCTCAACCATGTGAACAAGTCGCTCAACGGCTGAATCGGATTCTTCTTCGTAATAATCAGATGTCTTTTCAAGAATTGAGTCAAGCGCACCTGACTCCTCACCAACGTAAATTACAGAACAGAACATTGACTCGAATATTTCTGTTCTTGTAATTGCTGCTGAAAGTGTTTCACCCTGCTTTACTTCGTCAATAACGCTTTCGAACTTGTCGTCAACGTACATATTTCCGAGTATAGCGGAAGCTCTCTGCAGACATTCAACCATAGGAATACCGCTTGAATAAAGTGAAGAAAGGGTTCTTGAAAAACGTGCTGTGTAGATCTTTGTTACGAGAGGTCCCCAGCCCGGTCCCTTGATTATCATTCGATCCACCTTATATCTAAGGTTCGGTGCTTTGAGTGCATAGTTTATTCCGAGTATTATAAATACTGTTAAGATGATAAGTATGTACCATCTCTTTCTGATAAAGTCGGAAATTGCTTTCATAACCTTTGTAAGGAAAGGCATGGTGCTTGGATCCTCATACATATCAAGGAATGTCGGCATAATGAACGTAAACAGGAAGATAACGATAACTACGCAGAGAACACCGAGGATAATCGGGTAAACCAGAGCACCCTTAACGGTATTCATCAGCTTGTTTTCCTTAGCATACTGATCGGACATACGCGTCATAATTACGTCCAGCGAACCGCTGGCTTCACCGGCGCCGACCATTGAGATAAGGAAGTCGGGGAATGAGCCTCTGTGCATTTCGAGAGTAGCCGAGAAGGATTCACCCTTCTGAACATTCTCATAAATGTCCTGCCAGATCGCTTTTGCCTTATCATTCTCCTGCTCGTTTCTCATAATGTCAATCGACTTTACGAGAGTAAGACCTGAAGTAAGCATCGCGCTTAACTGTCGGCAGCAGAATGCAAGTTCTTTTGTGCTGAACTTGTAGATTGATCTTGTAGAACTGTTGGCTTCCTCACCATAATCCTTGATAAACAAGCCTCGTTCTTTCATCTTTTCGAGGAATTCCTGCTCATTTTCGGCATTTGCCTTGCCCTTTACCTGTTTGCCGCGGGCATCCTGAGCAACATAGGAATAACTCTTCATGAAACCACCTCCGTGTATTTTGATACGCACCGGATTTCCGTGTACGAACTCCCGTGTGCAAGGGGCAATATATACGCACTACCCTAATATAATTATTATAACATATTAGTCATTGATTTTCAATTGTGTTTTTGACATAAATAATCGTTCTATTTTTATCAATATTAACCAAATTATATACAAGGGGTAATATTGCGATTACTACGCTTTTTCACATTCCTCTTTTACCTCAGTAACAGGACAATCGTCGTGCGATACGGTGCCACAATATCATACAACTATTATAACATAATTATTAAGAAACTGCAACATTTTTTTGATATTTTCCTAAAATTTTTTTGAGTTTATGAACCATAGTGAAATTTTTAACTTTAAAAAAAGGCTCTTGCATTGTGCATAATACACAAAATCAACGCAGGAACCTTTTTCTATAGATATATAATAAACAATATATAGCTATTTAAGACATATATTGTACCTTCTCAGCCAGTAGTCAAGCTGTATGAAATAGGCTATTGTCTGAGGTAAATTCATCAGCTGACCATACCACGGGATATGCTCTGAGTGTGTGAGAAGCTGCTCCAAAGCCTCCTTTTTCACAAAATCAGTCAGAGGAGTCGGCTGTGATATGATATTACGGAGCTTTTTAGTCACAGCGTCAAGAAATGCCGGATTGTGCGTTTTGGGGTAAGGGCTTTTCTTCCTGTGAAGCACACGGTCAGGCAGCCGGTCTTTCATCGCTTCACGGAGCAATCCCTTTTCTCTGCCGCGGTAATCCTTAAATTCCCATGGTACATTATACAGATACTCCGCAAGACGATAATCGCAGAAAGGCACACGCACTTCAAGTCCGCTGTACATAGACATTCTGTCCTTGCGTTCAAGAAGATTCTGCATAAACCAATAGAAATTCAGCGCCGTCATTTCCCTCATACGGCTTTCAAGGGGACTGTCTGAGGGAAGCTTATCCGCTGAATCCGCTGTCTTTCGATAGGCAGAATATACATAATCCTCTGCATTGATCTTCTCTGCAAGCTCATCGCTGATAAATCCCTTGCGGTATGCCGTACTCTGCGCCCACGGAAAACCATCGGTCATACGGATATCCTCGTCACGATACCACGGATATCCGCCAAAAAGCTCATCGGCACACTCCCCCGAAAGGGCAACCGTACCGTGTTTTTTTATCTCACGGCAGAAAAGCAGCAGCGATGCGTCAACATCTGCCATTCCGGGAAGTCCTCTCGCCTCAACTGCGTCATCAAGAGCGTCAACAAGCTCAGGAACGTCAATTACTGTCCAATGGTGATTTCCGCCTATATACTCCGCCATTATATTAATGTATTCAGGATCGCTGTCAGGCTGGAAATGGGACTTGGTGAAATATTTTTCGTTATCCTTGTAGTCAACGGAAAATGTATCAAGTATCTTTCCCTGTCTGCGCATTTCCGAGGCGGCAACTGAGGAAATTATGCTTGAATCAAGTCCTCCCGACAGAAAGGTACATACAGGCACATCCGAAACAAGCTGTCGGCGGATCGCATCGAGGACAAGCTCACGGGTATGCTCCACAGTTTCCTCAAAGCTTTCTGTATGTTCGGCGGCACGGAGTTCCCAGTAACGGCGGAGCTTCAAGCCCTCCTCGGTGAAATATCCGCAGCAGCCTGCTTCCACCTCTCTGACGCCGCTGATAATTCCGCAGCCTGCCGTTCTTCCGGGAGCCATAAGCAGCAGCTCCGATACACCGTTTATGTCAATCTCACGGGGAATACGAGGATTTTCAAGAAGTGCCGATATTTCCGAAGCAAATATAAGACAATCTTTATCCTCGAAATAAAACAGCGGCTTCACGCCAATTCTGTCACGCGCCAGAAACAGACTGCGGCTCCTCTCATCATAAACAGCAAATGCAAAAATGCCGTTAAATCGGTTAACACAGTCATCGCCCCATTTTATATATCCGCGGAGGACTACCTCTGTATCAGATGCCGTTTCAAAATCGTCCTCTCCCAGCTCATGGCGAAGCTCGGCGGTGTTATACAGCTCGCCGTTGTAGACAATGGTGTATTTGCTTCCGCCTACATTCAGGGACATAGGCTGCCTGCCCCCGTCAATGTCGATAACAGCAAGGCGCGTATGGATAAAAGCTGCATTTCGGCTCAGAAAGATCCCGCGCTGGTCAGGTCCCCTCCTGTGCATTGCTTTCTGCATACGGCCGCATACAGCCGCCTCCTCCCGCATATCCTCTCTGAAGCTTATCATTCCTGCAATTCCGCACATATCGTTCTCCTTATACGTAAAATTTATGGAACATATTCTGCCCCCTATTATAATATGTAGGAAATTGAAAATATGTGCATTTTATTTAGCCGTCAGCTTTTAGCCGTTAGCCATAAGCTTTTGTAAACGAAAGTTTTTACAATATAGTGTCAATTCATGCAGAGCAGGTTTTTAAAGCAGCCATGCTTTGCATATGAAATATCGCACATAAAAATACAAAAAAATTTGTGCAAAATAACCTATCTTTTGAAAATCATATAGACAAATCAGAAAAAATCGGTTATAATAAAGAAGTATAGGCAAAGACCTTTTATTTCGGCTTTTGTCTGCGATGTATTGTTATATTACGGCGTCCGCTGCCGTAAAATGCGGACGGCGGCATACTATGCCGCAGAAATCGGAGCGTTTATGAGAGTAATTACAGGTACTGCAAGAGGCTGTAAGCTTGTTACCCCGGAGGGTATGGACGTAAGACCAACAGGCGAAAAAGTCAAGGAGGGCGTTTTTTCCTCAATTCAGTTTGAGTTGGAGGGCGCATATATTCTTGACCTGTTTGCAGGCAGCGGACAGCTGGGTATCGAAGCTCTCAGCAGAGGTGCAGCTCACGCTGTTTTTGTGGACAACTCCACAAAATCCCTGCGCTGTATAAACGAAAATCTCCGAAACACCAAGCTCACAAGGCTTGCCGAGGTAATAAACCGTGACAGCTTTGATTATATACGTCTTACTGCCCAGACTTTCGACATAATCTTCCTTGATCCGCCATACAGATACGGTCATATTCACAAGCTTCTCCCCTTTGCGGCGGCAAAGCTGCGTGACGGCGGATGCATAATATGTGAGTTTGAAAAGGGTTCGGAGGAGCTTACTGCTCCCGAAGGTATGACGCTGAAAAAGGTGTATACCTACGGAAAAATCAATGTAGCTGTGTTCAGAAAACCCTCAGAGGAGGATGAGCTGTGAGAAGAATTGCTGTATGCCCCGGAAGCTTTGATCCCATAACTCTCGGTCATCTCGACATTATTACGAGAGCTTCAAAGCTTTTCGATAAGGTAATCGTACTTATTTCCCGAAATGTCGGAAAAAGTCAGCCAAGCTTTACCGCTACGGAGCGTATGCTGATGATTGAGGCGGTAACTCATAATCTGGACAATGTTGTAATCGACATACTGGACGGGCTTCTTGCTGATTATGTCAGAACCGTCGGTGCTGTGGCTATTGTCAAGGGTTTGAGAGCTGTGAGCGATTTTGAATACGAGTTCCAGATGGCACTTGCCAATAAAAAGCTTTACGCAGGAGCAGAAACGGTATTTCTCACCACGGCGGCAGAAAATATGTACCTCAGCTCCAGCGTTGTCAAGCAGATAGCATATTTTGGCGGCGATATAAGCCATTTTGTCCCCGAACCGATACTTGATGACATTACACGCAGACTGGTTAAATCAAATTAAGAATATAACTATGATGGTGCAGGTCAAGTTACCCTGCCAAGGAGGAAATAATTATGAATATTGATGAAATTCTTGAGGAAATGGACGAGCTTCTGGACAAATCAGGCTCTGTTCCCTTTATGACACACAAAAAAATTGTTGATGGTGAGCGTCTTCGTGAGCTTATCAACGATATCCGCCTTAACCTCCCTCACGAGCTGAAAGAGGCTAAGAAGATAGAATTTGACTGTCAGAGAATACTTAACGAAGCTAAAATAAATGCTGAGGGTACTATCCGCAAGGCTGAGGAGCGCGCTGCTCTTATCGTATCCAAGGAGAATATTATCGCTGAGGCTAATAAAAAGGCTATGGAAATTCTCAGCAACGCTCAGGAGCAGGCTGCAACTGTACAGAAAACTGCGGCTCTTTCCGTTGCTCAGATGCTCAACGATGCAGAGGCTTCACATCAGAAATCACTTCTTGACATCAAGAGAACAAAGGAGAAAATTCAGCACACTCTTAAAAATTCTCCCTCTTTAAAGGATACACCAAAAAATGCAGCTGCAAAAATGCTGAATGAAAATAAAATCAAGTAACTGAAACGGCGGATTTTCCGCCGTTTTTTGCTAATGTCCAATCAATATAAAGTTAAAATAAAAAAATATGTAAATTTCAGGAATTTTACTGCGAGATTTGAGGGGTAAAAGCAGTATAATATATGAAGGAAAAATCAGGAAAATCTGAGCGCACAAAAATAATCAGCACAAGTCGATTATTTTGCAATATAACTAAAAACAAGGCATAATTTAGGCTAATATGACAATTGAAAATAGTATATATGTAAGGTATAATTAATGCAAGGGAAAGTTTTCTATATTCTGGGAAAGGTGATACCGATGGTTTGAAGTGTGTTTTTGAATAACAGTTTATATAAAAATTAAGGAGGAATCATTATGAAAAAAAGATTATTTTCAGCTGTTTTATCATCAGCAATTATTATGAGTACCCTTGGTGCAATGACCGGTTCTGCAATATTTGTAGGGGATACAGAGGGTTCAGAATCATATAATAAACGTATCGAGAGTTACAACGAAAAATACACATCAAGTCCCGAAATTACTGAATTAGTAGCTGATGTATTCCCCGATTCTGACTGGGATTTGGAAAATGTATGGTCTGTAAATTCAGGTGACTTTAATTGCCCCAGATTTTTCATAGAACATTCACATCCGGATTATATTTCTTTTAGTTCAGTGACACTTCCCCAAAATGATGAAGAAGTTGAAGCACTTGTAAATGAAATAAAAGCTGAATTAGGATATGGGGATTTAATTAAATTAAGTGCAGGTAAAGATGGCTTGGATAAGTATTCCGGAATTGGCATTGGTTTTGTTGAGAAAAACCATCAATTGAATTATATGATTGCGGAAAAAGCCTATGCAATTATTAAAGATAAATGTGAAATATCATCTGTTCGTTCAGCTTTTTCGCCAAGGGAATTTATTGATTTAACAGTTTTTAATAGATTGTATATTCCCTGTGTGATAGATGGTGTGAAACATACTGAAATAAGGGATGAACGTTTAAAAGAAATATACGAATCCGTTGACCACGATATGCTTAAAGAAAAGTATGGAGCAACACTTGACGAAAAAGGTACATTGGAATTTGCCGAAAATATTACGGTTATTGAACAACTTCAATGCTTCAAGTATTTCGTTGAAAACTATGATGCACGTATAGTCGGAACGGCTCCTGCTTCAAATGATTCTATGACCTTGGGTGAAGCTGACTTTTTAGAATCAGAAATCGACTACCTCAACGGCGACGCAAACTGCGACAAATCCGCAACAATGGCAGATGCGGCGGCGATTTTACAGGCAATCGGCAATCCTGACAAGTACGCATTATCCGATCAGGGCAAATTTAACGCGGACTATGCAGGTGATGGATTAACAGCCGACGATGCTATTGCTATACAGAAAAAAATTGCAGGGATAGAATAAATTTCTTCATAGGCAATACCGCACATAGCTTGTGCGGTGTTGCCATAATATTACACAAAGACGACAGCTCAATTGATCCGCTGTCTATCTGTAGAAAAAGGTGTTTTGTATAATGAATACGGCACAGCCTTTCCCTACGAATTTGCTATAGGGCTCGCAATTTCAGTACGAAATTCAGGTTTTCGACAATCTCACGGCGGATTTTCCGCCGTTTTTTTCTAATGCCCAATAAATACAAAGTTAAAATAAAAAAATATGTAAATTTCAGGAATTTTACTGCGAGATTTGAGGGGTGAAAGCAGTATAATATATAAAAGCAAAGATAATCCGCCAAAAGGAGAATCATATGGATAACGGTGCAAGTAGCTACCTCCGTTTCCTTAATGATGACAAAGAGGGTTTTGTCGAGCTGGTAAAAGAATTCAAGGACGGCCTTGTACTGTTTTTGAACTGCTATACAAATGATATTCACATTGCAGAGGAAGCCGCCGACGAAACATTTCTAAAGCTGTATGTGAACAAGCCTAAATATAAAAGCGAATACTCTTTTAAGACATGGCTTTATACTATCGGCAGAAATACCACTCTCAGCTATATCAAAAAGCTCGGAAAGCGCAGAACAGAGCCTATTGAGGACTATTACTACATTTCTGACAAAATTGATATAGAGAGAGAATACATACAAAATGAGGAAAACCTCCGTGTTCATCGCGCTATCAGAAATTTAAAAAAAGAGTATGCCCGTGTGCTGTATCTGGTCTATTTCGAGGATTTAACCAACTCGGAAACAGCACAAATTATGGGAAAATCCCCGAAGCAGTTCTCAGACTTGCTATATCGGGCAAAAAAAGCTCTTAAAGCTGAGTTGGAAAAGGGGGAGCAGAATGGATAAATACAGAAAAAGCGCAGAAGAAATAATGCGCCGCGGCGATGAAATTATTGCTGCAAAAAAACGCCGTTCTGCGGTATATACACGAACAGCATTTGCAGTATCGGGGCTTTGTGCCGCGATCATTGCAGGAGTGGGGATATGGAATAATCCTCAATTGCAAAATCTCACAGACAGAACTCCGCCTACAGGACAGTATATTGCCGACACAACAGAAACCACGGTATACAGCGAAAACAAAGCCAATACCACCACAACCCAAGAGGAAAAGAAGACCGTTACATCTGCTGTAACAGCCGCAAAAGTCACATCACAGAATACAACTGCTGCGGCTGATAGACAGACAGAAAAGGCGGCTGAAACAAAAACTTCACCTGTTACAGAAGAAATCAGCGAAATACATACAGAAGCTCCCACAGCTGCTGTCACAGCAGAAATCCAACCGCAGACAACTATACAAAGCACAATGGCAGAATTCCCCGAAGATGCAACAACAGATAAGCCTGATAGTACATCAATTCAACAATCCGAGAATACAACAGAGCCTGCGCCAATCGAAACATCTGTGGTGCAGACCACCTACTCTCCTCCGCCATCAACCACAAATCCTCCACTCCCTCCATCCTCTGCCGTATTACCAGAAATCACAATAACAAACCCTAATTCAACCAGACCGCCATCATCAAAACCTATGACAGAAAGTCCAGGCGGATCAACACAAAGCGAGCCGACAACAGGGGCGACATCTCCCGGTTTACCTACAACAGCTGTAATTGCTCCTGTTGAGATTGAAATCAGCCCAGATAATCCCGATGAAGTGACAGGCATCATATACGATACTATACTTTATAAAAAAACAAATGATACCGCCATTTCAGACAATATCCAATACGCGGAGCAGAAATATCTCGGAGTGGTATATTTCAATGAAAAGTCATATGGTGAACTGTTTGTAGTATCCGATTTCATAGACAACAGCTATGATGTACTGCTGTTCAAACCTGCCGGCAGTAGCGAGTATATCTGCTTTACACCCTAAAACATCTTTTAGGAGGAGTTT
Organism: Ruminococcus sp.; assembly: GCA_017624895.1. Taxonomy (GTDB): domain Bacteria; phylum Bacillota; class Clostridia; order Oscillospirales; family Ruminococcaceae; genus Ruminococcus. Next base: position 28,743 of record JAGAMB010000061.1, on the reverse strand, counting down.
CCAATGAATTAAACTTTCGTTTACTATGACATAACAGTGAAAATGCAATATTAACACGCTAAAAAGGAGGCTTTACTATGAGAAAATTATTATCTTGTGTAACAGCGGTTTGTCTTGGAGCATCAATGGTTGCCCCAATGGTTTCAAATGCTATTTATAATGTACAGGATTCTAACAGTTCTGTACTTGACCGCTTTAATGATAAAGAAAAGTATGTGGAAATCGACAACAAGTATAAGGATTTGTTTTTCGTAACAGTAGACGGTGTTTCATTCCCTATGGCTGTAGAGAAAGAAAAGCTTAAAAAAACTGTTTTTTATTCAACATTGGACGGAAAAGATATATATGCACTTGTACCTATAGAGCCGATGTTCTTTAAAAATGGTATCAATGAGGTGACTGCCCTTTTCAACCTTACAGAGGGTACAACGGCAGAACAGGTAAATGAACTTCTTACCAATGAATTTGGATATCCAAATACTATAGAAGAATATTTGAATAATCCTGACTATGATTACAGAATAATTGGTTCAAATAACTATTTCAAAAAGGCGTGCAATTTATTAAAGAACGCAGGTTATGTTGATAGCTTTGTTATTCCGGGGGGATATTTTCAAATCGTAGAATTTAATTCAAATATGGCTCCAATGGGATACGTAATTTCTGATGAAAAACTCAAAGAAGTTGAAGATTATGTGAATAAAAATGAACTTGGTCAGCTTAAATTTGCTGCGGAATATTTCAATTCTTATTCGATATATACACTTAATTCTGACAAAGAAAATACTCTTGCTGAAAAGCTTGATATTTCATTAAAATTATGTAAGGAAACAGGAATAAGAATGAACTATGAAGTTCCTGAAACAGTAATGGATAAAGTCGGAATAGGTGATGTAGATGTATTCAACGCTATCAACGGCGATGCAAACTGCGATAACATTCAGTCAATGGCAGATGCGGCGGCGATTTTACAGGCAATCGGCAATCCTGACAAGTACGCATTATCCGATCAGGGCGAATTTAACGCAGACTATGCAGGCGACGGATTAACAGCCGACGATGCTATTGCTGTACAGAAAAAGCTTGCAGGGATAGAATAAAAAACAAGGAGGATATATCTATGAAAAAACGCATAATTTCACTCGCCTTATCCGCAGTAACAGCAATTTCAGCTGTATCGGCAATGAGTACAAGTGCCATAGACTATTGGGGTACACTCGACGAAAAAGTAATAGAAGAAACTTTCAAAGATGCAATAAAGCTTGAAGATTACGAATGGATCGTTGGTTGGGCAGGCAGTCAGAAGTCATCCGATTTTGTATATATGACAACCTCCGAAGATTCGTATGTGGATATATACAAACTCAATAGAATGGACGATAGTATAAGCTTTGATATTGACTCTGATACGGATATTTCCGAATTGGAGAAACAAATAAAAGCTCTTGACGAAAGCTTTAAAATGTATACAAGTAAAGCTGAAAACAATAAAATACGCATTTTTATAAAAACTAAAGAAATCTCACTTGAAAATGCAAAGAAAATACGTGAAATAGCAGGCGGCAACGTTTCAGATTTTATATGTGAGCTTAATATGTATACGTATTTAAATGTAAATGTTGATTATATGACTGGTTATTCCACTTATAAAACTACATACGATGAAAATGATGAATTTATCAAAGAACCAACAGAAGAAATACTTCGCGAATACGTTGAAGCTCATAGCGAAGATGTGGAATTTGCTGCATATTCTTTAGGCGAAACAGATTTCCGTGGAGTGAATATTAACGGTTATACAAATTATATTATTCCTAAAAAAGAACTTACTGCTATGGAACATTTCGAGCTTGCAAGGGATATTTATGATGAAACAGGACTTTTCCCTGTTGGCTATACACTCGATAGCATAAATCCTCCCCTCGGCTCAACTCTCAACCTCACCGACTACCTCAACGGCGACGCAAACTGCGACAAATCCGCAACAATGGCAGATGCGGCGGCAATTTTACAGGCAATCGGCAACCCCGACAAATACGCATTATCCGATCAGGGCAAATTCAACGCGGACTATGCAGGCGACGGATTAACAGCCGATGATGCTATTGCAATACAGAAAAAAATTGCAGGTATAGAATAACCTTCTTCATACTCCAAAAATCAACGGCGGCTCGATTGAGCCGCCGTTGTTATCAGTATCTGCTGAGTGCAAGTGAATACATCATATAAATTATCTGTATTACTGCCGCCATAAGAAATGGCATGGAGCTTATAGCTACAAACCGTCCGCGTCTGTGCTGCTGAGGGGTGGGTGCAGGAAGCCTGTTTCCATCAGAACGGAACACAATAAGCATTATAAACCCTACAAGGGTAAGTGTAAAGAGTATCACCAGTGAAATAAATGATATTGTATTGTTGATATCTGATACCAAACCAAATACAGTCGAAAATGTATTCACAAATATGTGTACCACAATGGCAGGTACTATGGAATTATGCTTCAAAGTTATGTGAGCAAGGAAAATTCCAAGAGTAAAGGCAAGTATGAACTGGGGCAGATTGCCGTGAGCTATTCCGAAAAATATCGCTGTTGCAAATATGCCAAAGCGCTGATTTGCCCTTGAAAATACTTTCAGCAGCATACCGCGGAACAGCATTTCCTCTGTGACAGGCGCTATTATACAGCTGTAGATATATCCTACCGCCAGTCCTATGGGAGTTTCGCCAAGTCCCTCCTGATCGACAACAGAGGTCATACCGAATTTGTTCAGTATCATCTCCACAAATGTGCCTGCATAAACGGATAATGTCCACAGAAACAGCGCAATAAAGCAATACTGCACCGTCCTTCCGAAAGTGAAATCCCTCGTTTTTATCATTGACATTCCATTGCTGCCCGACCATTTCAGCCCTATAAAGGTATTCGAAAGGTTGCACACAATGTACACTATCATATTAATAGCCACAAGTATTGACGAACCGTACATATAATCATAAGCTGAATCGCTGTTTCCGTTCATAATACCCAGTATAAGCTCTATGCCGTTGCAGATAAGAACGGAAAGCACCATAGACGCAAGAAACTGAAAAATCATACACCAGCCGCCTATGGAGTACTGCCGCCGCAGATTTCTGAATTCAACAGGCTCAATCTCTACGGGGATTTTATAGCCTGCCTCACCCAGTCTCGGCTGAATTGCAGAATAATCGCCGCAATAGCCCTTATAATCCGTGGGATTGTCAAAGGGATCGTCCTTATCGGCAGTAAGATTTTTCAAAAGCTCCTTATTTTTCTTATTGAGCTGATTGTTCTTTTCTTCAATTATAGTGTTAAGGCGGTATATTTCCTGCTGTTGAGCAGATATTTCGGCTCTATGCTCATCGGGATTTATAAATTCGTCCATTTATTTCTGTTTCTCCTTTTTTCTATCTGTGACGACCGCCGCCGCGGCCTCCTCCGCCGCCGCCTCTGCTTCCGCCGCCTGAGGATGATTCGATTTTCGTCTTTCGGGTGTAGGTACGGATAAATCTGTCCTCACGGTGGATAAACCTTGTATCCTCAGATGATACATATACACTTGGATTTGCCGAGGATTTAAACTTATATGCGTGCTTCATTGCAAAGAAGTATATCAGAGCCGCAATAATACCTATTGGAAGCGCAAAAACAAGGGCTTTCAACCTTGCGCGGAGAGGCTTTGACGAAGTTATCACAAGCTCTCCATCTTCTTCATAATAATATCTGTCGCTGTAATCGTCATAATAATATGATTCTGAACCGCTGTACTCTGAAAGCTGCCCTAACAAACAGCTTATACCGTCCCTTATATCGTCGGTGTAATCCATAGGATCCAGATCAGATGAGGGCATATAATAGAATACTTCATCGAAAATAGCGTCCATATTATCCTTATAGTACAGCATAGCCTTTCCGCTGGGTGATAAATAATCATACGCCGGCTTTTTGCCTGTAAAATCCATAAAATAGAAGATGCCGTCGGTATCTGCTCCGAAAGTCTGATCATAGCTGTCATCACAGAATCTTTCAACTTCATCGTCGCTCATATAAAATTCAGAACCTGCTGCAAGTATGATGATGTTCATTTCAAGCAGTTCGGCTGTTTCCTGAATTTCCGCTGTAATCTCTTTTTCTTCCGAATCTGTAAACAAATCGGCGCTGTCTATAAGCATACTGTTAACGGAGATGCCGTCCCAGCCTGCCGCGTCATTTTCCTTTGCAAAAGCAGATACAGGTATAACGGGAAGTGTTAAAATCGTCATAAGCAGCGTAACCGCTGCAGCTGCAAACTTTTTCATACAAACAACTGTCCTCCCAGAAATATAACTATAGCCACAATAAGACCTAATAAAGCCGACACAAACGCAAGCTTCCCCTTGTTAAGAGGCGGTGTGCCTGCAAGCTTTCCTGTCTGTCCGTTTATTGCAAATTCATAGATCTTATCATTATAACGGTACGTCATAAACCACACAGGGAGCATTATGTACTGCCAGTCTGTTTTTTCGATATCATAACTCTGATGCTGAACGATAGTGCTTGTGTAGCCGCTTACGCTGTTGTTGATGATATTTCTGCTCGCCTGAGTTACTCTTTCCTTTATTCTCGGAAAAACTCCCGCCTTGTCAACGTCGTACTTATCAGCGAAAAATCCGCTGAAATAGGACATATCAAAGGGCTGCAGAGCTGTATAATCAAACGGCTCAATAGACTCCATAAGCAGATCTTCAATTTTACTTTCACCGTCCGCCGGTATACCCTTTGTGGTGATCTTTGCCTTGCGGACTACGGAATATTCCTTTGTTTCCGTATAACGATAGCTTCCCGATGTCCAGCTTCTCACCTTTTTACCGAGTGCCTGATAATCTGCATTTACATTACAGTCAGTCACCCAGAAAGGCACATACAGACCTGTCATTTTCTCCAGCTGCTGCTGTGATTTGAAATCAGCGGGAATAAACATTTTCTTTCCGCACCAGTCCTTGAACAGCTTTTCAGCCTGTTCACGCTCAATGTGAAAGCCTATTATCTTGCTTGGCTTAAAATCCCCCTTAAGCCTGCCTGACAGAATAACGGGATTATGGCAATAATAGCAGAAGGTCGCTGTTGTATCGTCCTCCGCCATAATTTCCGCGCCGCAGCTTTTGCATTGATACAGATTTGTGTGGGACTCAAAATCCTCTTTCTGCTGAATTTCCTCTGCGGATTCGGGTTTTACATCTGCGTAGATTTCCTTGATTTTGTCGATGGTGAACTCGCTGCGGCAAAACTCGCAGCTGAGCTGCTGCGTAGACGGATCAAAGATAAGCTCCGCATCGCAGTTCGGACATTTGTACTGTGAAGCCTCCAAAAAAAACAACTCCTTTATCATGTTATACGGATAAACTCCGTAATTACTATTTTATCATAAAAAAGAAATTTATGCAATAGTGTTGTCTAATTTTATTTGCCTTTTTTCCATATTTCTCCAGCTTACAAAACCATAGAGGTCATTGATAAGAAAAGCGGCAAAGCACACAGCCACAGAAATCCCGGATCTATCGCCCTTCGCTGCCATTATCCACATAATTATCAGCACGATATCATTTGCAGCATAGCCTATAGCATAAAAGGGGCTTCTGCGGAATGTGAGATAAACCGCAATAAAGCTTGTTGCAACGGAAAGTGTGCTGAAAAACATATTCGCGGTGTTAAAATAGTCCAGTACAAAATAAAAAATCAATGTAACAATTGCCGTCAATAACGCCGCAAATAGATATTCACCCATTTTCAGCCGATTTACCGCAACTTCTGCCTTGTTGCCGTTGTAGGGATTTCTCAGCCACGAAATCAAAGCCAGCACCGCCATGGGCATTGTCATTCCCAGATAAGTTATCATTTCACCATAGTAGGAAAATCCGTATGAGATAACACCGTAAAACAGACTGAAAATCACCATTAGCACCTGCCCGAAGGGATTTCCTTTAGCGTTGAAAATAAGAGAGGTCACGCCAATAAGGGAAGCGGCAAGCGTCATATAGCTTTCCCTGTCAAATATCAGAAAGGCGGCTATTATTGCCGTCACCGAACCAAACCATAACATAAGCTCGGATTTTGTAAAGTATTTTTTCATATCTATTTCTCGCTGTCTTTATATTTATTTTGTAGGGACACGGCGAGCCGTGTCCGTTCTACGATACACCGTTTTCTACAAATAGAAATGACAATAAATAATTGCTTGAATGTAATATAAAAATTAATTTCGTACCGAAATTGCGGACACGGCACGCCGTGTCCCTACAGATTGATTATTTTACGACATTTTATGTGAATCATATAATGTTCGCCAGTAGAGATTACGCATTACGAATTAAAAAAGCATCCGCCTGCACATCTTCAAAGACCTAACGATGTGCAAACGAATGCTTCTGAGCTACCCGGTGGCAGCTGTATTATTCAATTACTTGTTGAGGTTAGCCTCAATCTTGTCAAGTACAGCGTAAAGCTCAGCAGGAATATTGCCGCCCTTAGCTGCGATATCATCGTTGTAATATCTTCTCATTTCAGCAATTTCTGCCTTCCAGAGATCAGAATCTACAGCGAGGAGCTTATCCATAACTTCAGGAGTTACCTCGTCCTCAATGCCGGAAACATTGATATCTCCCTTCTTGGGGATGAAACCGATAGCTGTTTCGTCAGCCTCAACTGCACCTTCACATCTCTTGATGATCCAGTCAAGAACACGCATATTGTCGCCAAATCCGGGCCAGAGGAAGTTGCCGTCCTCATCCTTCTTAAACCAGTTAACGTTGAAGATCTTAGGAGCCTTGTCACCGAGCTTCTCGCCCATTTCGAGCCAATGAGCCCAGTAATCGCCTACGTTGTAGCCGATGAATGGCTTCATAGCCATAGGATCGTGACGAAGTACACCTACAGCACCAGCTGCTGCTGCTGTTGTTTCAGAAGATACAGCAGAACCAACGTATGTACCGTGTGTCCAGTCGAATGACTGATATACGAGAGGAGTTGTGGAAGCACGACGTCCGCCGAATACGATAGCAGAAATCGGAACGCCTGCAGCGCTGTCGAACTCAGGTGAGATGCAGGGGCAGTTTGCAGCAGGAGCTGTGAAACGTGAGTTGGGGTGAGCAAGCTTCTTACCCTCAGCTGTCCACTCCTTGCCGTTTGTCTTGATTCCTGTCCACTCTGTTGCGTCCTCAGGAGGATTCTTGTCAAGACCTTCCCACCATACTGTATTGTCAGCATTGTTGAGAGCAACGTTTGTGAAGATAGCGTTCTTCATTGTGGAAGCAAGAGCATTGTAGTTGGACTTAGCGTTTGTTCCGGGAGCAACACCGAAGAAACCGTTCTCAGGGTTGATAGCATAGAGTCTGCCATCCTCGCCGGGCTTGAGCCATGCAATATCGTCACCTACTGTAAATACCTTGTAGCCGTCCTTGAGATATCCCTCAGGCGGAATAAGCATAGCAAGGTTTGTCTTACCGCAGGCAGATGGGAATGCAGCACAAATATATTTTGTCTCACCATCGGGCTTCTGAACGCCGAGAATGAGCATATGCTCAGCCATCCAGCCTTCATTCTTACCCTGATATGAAGCAATACGGAGAGCAAAGCACTTCTTGGAAAGAATTACGTTTCCGCCGTATGCAGAGTTGATAGACCAGATTGTATTGTCCTCAGGGAACTGAACGATGTATCTCTTTTCGGGATCAACGTCAGCCTTGGAGTGAAGACATCTTACGAAATCGTTGGAGTCGCCAAGCTTATCAAAAGCAGCCTTACCCATTCTTGTCATAATGTTCATATTGAGAACAACGTAGATAGAGTCTGTAATCTCAACGCCAACCTTTGAAATAGGTGAAGCAACAGGTCCCATAGAATAGGGAATAATATACATTGTCTGTCCCTTCATAACGCCGTCATACATAGGACGGAGCTTATCGTACATCTCCTGAGGATCACACCAGTTGTTTGTAGGGCCGGCGCCTTCCTTTGTCTTTGTACAGATAAATGTTCTGTCCTCAACACGAGCAACGTCGTTTTCAGCTGTTCTGTGGTAAAGACAGCCGGGGAGCTTTTCCTGATTGAGCCAGTACATCTTGTTAGGATCACCATCGGGGAGAGATGTTACCTCTTTTGCAAGCTCGTCGAGCTGCTCCTGAGAACCGTCGATCCATACAACCTTTTCAGGCTTGCAGAGAGCGATCATCTCATCAACCCATTTAAGTACGTTTGCATTTGTAGTCAATGACATTGTATTATACCTCCTAAAATAATAATCATTATCAGAGAGGGTAACAGCATATTATCAAAATATACTTGTTCCCTTGTTTACTATTATATCTTATTTTTGTCAACCTGTCAATATCTGAAAATGATATTTTTTTAACGCATCACAAACCGTACACATATTTGGTGAATTTGCACAGTTTATGTCGGTTTTGGTTGTTTAAAAAGTGGAATTTTCAAATTTTAACAATTTCTTATTGAATAGATTTCAAAATCGTGGTATAATAACGTTTGCAACGATCTTATTAATTTTCAGGGAAAGTGAGGTAATTACACTTGAAAAAACCAATTATAACAATTGAACGTCAATACGGCAGCGGAGGAAGCACGATCGGCAAGCTTGTAGCCGAGAAGCTGGGAATAAACTGCTATAACAGGCAAATCCTTGATATGACTGCTGAAAGATGCGGCTTTGAAAAGGAACAAATTGAAAGTGCTGAAGAAACTGTACCTACAAGCTTCCTGTATTCCCTGCTTATGACTGCAAATCCTACACGTTCATTAGAGGATAATCTCCCTCTGTCAGATAAGGTTTTCATTATGGAGAGCCGTATTATCAACGAAATTGCTGACAAAGAGGACAGCTTCGTCCTTGTCGGAAGATGCGGCAGCTATGTTCTCGAAGAAAGAGGCTGCTTCAATGTGTTCATTTATGCACCGCAGGATTTCCGTATCAAGCGCGCTATCGAAGAATACGGCATTAAGGAAAACAAAGCGGAAAACTTTATGAAAAAAGCCGATAAGCGCCGCGAAACTTTCTTCAACGTTAATACCGGCAAGAACTGGTTTGATAAAGAGCTTTATGCACTCTGCCTTAACAGCGAAATAGGCGATGACCTTTGCGCTGAGCTGATTGTCAAGGCTTATAATGAATATAACAGCAAATAATTTTCAGCCCCACGGAGATTTCCGTGGGGTTTTTGTTTGTTATCTACAAATTTAGTATATGCTAACTGGTTAATCCTACAAAATTGAAATTTTTTTCGTCTTTTTGGGGCTTCAAATGCACTATGTTATAGGTTATAAAATTTTGATGCAAAAATACTATAACGGAGGAAAGTCTATGAAGAAATTAATTGTATTTTTAACAGCCCTTATCACCCTCTGCGGTGTTTCATGCAGCGAAAAAAATACCGACAGCAGCTCCCGTATTATCAATGGAGAGCAGGTGCAGATTGTGGACAATTCGCGGATTTACAAGAAAACAGAGCTGCCATTCCCCGACGAATTACAGGGAATAAGCAACATTTTCTACAACGAAAAATCAGGGAATATCCACATATTCGGCACAGATTCAGAGGGAAATGAAAAAATCTGCGTAACCGACAGTAATTTTTCAATGTACAGTTACGCTGACCTGAAACTGAAAATTGATTACACTAAAGATGAAAACATTGCTTTTGCGGTTTCGGAAAATAATATTTTCGCTGTAATTTCAACTGCCGAACAAGAGGAGGAAAATGAAGAAATTTCATACACCTACGGGCTGAAAATCTACGATAACAGCGGAAATATGCTTTCTGTATCTGATTTTGTCGTTGATGACAACCTGCTTTCAGATTGTCTTTACAAAGGCATCAGAAGTTTAAATTACGCAGGGGAAAACAGGCTGATTTTAGGCATCGACAGCACTTTTCTCCTCGTTGATACAGAGGGAAATGTAATTGAAACACTTACCGAAGAAACAGCTTATGATTATACTGAATCCGTAAACGGCTATATCCGCCATTATGTTGAAAACAACGGCTATTACGGCATAACCGCAGACAAGACAACGGAAAAGCTGATTGATTTCACCGATTCGGGATTAAGCGGAATCAGCGCCATTTCTCCCATAGCAAACGGGGATTTTATCTGCTTTATGGACAGAAAGCTGTACAGGCTTTCTGAGCGTAATATGGAAGAATATGGCGAAATGCAGGAAATAACACTTGCGGCGGCAGGATTTATTGATGAAATTCAGCCCATGATTGCGGATTTCAACGCGGAAAGTAATTTGTATCAGATAAAGCTGAAAAATTATTCCGAAAGCTATGAATACAGCATCGAGGGGCTTGAAAATGCCGTGAACGACCTTGAAATTGACATAATATCGGGTAATATTCCCGATATGGTATATCTTGATACTAACGAAATTGAAAAGCTTTCCTCAAAGGGCGCTTTTGCCGATTTGTACGAGCTTATGGACAGCGACAGCAAGTACAGCCGTGACGCGTTTCTGCCAAATTACCTTGAAGCGACGGAAACAAACGGACATATCTATTCAATTGCACCAACATTTACGATAAAATCAATTGCCGCAAAATCCAGACATACCGATATTCAGAACTGGACTTTTGACGAGTTCAGAGATGTTTATAATTCCAAATCCGCGGATATGACGCTTTTCGAAAGCGCCAACAACAGAAATGCTGTTTTCGGCTTCTTATCCGACGATTGCAACGATTTTGTTGATTACAGCACTCACACCTGTTCCTTTAATTCACAGGATTTCATAGATATCCTTGAATTTTCCGCAGACTTCCCCAGCGTTGAGGAATATTCATGGGAAACAACCTCCTGCCATAACGACTCAGCATTGATTTCCACGCTGTTTATTGAATCTTTCAGAGATATAAACGTAGAAAAACAGAGTATTTTCGGAGATGATATAACCTTTGTGGGATTTCCCTCAGAAAGCGGAAACGGCTCTGTTATAACTCTTTCATTACAGTTTGCAATTATGGAAAATTCCCCTGTAAAAGACGGTGCGTGGAGCTTTATCCGCACATTTTTCAGCGATGACAGATATTATGGGAACATCAACGGTATTCCCGTAACAGAAAAAGGCTTTGAAATCGCAATGGAGGAATCCCTTGAACCTCCGTATTACATCGACGGGGAAAGCAATAATAAAATCCCGATGAAAGAAACAGGCTATAATTTTACAAACGGCTCAGAAACAGAAATAACCCCTATGACAGAGGCTGAACAGGCGAAATATGAAGCTTTTGTCCGCAGTATCACAAAGGCGGTTTCGGGACATTACGATGATAAAATAAACGGCATTGTCAGCGAGGAAGTTTCACGCTTTTTTGCAGGTGCCTGCTCCGCCGAGGAATGTGCCGAAATGATACAGAACAGAGTTTCAATAATGTTAAGCGAACAAAGCTGAAAAAGGCGGAGGAAAACCCTCCGCCCGCAAAATTAATTACGCATTATTTATGATACTTTCCGCCCTCAGCAATCTGAAAAGCGCGGTATATCTGCTCTAACAGCATAACACGCGCAAGCTGATGAGGGAATGTCATTTTTGACATTGACAGCTTTAAGCCGCCCATTTGCTTTATCTCATCGTCAAGACCGAAAGAGCTGCCGATGATGAACGTCACCGTACCCATACCGTTTACCCCTGCTGAGGTGATTTTCTCCGAAAGCTCAGGGCTGCTCAGCTGTTTCCCCTCGATACACATAGGGACAATCATTCCCTTTGCATATTTTTTTATAGCTGCCGCCTCTTTTTTAAGAGCCGCGGCAATTTCTTTTTCTGAGGGTTTGTCGCTTAAACGACACTCATCAAGCTCGTGAAGCTCAAATGTGCAGTAACGTCCAAGCCGTTTTATGTATTCCGCACAGGCAGCACGGAGATAATCCTCTTTCAGCTTGCCAATGACTATTAAATTTATATTCATACTAAAAAATTACCGCCCCTCCTGTTGTTTCAACAGGGGCAACTCCCATAAGATAATCGCGCTTTCGCACAAATCCCGACAAAATGCTCTCTACGGTTTTATCCGCTATATCGGGACGATTGTTGTCCTGACTTAAATGTCCAAGAAGAATATGCGTTGTCCCCTGTTTTATAAGACTTGCCGCCTGATATCCGCAGTTGTGATTGGATAAATGACCATAAGGCGAAAGTATGCGTTCTTTCAGATAAAGAGGATAATTCCCACGGCGGAGCATTTCCTCATCATAATTAGCTTCAAGAAGCACAAGACGGCAGCCTTTAAGCGCCTCATCAACTTCTGCTGTGATATGCCCCAAATCGGTGCATACAGCGCATACTTTTCCGTCAGATGTTGTTATTCTGTAACCGCAGCTCTGAATTGTATCGTGGGGAGTGTTGAAATTTGTCAGCTCGCAGTCGCCGCAGGCTATTTTCTTCCCCGTCATATCAATAACGGGCGATGTGGGAGATATCTTATCATCATCGCAAAGCTGCTGCAATGTCCGCTTCTGACCATACACGGGAATTGACGTATGCTTCGTCAGCATTTTAAGTCCGCTTACGTGGTCAGAATGGCCGTGAGTAATGAAAACTCCCCTAACAGCGGAAAGCGGTATGCCGTTACAGTCAAGTGCGGCGTTAAGCCTTTTGAAGCTTACGCCGCAGTCGATGAGTATACCGCCTTTTTCCGTGCCGATAAATGTGGAATTACCCTTGCTGGAGCTGAAAAGCGGATATATTCTTGCCATCAGCTTCTTGTGGGGATTCTTGATGCTATTCTCATAGCAAAGTCATTGAAATTCTGAGTCTGGAGTATAACTCTGCCGGGGCCTGTAAGACGAGTGAGGAAAAGTCCCTCGCCGCCGAAGAATATATTGCCAAGTCCCTTTACCATTTCGATATCATAGCTTACAGATGACTCAAAAGCCACAACGTTTCCTGTATCCACCTTGAGGACTTCGCCCGGAGCAAGCACACGGTCAACTCTGTCGCCGTCAACCTCAAGAAATGCCATACCGCTGCCGAAAAGACGCTGGAGAATAAAACCCTCGCCGCCGAAAAGTCCTGCTGTAAGCTTCTTTGTAAAGGTTGCTTTCAGGTCTACGGACTGCTCTGCACAGAGGAAGGAGCCTTTCTGCACGATAAGCTCGCCTCTGGAAATATCCACAGGAACGATAGAACCCGGACAGGTTGCGCCGAACGCTATTTTAGCGCCATTCACCTGAGAAGTAAAATTCGCCATAAAAATCGACTCGCCTGTAAACATTCTGCCGAGGCTTCGTCCGATGCCGCCTCTTGCATTTGTTGACATATTAATTCCGTTTGTCTGCCAGATCATTCCCCCTGACTGAGAGAATACAGTTTCCCCTGCATTAAGCGTAATTTCCACCGCAGGAACGGTATCACCGATAATCTGATAATTCATAGTTTTGTTCCCTTTCATCATTGATTTAAGACTTTTCGTCTTATATTATATTTTATCATTTTTTGCTGTTTTCGTCAATAGAAAATTAAATTTTAAATATTGACATATAAGTTTGCCTATGATATAATGAATTCACAAACTTGATTATCAGGGGATTATTTTTAGGAGGATTTTATTATGACATCAACCAAATCTTGGCTTACAACACTTTTGCTTTGCATTTTCCTTGGAAATCTGGGTATTCACAGATTTTATGTTGGAAAAACCGGTACCGGGGTGCTGTACTTACTGACATGCGGACTTTTCGGAATTGGCTCTATTGTGGATCTGATATTTATTATAACAAAGAAATTTACAGATAGTGACGGATATATCGTTGCTGATTCATAATTACGGTATATAGCCATTTTACAGTTGCAGCCGATGCTGTATGCTATATAAAGCACGTTTTTTTGCAGGCTATTGTATCACTGGTAATCCGCTTTGTTCACAAAAAGTTTACAATTCCAGTCTTGACAAACGATTTTTACATGAGTATAATAAAAATATCATAAACTTCAAATGCGATGAAGGGAAATAAAGCCTTTGTTTTGTTTCACAGAGAGCCGCTGTCGGTGCAAATGCGGTAAACGGAAAAGGTTATAGCTCCTCCCTGAGCAGTCGGTTGAAACGGCGGCTTTATGCTGTCGGATTAGCTCCGATCGGGTTCTCCCGTTACAGAGATATGCGTTAGCGGACGCAGATGAGTGGGTGTAATACTACACCAAGAAGAGTGGTACCACGGAATATTGAATTTCGTCTCTTCCATGCCGGTTGTGCATGGAGGAGATTTTTTATTTTCCCCCATAATCACGGCACTCCGCAATAGATTTAAGGAGAAGATACTATGATGAATGTTAACAAGTACACAAGACAATTTTTTGAAGCTCCCAAAACTTCTATGAAGTGGACGGAAAAATCCTACATTGAAAAAGCTCCTGTATGGTGCAGCGTGGATCTCCGTGACGGAAATCAGGCGCTCATTACACCTATGAACCTGGAGGAAAAACTGGAGTTTTTCAAGCTTCTTGTTGATATCGGCTTCAAGGAAATCGAAATCGGATTTCCCGCAGCTTCCGAAACTGAATACGAGTTCTGCCGCACACTTATTGAGCAGGATATGATACCCGACGACGTTGCAATACAGGTTCTTACCCAGTCAAGAGAGCATATCATCGAAAAGACTTTTGAGGCTCTCCGCGGCTGTAAAAATGCGATCGTCCACCTCTACAACTCCACCAGCGTGGCTCAGCGTGAGCAGGTTTTCCGCAAATCAAAGGAGGAAATCATAGATATCGCTGTAACAGGCGCTAAACTCTGCAAGGAATACCGCGAAAAATACGAGGGGAATTTCCGCTTCGAATACTCCCCCGAAAGCTTCACGGGAACAGAGCCTGAATTTGCCCTTGAAATCTGCAATGCTGTTCTCGACATATGGCAGCCATCTCCCGATGATAAGGTGATAATCAACCTCCCTGTTACCGTTCAGGTTTCAATGCCCCACGTTTACGCAAATCAGGTGGAGTATATGTGCGAAAACATAAAATACCGCGAAAATGTCATTATTTCTACTCACCCCCACAATGACAGAGGCTGTGCCGTTGCCGATGCGGAAATGGCGCTTCTTGCAGGCGCTGACCGCATTGAGGGTACTCTTTTCGGAAACGGCGAGCGTACAGGCAACGTTGATATCATAACTCTTGCTATGAATATGTATTCACAGGGCATTGATCCCATGCTGGATTTCTCGGATATTCCGTCAATTACTGAGCTTTATACCCGCGTTACCCGTATGAATGTGTATGAACGTTCACCATATTCAGGAAAACTGGTATTTGCAGCGTTCAGCGGCTCACATCAGGACGCTATTGCAAAGGGTATGAAGTGGCGCGAGGAAGGTCATACAGAGCATTGGACAATTCCATATCTGCCTATAGATCCAAAGGATGTGGGCAGAGAATACTCCGCGGACGTTATACGTATCAACAGTCAGTCGGGCAAGGGCGGTATCGGCTATATCCTCGAAACGCACTTCGGCTACGACCTGCCTAAGAAAATGCGCGAGGTCGTGGGATATATGGTCAAAAACATCTCCGACCACAAGCACAAGGAGCTTATGCCTGATGAAGTTTACAGCATATTCAAGGAAAGCTTTATAGATATTGCAGCTCCTCTGAATGTTACGGAAACTCACTACAAACAATGCAATGAGGGCATTGAAGCTACAGTATCTTTGAATTTCAACGGCAAAAAGGCAGCTGTAACAGATACAGGCAACGGACGACTTGACGCTGTAAGCAACGCTATACGCTCATATACGGAGCTTGATTTCAGCATCAACACTTACACCGAACACGCTCTCGAAGTAGGCTCCGCCTCAAAGGCTGTATCCTACGTGGAGATTATCGACAGAAACGGAAAGAGCTTCTGGGGTACAGGTATAGACAACGATATCATCATATCGTCAATTAACGCCCTTATCAGCGCGGTAAATAATATGCTGAAATAAAAGCCTTTATCTTTTTTGAACGGTGGATATTGCGGTATACCGTCAATCTGTGTACAAACATAATAACTTCAACCGTCAAATTCACCAATTTACTGTCAAAATCCGCCCTGCTGCCTCACAAAAATTACAAATCACAAAAAAATACTACTCTCCTTATTGATTTTATATAAATAAAGTGGTACAATAGAAGTGTACAAAATCACTAAGGAGCATGAATTTATGAGAACGGTTTATATTTCTTCCGAAATCATAATTATTACAGGCGTGGTCATTAGCATTACAGGTCACCGCCCGTGTTCATTCTGCCCGAAAAGCAAAATTGCTTGATTATGTGATTTAGTCCTTAAAAGCAATGCAGCTTATGCCTCCGGCGGAATGTCGGAGGCTTTTTGTATAATTAATAAAAGGAATGATACTTATGAAAATATCAGGCGCAAAAATCGTTGTTGAAACACTGATAGAACAGGGAGTTGATACCGTTTTCGGCTATCCGGGCGGTCAGGTTCTCAGCCTTTTTGATGAACTCTATCAGTGCAGCGACAGAATCAACCACATTCTCACCGCCCACGAACAAGGGGCTTCCCACGCAGCCGACGGATATGCAAGAACTACCGGAAAGGTCGGCGTGTGTATCGCTACATCAGGTCCGGGTGCAACTAACCTTGTAACAGGTATTGCTACAGCTCATCTCGATTCTATCCCTATGGTTGCTATTACGGGAAACGTTCCCACCTCAATTATCGGCAGGGACAGCTTCCAAGAAGTTGACATCGTAGGCATCACAATGCCTATCACCAAGCATAACTTCATTGTCAAGGATATCCGTGAACTGGCGGATACTCTCCGTTCTGCCTTCAAAATCGCAAAATCAGGCAGACCGGGACCTGTCCTTGTGGATATTCCAAAAGATGTTCAGGTTGCTCAATGGGATTTCGAGCCTAAAAGCGATCCTGTTCGCCCCTTTCCCCTCAGCTTTGCCTCTGAAATGAAGTTAAAGAAGGCGGCTGAAATAATCAAAACAGCAAAACGTCCTTATATCTACTTCGGCGGCGGTATTATCTCAGGAAAAGCCTCCGCGGAGGTTATGGAATTAGCCGAAAAAATCAGCGCTCCTATAGGCTGCACCCTTATGGGACTTTCCGCAATCCCCAAGGATAACCCCCGTTTCCTCGGTATGAACGGTATGCACGGACAGTATGCTTCATCAATTGCCCTTGACGAGGCTGACCTTGTAATTGCACTGGGCGCAAGATTTTCCGACAGAGCAACAGGCGATAAACAGCGCTTCAACAAGAATTTCAGCTTAATTCACATTGATATAGATTCAGCGGAACTTGACAAGAATATCACTTCAAATCTGTCAATTCAGGGCGATATAAAGGACTCCCTTTACAGACTTCTTCCCATGCTTGAAAAGACGGAAAGACCTGATTGGGATAAGCGTATTGCTGAACTGAAACAGGAAGAACTCCGCCGCCTTGAAAGCGCATATGCCTCTAAGAAGGACTTTGAAAAGAAGTGCGAAAACTGCACAAAGCCATGCAGTATGACGGGAATCCCTGCTGAAAACCGCCTCGATCCATATAAAATCATTGATATTATCAGCGAAAAGGCAGGAGAAAACGATATCATTGTAACAGACGTTGGACAGCATCAGATGTGGACTGCCCAGCGCTACCCATTCAAAAAGCCACGCACCTTCCTCACAAGCGGCGGACTCGGCACAATGGGTTACGGTATGGGTGCGGCTATCGGCGCATCTGCCGCAGAGGGAAAGCGTTCAATCCTTTTCACAGGCGACGGCAGCTTCGGTATGAATTTAAACGAGCTTGCAACTGCCGCTGTGCAGAATACTCCCCTTGTTATCGTTATTATGAATAACGGTGTTCTCGGTATGGTTCGTCAATGGCAGACGCTTTTCTTCAACAAGCACTACTCAAATACAACCCTCAACCGCCCCACAGATTTCGTAAAGCTTGCAGAAGCTTTCGGTATCAAGGCTTCAAGAGCATTTACCGCTGAGGAGCTTGAAAAGGCTGCTGCTGAGGCATTCTCCGAAAATCGCCCATATCTCATTGACTGCGCTGTTGACTGCAACGAGTTTGTACTCCCTATGCTCCCTCCGGGCGGCTCAATTGACGATATTATCACGGAAATAAAGTGAGGTGGAAAGTATGCAGAATAATCAGTATGTTATCGGTGCTATCGTTTCAAATATAAGCGGTGTTCTCAGCCGTGTTTCGGGTATGTTCACACGCCGCGGCTTCAATATCGACTGTCTTACCGTAGGTGAAACGGAATCAGCTGAATTTTCGCGTATCACCGTTGTTTTCCACGGCGACGACGATATAAAGGAGCGTATTGTGAAGCAGCTTGAAAAGCTCCACGATGTAAAGGAAGTGGAGGTTCTTAGTCCTCACGAAACAGTTACCCGTGAGCTGCTGCTCATTAAGGTGCGCAATGCTCCCTCAACAAGACAGGATATTATGACTGCCGTTGAGATTTTCCGTTCAAAAATTGTTGACTATTCACCAACAGCTCTTGTATGCGAACTGACAGGTGAAACTTCAAAAATCAACGCATTTATCGACCTTATGAAACCCTACGGCATTATGGAAATGTGCCGCACAGGTATTGTTGCTATCGAAAGAGGCGATAATTGTCTTACGACTGAAAGATAATCAGGCGGAGGGTATCCGTCCCAGCGTGCAGAAAAAGGCTTATTTTTATCGGACACGGCACGCCGTGTCCCTACAAAATGTCTATTCTACGTTATATGACGTAGGGTCACGGCGTGCCGTGACCGCAATTACAGAATGAAATTCAGGTTTTTCAACAATCTGAGGCGGATAATATCCGCCCCTACACAAATTTTTCAATTCAAATATAATTGCCTTAAAGCAATTACATATATTAAATATTATTTTAAAGGAGATTTTTCATCATGGAAAATACTGCAAAGGTTTTTTACGAACAGGACTGCGATTTATCACTTCTCTACGGCAAGACAATTGCTGTAATCGGTTACGGCTCACAGGGACACGCTCACGCTCTCAATGCTAAGGAATCCCTCGGCGATAAGGGCAGAGTTATCATTGGTCTTTATGAGGGTTCAAAGTCATGGGATAAGGCTGTAAAGCAGGGCTTTGAAGTTTTCACAGCTGCTGAGGCTGCTAAGCAGGCTGACATTATTATGATTCTCATTAACGACGAAAAGCAGGCTGCTCTCTACGAGAACGATATCAAGCCTAACCTTGAGGCTGGCAATATGCTTATGTTTGCTCACGGTTTCAATATCCACTTCGGCTGCATCGTTCCCCCTGCTGACGTTGACGTTACAATGATTGCTCCCAAGGGACCGGGACACACAGTTCGTTCCGAGTATCAGGCTGGCAAGGGTGTTCCCTCCCTCGTTGCTGTTCATCAGGACGCTACAGGCAAGGCTAAGGAAATTGCTCTTGCTTACGGTCTTGCTATCGGCGGCGCTCGTGCAGGCGTTCTTGAAACTACATTCAGAACAGAAACAGAAACTGACCTTTTCGGTGAGCAGGCTGTTCTCTGCGGCGGTGTATGCGCTCTTATGCAGGCAGGTTATGAAACACTCGTTGAGGCTGGCTACGATCCAAGAAACGCTTACTTTGAGTGTATCCACGAGATGAAGCTCATCGTTGACCTTATCTACCAGAGTGGTTTTGCAGGTATGAGATATTCTATCTCAAATACAGCTGAGTACGGCGATTACATCACAGGTCCTAAGATTATCACAGAGGAAACAAAGAAGTCTATGAAGAAGATTCTCTCCGATATTCAGGACGGTTCATTTGCTAAGGAGTTCCTCCTTGATATGTCCGACGCAGGTAAGCAGGTACACTTCAAGGCTATGAGAAAGCTTGCTGCTGAACATCCCTCTGAGCAGGTTGGCGAGGAAATCAGAAAGCTCTACAGCTGGAACAACGAAGAAGACAAATTCATTAATAATTAATTAAGATTATGGATAATACCTCTGCTGTAAAAACAGCCTCCCGAATAAAATTGATTGCATCGGTTATATTTCTCTCTCTTTATCTTGTACTGGTAATAAGCGGTGTACACAGGGGATTACGAGTAACAGGTCGATATAGTGAAACCGGTCTTACCTTTGAGCCGGAGCTTATAGCCGAAAATGAAAGCCTGTTGTTTTCACGTTCAAATCCCGTTTACTGCGGAACTATAAAAAGCGGCTTTACCGATTACGAATGTTTTGTTGTTGATACAATACCGAGCATTAGATATGCTGCTGTTAAAAAAGATTCCGATGAATATGAAAAATTCATCAGCGGTGAGGAAGTTACAGGCTATTTTTCGAAGAAATTCAGCGATGAATTTTCAGAGCTTGTTCCCGATAAAGAATATTCTGAACTTGGCATAATAATCGTTGACAGACAAAAGGAATTGCTGAGTTTTCTGTGGGGTATTCCATTTCTGATTATCGGTCTGATTCTTCTGAAAAAATGGCGATAATCATTATTTAATCTACAGCACAAACACATTCTGTAGGGACGCGGTTGTGCCGTGTCCCTATATTTACAAAATCACACTATGCAGGGGCGCCGAATCGGCGTCCGCATAGAATAATATAGCGGAAAAAAGGGGCTATCAATGGCAGGTTTATATATAAGAAAATTCAGACCGAATAAGCTTCATCTGGTTTCGGCTGCATTGCTGCTTACTGCATTGATTTTTTTCATCAGCGGTGCTTACAGAGCATTTCGCATGACAGGTTGTACTGATCAGTCAGAGCTTTCTCACGAAATTGATATTCGAAAAAGCAGAAGTATTACTTTGTGTTCAAAACCCGTGGAGGAAGTTTTTGAAGGGACTGAAGATACCCAAACGATAGTTTTTGCACAGATCTCAAAGGGTATAATCTCAGACTATGAGCTTATGATCGTCAATGCAGCAGGTAAATACCGATATATTGCAGCAGAAAAGGATTCCGAAGAATATCACCGTCTTATGAAAGGCGAGGAAGTTACAGGATATATTTCTGATAAATACAGCAGCGATTTTATGGACTTTATCTCCGGAATGCATAAATATTATAGCAAGGACAATGTCATTAACGAAAAGGAATGTTCTGAACTGGGCATAATAGTTGTTGACAAACAAAAGGAAATGTTAAGCTTTACATTGGGAATCCCGTTTCTTGCAGCAGGACTTCTTCTGCTTCTCAAAGCCGGAAATCCGTTTTTCTATATACCTGAGGATATTATGAATTAATGAGGTGAAATTATGAATGAAAATTTTTTCTGTAATGGTGTCGAAAAAGCTCCACAGCGTTCACTTTTCAACGCTCTGGGTATGACAAAAGAGGAAATGAAACGTCCTCTCGTTGGTATCGTTTCTTCCTATAACGAAATTGTGCCCGGTCATATGAACATTGACAAAATCGTTGAAGCTGTAAAGCTTGGCGTAGCTATGGGCGGCGGTACTCCCATTGTATTCCCTGCAATTGCTGTTTGTGACGGTATCGCTATGGGACATCAGGGTATGAAATACTCCCTTGTAACCCGTGACCTTATTGCCGATTCTACTGAATGTATGGCTCTTGCTCATCACTTCGACGCTCTTGTTATGGTTCCAAACTGCGACAAGAATGTTCCCGGACTTCTTATGGCGGCGGCTCGTCTTAACGTCCCCACTATTTTCGTAAGCGGCGGCCCTATGCTTGCTGGTCACGTAAAGGGCAAAAAGACTTCCCTTTCCTCTATGTTTGAAGCTGTAGGCTCATACACAGCAGGCAAATTCACCGCTGAGGACGTTGAGGAATACGAGAACAATGCCTGCCCCACCTGCGGTTCATGTTCGGGTATGTATACCGCAAACTCTATGAACTGTCTTACAGAAGTTCTCGGTATGGGATTAAAGGGCAACGGCACAATTCCTGCTGTTTACTCCGACAGAATCAAGCTTGCTAAAATGGCAGGTATGCAGGTTATGGAGCTTTACAGACAGAATATCCGTCCTCTTGACATCATGACAGAAAAGGCTTTCATTAACGCTCTTACTGCTGATATGGCACTTGGCTGTTCAACTAACAGTATGCTCCACCTCCCTGCTATCGCTAACGAGTGCGGTGTAAATATCAACCTTGATATTGCCAATGAGATAAGCGCAAGAACTCCCAACCTCTGCCACCTTGCCCCTGCAGGTCATACCTATATGGAGGATTTGAACGAGGCTGGCGGCGTTTACGCAGTTCTCAATGAGCTTTCAAAGAAAAATCTCCTCAATCTCGACTGTATGACAGTTACAGGAAAGACTGTAGGCGAGAATATTTCTGGCTGTATCAATAAGGATACAGAAACAATCCGCCCCATTGACAATCCATACAGCGAAACTGGCGGAATTGCTGTTCTCCGTGGAAATCTTGCTCCCGACGGCTGTGTTGTAAAGAGAAGCGCTGTTGCCCCCGAAATGCTTTCACATAAGGGTACTGCAAGAGTATTCAACAGCGAGGAAGAAGCTATAAAGGTTATCTACGAGGGCGGTATCAAGGCTGGCGATGTTGTTGTTATCCGTTACGAAGGCCCCGCAGGCGGTCCCGGTATGCGTGAAATGCTCTCACCTACTTCCGCTATTCAGGGAGCAGGTCTTGGTTCATCTGTTGCTCTTATCACAGACGGACGTTTCAGCGGTGCTACCCGTGGTGCGGCTATCGGTCACGTATCTCCCGAAGCTGTAAACGGCGGTACTATCGCTTATGTCAAGGACGGCGATATTATTTCAATCGACATCCCCAACTACTCAATTAATCTTGAAGTTTCAGACGAAGAACTGGCAGAGCGTAAAAAGTCTATGCCTATTCTCAGAAAAGAAAATATCACAGGCTACCTCAAACGCTATGCACAGCAGGTTTCCTCTGCTGATAAGGGTGCGATAATTAATAAATAATTGTTGAGCTGTTAGCTGTTAGCTGTTAGCCTTTAGCTTTGTAGGGGCTGCCTTTGGCAGTCCGCCTGCAAAATTATCAATTTTTCTAAATTACGGGACGTCGAGGGCAACCTCCCCTACACAAATAACGTGATAAAACAATTTGTAGGGGCGGATATTATCCGCCCGACACACCCAAATGGAGAATTCAAAATGAGAAATATTATTGGTATCATTTGCCTTTTAATTTTAATTATCCTCAATCTGATTTCATTTATATCGTCTAAACAAAAAAAGAAAAAAGACATTGCTTATCTGATTGTATCTGTAATATGCTGTATTATAGGTATAATTTCTTTGATGCCAAATAAATGATGATACGAATAATCTTCCGAAAAGAAAACTAATATAAATTCAGAGGAGTTGTCCGCAATGGAATTAAAACAGATTTTCTTACCAGATTCCAACCCTGAAAATATATATTCCACCTACGAAAATCAATTAATGCCAAGAATATTTTTCGACTCCGAAAAGGCAAAAGAAATTTTTGAAACGAATAAAAATAACATATCAAGAATTGTTGAAACAGAAATTAAAAATTATATCAACGACGATGATTTATGCAGCGATTCCGAAAATATGTTTCCTAAAAGGTCTGTGCTTACGGGAGAATGGTATATCAGCTCAATCTGCTTTGAAGATGAAATGCTTTCAATTTCTTCCGCCCTGCTCGGTACTGATATGGGATTTAAAGATGATTATTTAGGATTGGAAATTCATCTTAAATATGAAAGCGATACAAATGAATTTGTTTTATATGGAATAGACAGTTCTTCCATATAAAATAATTGTTCCAAAATTGCAGGCGGATATTATCCGCCCCTACAAAAACAACATTCGCAAGAGGACAATATGATTAATAAATTTATTGAATGGGCAAAAAATAATAATTGGAATGTTACTTTAAATTCTGATATAACAGATTTGCCCGATATAATAAAAAAACGATATAATATACCAGAAAAATGGTATACTTTTATCTCACAGCTAAAAGTATGTGAAAATCAGTCTGCTACAAAGTGGTTTTTAACCCCTAATGACTATTTACCCAATGAAAACGGATTTCAATGGAATGAATTCGAAATCCAAAGCATTGAATACAGCGAAAATAACATTGACATTATTTCGTTTTGGAATAAGCATCTGCCTATATTTTTATCTGTTGACGGTGAATATTCATACTATGCAATAAATACTGAAACAGGTGAAGTTGTATCAGGTTATGAACCTGAATATGAAGATACAACAATTGCAGCAGAAGATTTCAGCACATTTATTGATAAAATTATTTCAGATGAAATAATTTTATAATCTCCAATTTCCCAAGAAAAGAGGTTTTTACAATGGGAATGACAATGACACAGAAAATACTTGCGGCTCACGCAGGACTTGACAGCGTTGAAACAGGACAGCTTATCCTTGCCAATCTTGACTTAGTTCTCGGCAACGATATTACTTCCCCTGTAGCTATCAAGGAATTTGCAAAGCTGAATAAGGACGGAGTTTTTGACAAAGATAAGGTCACAATGGTAATGGACCACTTCGCTCCGAATAAGGACATAAAAGCGGCGGAGCAATGTAAAATGTGCCGTGAATTTTGCGGTGCTAACGATGTAACTCACTTCTACGATGTAGGCGAAATGGGTATTGAACACGCTCTCCTACCCGAAAAAGGCCTTGTTTCCGCAGGATTTGCCGTTATCGGTGCTGACTCCCACACCTGTACATATGGTGCTGTAGGTGCATTCTCCACAGGTGTCGGCTCAACTGATATGGCTTGCGGTATGGCTATCGGCAAGGCTTGGTTCAAAGTTCCCTCAGCTATCCGCTTTAATCTTACAGGCAAGCTTAACAAGTACGTTTCGGGCAAAGATGTCATTCTCCATATTATCGGAAAAATCGGCGTTGACGGTGCATTGTACAAGTCAATGGAATTCGGCGGCGAGGGACTTTCTTCCCTTTCAATGGACGACCGCCTTTGTATCGCAAATATGGCAATTGAAGCAGGTGCAAAGAACGGTATTTTCGAGGTTGACGATATTACTCTCGACTACCTCAAAGCTCACAATGCCGCTGAACCTGTGATATACAAGGCTGACGAGGACGCTGTTTATGACGAGATAATCGACATTGACCTTTCCGCAATCGAGCCTACTGTGGCATTTCCTCATCTCCCCGAAAATGCAAGAACTTTCAGCGAAATCGGCGATATTAAAATTGATCAGGTTATTATCGGCTCATGCACCAACGGCAGACTTGAAGATTTACAGCAGGCGGCTGAAATCCTCAAAGGCAGAAAATGCGCTAAGGGTGTACGTGTTATCATTATTCCTGCAACTCAGAAGATTTACCTTGACGCTATGGAGCAGGGACTCCTGAAAATCTTCATCGAATCGGGAGCAGTTGTTTCAACTCCAACTTGTGGTCCATGTCTTGGCGGTCATATGGGTATTCTTGCGGCAGGTGAACGTGCTGTAGCTACCACAAACCGAAACTTCGTGGGACGTATGGGACACGTTGAATCCGAAATTTATCTTGCAAGTCCTGCAACTGCCGCTGCAAGTGCAATTACAGGAAAAATCACAAGCCCTTGGGAGGTAATGAGCAAATGAAATATACAGGAAATGTTCTGAAATACGGCGATAACGTGGATACTGATGTTATTATCCCTGCCCGTTATCTCAACACAAGCGACCATAAGGAGCTTGCCTCCCATTGTATGGAGGATATTGACAAAACTTTCGTTTCCCGTGTTCAGCAGGGAGATATTATTACAGCAGGTCAGAATTTCGGCTGCGGTTCATCCCGTGAACACGCTCCCATTGCTATAAAAGCAAGCGGCGTTTCCCTTGTTATAGCCAAAAGCTTTGCTCGTATCTTCTACCGCAACGCTATAAATATCGGTCTTGCTATTGTGGAATGTCCCGAAGCTGCCGACAATATCTCCGAGGGTGACAAGGTTGAAGCCGATATGGATAACGGCATTATCCGCAACCTCACCACAGGTCAGGAGTTCAAAGCCGCACCATTCCCCGATTTTGTGCAGAAGATAATCGAAAACGGCGGTCTTATGGAGTCAATTGCCAAGGGAATTATTTAGTTGAGCTATCAGCTTTTAGCTGTCAGCCTTTAGCTAATGGCTTTTGGCTAACGGCTAAAGGCTCAAAAAGGAGAATAATTATGAATTTCAATATTGCTTTACTTAAAGGTGACGGCATAGGCCCTGAAATCGTTGACGGTGCTGTTGCCGTACTGGAGAAAATTGCCGATAAATTCGGTCATACATTTAATTTCACACCTTATCTCATAGGCGGCTGTGCCATTGACGCCTGCGGTATGCCTTTGCCACAGGAAACTGTTGACGGCTGTCTTGATTCCGACAGCGTACTCCTCGGAGCTGTAGGCGGCCCTAAATGGGACGACCAGCCCGGCGAAAACCGCCCTGAAAAGGCTCTCCTCGGCATACGCTCTGCGCTGGGACTTTATACAAATCTCCGCCCTGCTTCACTTTATCCTGCACTTCGTGCTGCTTCTCCCCTTAAAGATGAAATCGTGGGTGACGGCTTTGACATTATGATCGTCCGCGAACTGACAGGCGGTATCTACTTCGGTGACCGCGGCTACCGTCAGGGAAAATACGGCGAGGAGGCATACGACACAGAGGCTTACAGCGTAACTGAAATTGAACGTATCGGCAGAATTGCCTTTGAATCAGCTATGAAGCGCAATAAAAAGCTTTGCAGTATCGACAAGGCTAATGTCCTTGAATCCTCCCGTCTGTGGAGAAAGACTATGCACAGCCTTTCTGAGGAATATCCCGAAGTTGAATATTCCGATATGTTCGTTGACAATGCGGCTATGCAGCTTGTGAGAAATCCCCGACAGTTCGATGTTATCGTAACTTCAAATATGTTCGGTGATATCCTCTCCGACGAGGCTTCACAGATTACAGGCTCAATCGGTATGCTTGCTTCTGCTTCTCTGGGTGCTTCCACAAGGGGTATGTATGAGCCTATCCACGGTTCTGCTCCCGATATTGCAGGAAAAAATATTGCAAACCCAATTGCTACTATACTTTCAGGAGCTATGATGCTCCGCTATTCATTCAATCTCAACGATGAAGCCGCAGCTATTGAAAATGCCGTAAATAAGGTTCTTGACGAGGGCTGGAGAACTGCTGATCTTATGGGCTGTTCAGAGGGTACTCCCCTTTCCTGCACGGAAATGACAGCAAAAATCTGTGAGGCTCTGTAATGGCTAATATCCGTGAAAAGCTTGACAATTACTACTGCGGTCTTAATTCTCTTGCGGTATTCCGAAATCTTCTCAATGACGACGTTATATCGGCACTTTCTGCTCTTTTAGAGCTTCATGCAGAGGGTAAAAGCTTTGATGTAAATATCTATTCTGAATTTACATCAAGGCTCTACCGCCATAACGTCAACCTTTCAGAGTATATCTTCAAAAAAGTATGCGAGGACGAAAACTTCTATATTTCAGGTAAATCTGAGGGTAAAGCCTTTGATGATATGATCGAACAGGCTGTTTCAAACGAACTTGAACTGCTCCGTGAAATCTCACAGCTTGCCTCTGATGAACTTCAATACGGCTACTATCGCCTTTATCGGCTGCCCCAATGGAAAACCGCTGATATTGACTTTGCCGCAGAATATAAGAAACGCATTGAAAATATAGGACTTTACGGCTGCGGAATTTTCGCCAATTCTACGATGTTTATACTGCGCAATGGAGAAATCGTTCCCGTAAAAGCACCCGACGCACAGCGCCTTGATATGCTTTTCGGCTATGAGCGTGAACGTGCCGAGGTTGTGGAAAATACCCTTGCTCTTGTAAAGGGCAGAACTGCACAGAATACCCTGCTTTACGGCGATGCAGGCACGGGAAAATCCTCCACAGTCAAGGCTGTTGTAAATGAATACGCTCATATGGGACTGCGACTTGTGGAAATTACAAAAGAGCAGCTCCGCGAATTGCCCGATCTCATTGATAAATTAAGCGGAAATCCGCTGAAATTCATCATATTCATTGACGATCTTACTTTTACATCAGGTGAGGATTGCTTCGGTGCGCTGAAAGCGGCTCTTGAAGGCTCTGTTTCCGCACGTTCCGACAATATTGCAATTTATGCCACAAGCAACCGCCGTCATCTCGTAAAGGAAAGCTTTTCCGACCGCGAGGGTGACGATGTTCACCGCAACGATACTATGCAGGAGCTTCTTTCGTTGTCAGCACGTTTCGGTCTGCGCGTGAATTTCAGCCGCCCCGACAAGAAGAATTATACCGCAATCGCTCTTGAACTTGCAAAGGCTAACGGCATAGATATGCCGGAGGACGAGCTTTTCCTCAAAGCGGAACAATTCGCCATTTCTTCGGGAAACGGACGTTCACCAAGAACTGCACGGCAATTCATTAATCAATTAAGAATTAATTCTTAGGGCAATGCTTCTCATTGCCAGCCTTTAGCCTTTAGTCTTTAGCCATTAGCTATTTATGCGAACCGCAAAAACAAATCCTAATTTATAAATAATCGTATAAATTTCAGCTTTAAAGCTAACGGCTAATGGCTAACTGCTAACAGCTTATTAAAATAGGCAATGCTTCTCATTGCCAGCCTTTAGCCTTTAGTCTTTAGCCATTAGCTATTTATGCGAACCGCAAAAACAAATCCTAATTTATAAATAATCGTATAAATTTCAGCTTTTAAAGCTAACGGCTAATGGCTAACTGCTAACAGCTTATTAAAATAGGCAATGCTTCTCATT
>JAGAMB010000060.1 GCA_017624895.1 Ruminococcus sp. | reverse complement strand
CCCTACGGTTTTCCTCTCTGGAACTCTCCTTTCCCTTTCCCCTTTCTCCCTCCCTTTCCGATTTTTGAACTTTTTCGGAAGCCTTGTTTTTTCGTTTATAGGCGATGATTTATGCTCATATGACCGCTCGAAAAAGTCAGGTCACACAAAAGAAAAAAGTCGGGAAAAGGGGGAAGGTGACGGAAAGAGAGTTCCAGAGGGAAAACCAGAGGAAGGGGGAGAATTCCCGACTTTTGTGCCAGTTTTTTCTTCTCCCCCTTCCTATGGTTGTCCCTTTGGTTTGTGCAAGATTTGCAATATACACAAATACTACAATAGAACGAAAAATCTGCAATGTAATGTAAAGTTTTAAATGTTACAACGTACTACATTTAAGTTAATGGCTCGAATTTGTAAAACAGAAAAATATTATCGAAAAACAATAATTTTATATTGACAAATAATATTTATCGTGGTATACTATAGTCATAGGCAGGATTTTCCTGTACTCTTAAGGCAATACCGCACAGAGCTTGTGCAAAAGATGCGAAGTCAGTTTTTTCGTCAGATTGTACAGAAATTCCGCAGGCATACTGCCGTATGTCAAGGATTTCTGTGCAAGATAGCGGAAAATATGCAAGCAGATTTTGTGCAAAGCCCTCTGGCGGGCTTTGTGCAGTGTTGCCTTTATTTTATGAGGTGGTAACTATGACTGAAATTAATGTACCTAACAAAAAAACTGAAAAAAAGCGTCACGGCTATGCCTTTGACTACGACAGCGGTCTTGTTGTCGTATGGGGTTAAGGGGGTGGCGGTATGGAAGATAAAATAAAAAATACAATCGTTCATATTTCCTTTGTGTTGACAAATTTGATAATGTTTTTCTTGCTTGCTTTTACAGGACTCTTAAATCTGATGTCTTTTAATCTGATTGCTTTTACTCTGATAGTACCGTTTATCATTGCAAATGCATTTTTGATTGATTACTTCAAGAAATCCAAGATAAACTTTTACTATAAAAAACACGTAAATATCTGCCGTGTAATAGCTGTCACACTTACGCTTATTATATTCGGTTCACCTTTGATGGTAATCTTTTTCAACCGCACAAAGCCCTTTTATCATCTGAAACAAGCGGTGTATTCCTGCGGATATCGCAGCGTAATCGAACAGCGTACAAAAGAGTTTCCCGACTTTCTCCCGTTGGAATGTGAGGACTATTATTTCAGGATTAAGGCTCCTGCTCCTTTCCCGGAAGCTACCGATACTTACGCCTGCGTTTCCTTCTATACAGACGAACAAACAATCAAAAAGTATGAACAGGAATTTGCAGAAAAAGGCTATGAAACTGTAAACGATGATAAAACCTTTGAAGATATAATGCTTGAAAAGGGAGTCGATATATCTGAACTTACAGATTATTGTGACGATATGGAATGGGTTGTAGATACTTATCTCAGAGAAAAAGGTACGCCATATTATGTCAGCTTTTCTGTCAATGATGAAAAAAAACAAGATTTAACTCATGATGTTATTGTATACAATTTCAGAAGCAAACTTGGCTTTACGTCAGGATGCCTGCTTGACTACGAAAGCGGAATTGTAATATTCTGGGCATAAGCCCACTATACAAGACATTCAAGATACGACATAACTAAAATTTTATTTAGGAGGACTATTATGTCTAAAAAACCCGTAGCTCTTATTATTATGGACGGTTTCGGCTACAATGCCGAGGATTACGGCAACGCAATCACAGCCGCAAATACACCTAATATCGACAAATATATGCAGGGACCAAACACCCTCATCGGTGCAAGCGGTCTTGACGTTGGACTTCCCGACGGTCAGATGGGCAACTCTGAGGTTGGTCATACAAATATCGGCGCAGGCAGAATTGTTTATCAGATGCTCGTTAAAATTTCCAAGGATATCAAGGACGGCACATTCTTTGACAACAAGGCTATCCTTGACGCTATGAACAACTGCAAGGAGAAAAATTCTGCACTTCACCTTATGGGACTTCTCTCCCCCGGCGGCGTTCACAGCCATATGGAGCATCTCTACGGCATCGTAGAAATGGCTAAGAAGAACGGTCTTGACAAGGTTTACATCCACGCATTCCTTGACGGCCGTGACGTTCCCCCTTCATCTGCTGCTGATTATATGGCTGAAACTGTTGCTGAACTTGGTAAAATCGGTCTTGGAAAAATCGCTACAATCAGCGGACGTTTCTACGCTATGGACAGAGATAACGCATGGGACAGAGTTGAAAAGGCATACTCCGCTATGGTTTACGGCGAGGGCGTAAATGAAACTGATCCCGTTCAGGCTATCAAAAACTCCTACGCTAACGACGCTACAGATGAATTTATGCTCCCTACAGTTATTGAGGGCGGCGCATCTATCAAGGCTGACGACAGCGTAATTTTCTTCAACTTCCGTCCTGACCGTGCAAGACAGATTACAAGAGCTTTCGTTGATCCCGATTTTGCAGGCTTCACAAGAAAGAACGGCTTCTTCCCACTTAATTTCGTATGTATGGCTCAGTATGACGCAACTATGCCAAATGTATCAGTTGCATATCCCCCTGAGCAGCTTACAATGACAATGGGTGAATACCTCTCTAAAATCGGCAAAACTCAGCTCCGTATTGCTGAAACTCAGAAGTATGCACACGTTACATTCTTCTTCAACGGCGGTGAGGAAAAGCAGTTCGAGGGCGAGGACAGAATCCTCATCAAGTCCCCCGATGTTGCAACTTTTGATATGAAGCCCGAAATGAGCGCTTACGAGGTTTGCGATGCTGTTGTTGAGGCTATCGAGGCTGACAAGTACGATGTTATTATCCTCAACTACGCTAACTGCGATATGGTTGGACATACAGGCATTTTTGACGCTGCTGTAAAGGCTGTTGAAGCTGTTGATGAGTGCGTAGGCAAGATGGTTGACGCTATTCTTGCAAAGGGTGGTGCTGCTCTTATTACTGCTGACCACGGTAACGCTGATAAGATGTATGAGCCTGACGGAAGTCCTTTTACAGCTCACACAACAAATCCTGTTCCCCTTATTGCTGTAGGTGTTGATGGCAAGCTTGCTGACGGCGGCGTTCTTGCTGACCTTGCTCCCACAATGCTTGATATTATGGGAGTTCCACAGCCTGCTGAAATGACAGGTAAGTCACTTCTTATTAAGTAAAACTGCCTCCTTTAGCCGTTGGCTATTAGCACATGGCTTTTCAGCGTTATTTATTGTAGATGGGTAAATTACTCATCCACAATTTTAGAATGAAATTTATTTTTCTAAGAGGCTGACCGAAATCAGCCTCTTAAAATATTCAAGGAAATGGTATATGACTAAAGGTGTAAAAATTATTTTTGTATGCGTTATAGTCGTTTTTGCGGTATCTGCCGTAATATCGCTGTATATGCTTCGTCCTGCACAAAGCAGAAAAGCTGTGGTTATCCGCGATAATACGGAGCTTTACAGCTTCGACCTTTCAAATGCAGATGACGAAATAATCAGGATAGATTATGAAGGCGGCGGTTATAATATTATCGAGATAAAAAACGGCGAAATCCGTATTTCCGAGGCTGACTGCCCTGATAATACCTGCGTGAAAACAGGTGTGCTGAAATCCGAGGAAATGCCTGTTGTATGCCTGCCGCACCACCTTATACTGCGGTTTTCGAACGATGAATGAAAGGAATGATAAAATATGAACCCAATGGGATTTTTGAAAATAAAGCCGCTTTTTGAGCGTTTTACACAGGATCACCCGAAGCTTTTAATGTTTCTCTCTGCTGCGGCAGGTGAAGTAAGCAAGGACAGCATTGTTGAAATTACTGTGCAGAATGCGGAGGGATATACAATGCGTACCAATATTAAAGTCAACGAAAATGACGTTGAGCTTTTCGGTGAATTAAAAAAGCTAATGAATAAATAACGATATACAGGCAACAATACAATGTTATACTTGACAAACAATTTTATTTATTGTATAATGAGTATAGCCAATTGAAATGAGGTCTGATATGAAAAAAACTAAATTTGATATTACCGGAATGACCTGCTCAGCTTGTCAAGCACACGTTGAAAAAGCTGTAAAAGCTCTTGACGGCGTTTCCGATGTCAATGTAAACCTGCTGCGTAATTATATGCAGGCGGAGTACGACGAGAGTGTTACAAATATTGAGAAAATCATTTCTGCCGTTGAAAAGGCTGGCTATGGTGCTTCGGAATCAGGAAAAAAAACCGGAATTTCCTCATCTGACGACAATACAAAGGCTATGAAAAGGCGGCTCATACTCTCTCTATGCTTTATGATTCCCCTGTTTTATCTATGTATGGGGCATATGTTCGGTCTGCCGGTTCCGTCAATACTTGACGGACATGAAAATATGATGCTTTTCTGTCTGACACAGCTGCTCCTCACAATTCCGATTATTGCTCTGAATTTTCACTTTTTCAGAAACGGCTTTAAAAATATTTTACACCGTTCACCTAATATGGACAGCCTTATTGCTCTCGGCGCATCAGCGGCTTTCGTGTACAGCTTATATGGTACATATATGACCGCATACCATATGGGACGCGGTGATATGACTGCTGCTCACGGTTTTATGATGAATTTATACTACGAGTCATGTGGTATGATACTTACACTTATTACTGTAGGTAAATATCTTGAATCCAAAAGCAAAGGAAAAACATCTGACGCAGTTTCGGCACTTATTGACCTTTCGCCCAAAACGGCGCTTGTAGTTCGTGAGGAAGGCGAGATCACAATTCCGGCCGCTGACCTTATAGTCGGGGATATATTTATAGTTAAAGCAGGCGGCGCTGTTCCCTGCGACTGTACGGTAATCGAGGGAAGCTGCTCCGTAGATCAGTCGGCGCTGACAGGAGAAAGTGTACCCGTTGTAAAAAACGTTGGCGATACAATGATGAGTGCATCCATTTCAACAGGCGGATATGTTAAATGCCGCTGTGACCGCGCCGAAAAGGACTCCACCCTTTCTAAAATCATTTCTCTTGTGGAAGAAGCATCAGCTTCCAAAGCTCCCATCGCACGACTTGCAGATAAAATCAGTGGTGTTTTTGTTCCTATTGTTATTGCTATCGCCCTTGTTTCTGCTGTATTATGGCTGATTGTCACAGGCGATACTGCCGCGGCTTTAAAAGCAGCAATCTCAGTTCTTGTTATCTCGTGCCCCTGCTCGCTGGGACTGGCTACACCAACGGCAATTATGGTTGCGGCAGGAAAAGGCGCACAGCATGGCATACTGATGAAATCAGCGGAAAGCCTTGAAACAGCTCATAAAATTACAACTGTTGTCCTTGACAAAACAGGCACCTGCACCGAAGGCAAGCCAAAAATACGCGGAATTTTTGCCATTGGCACAACCGAAAAAGAGCTTATGACATATGCAGGATCTCTTGAAGCAAACTCCTCCCATCCTCTGGCAATTTCCGTAATGAATTATTGCAGCGAATATAATATAGACACGCTTCCTTGTTCTGACTATAAAGAAACAGAAGGCGGTGGATTGTCGGGTATTATCAACAGCAGAAAAATTCTTATCGGCAACAAGCGCCTTATGGAGCAAAATAATATCGACATCTCCCCCCTTGCGCCAAAAGCTGAACAGGAGGCTGAAAACGGTGGTATCCCCCTGTTTATTGCCTCAGATAACAAAGCGATGGGTATGATATCAGCCGCAGATCCTGTGAAACCGACATCAAAAGAAGCTGTGGATATGTTCCGCGATCTTGGCATAAAAACTGTTATGCTGACAGGTGACAACTCGCGGACTGCTCAGGCTATATGCCGCCAGCTTGGTATCGACGAGGTTCATGCAGAGCTGCTGCCTGCTGACAAAACCGCTGTAATACGTGATTTGCAAAAATCAGGTCAATGCGTCGCAATGGTTGGCGATGGCATAAATGATGCTCCTGCACTTGCGGCAGCTGATGTAGGTATAGCAGTTGGAGGCGGTCAGGATATCGCCATAGAATCGGCTGACATCGTATTAATGAAAAATGATATTCGTGACGCTGCGGAGGCTGTTCGACTCGGTAGGGCAACAATGCGGAATATCAGACAAAATCTGTTCTGGGCGCTGATTTACAACAGCCTTGGTATACCCCTTGCAGCAGGTCTTTTCTATCCGATTTTCCATTGGCAGCTCAATCCTATGTTTGGTGCAGCGGCTATGTCATTAAGCTCTGTCTGCGTTGTGACTAACGCTTTGCGCCTTAATCTTTTCAAAACTTTAAAAAGCAAGGGCGAAAACCCTGAAAACATTGATATATCCACAAAAACGGAGGTTAATACTATGAAAAAGACAATGTATATTGATGGTATGATGTGCAATCATTGTACAGGTATGGTTACAAAGCTTCTCAATGGCATCGAGGGAGTATCTGCTGAGGTTTCACTTGAAAACAAGTGCGCTTATCTCGAAATTTCAGGAGATATTTCAGAGGAACTGCTCACTAAGGCAATAACAGATGCTGGCTACGAAGTAAAGGGCTTTGAATAAAAAAATTACCCCACAATTTACTGTGGGGTATACATTTATAATTTTTTGCGAGGTTTAATTATGCCAATTATTGAAATAAATGATTTGACAGCAGAGGAGCTTATCCCCTACGTTTCAAGCAATGAAATTCAGCTGAAACGCTATTTTGAGCCTGATTTAGGAATATTTATTGCGGAAAGCCCCAAGGTTATCCGTCTTGCCCTCAATGCAGGATACGAGCCGATTTCACTTC
Organism: Ruminococcus sp.; assembly: GCA_017624895.1. Taxonomy (GTDB): domain Bacteria; phylum Bacillota; class Clostridia; order Oscillospirales; family Ruminococcaceae; genus Ruminococcus. Next base: position 16,183 of record JAGAMB010000060.1, on the reverse strand, counting down.
TTGCGGAGCGTAAGTACATCAGCGGTCAGGGAAAGGATATAATTGAAATATGCGCAGATATCCCTGTTTATACGGCAGACAGCGCTGTTCTTACCCAGCTGACAGGCTTTAAGCTTACACAGGGACTTCTCTGCGCAATGAGAAGAAAACCACTTCCCACAGCAGAGGAAATATGCCGAAACGCACGACATATAGCCGTTCTTGAAGATGTTATGAATCAAACCAATATCGGCGCGGTAGTGCGTTCTGCGGCAGCTTTGGGAATTGACGCGGTACTTCTTACAGAGCCAAGCAGCGATCCGTTGTATCGTCGTGCGATCCGCGTGAGTATGGGAACAGTTTTCAATATGCCATGGACATATATAAGCGGCAAATCCCCCGAATATGTGGCAAAACTGAAAGAAATGGGATTTATCACAGCAGCTATGGCTCTGCACAGCAACACCGTTGATATTGATGATTCAGAGCTGAAAAAAGCGAAAAAAATCGCAATAATTCTTGGTACAGAGGGAGAAGGGCTGAAGGACAGCACCATTGAAGCCTGCGATTACACAGTCAAAATCCCTATGGCAGATGGAGTAGATTCCCTCAATGTAGCGGCAGCAAGCGCTGTTGCATTCTGGGAAATCACAAAATAAATAAATAAAGGGTATCGGAGCTGACCGATACCCTTAAATTATTTTACACGCTTTTTTGCTGTAAGCATACCGATGAGAGAAAATATAAGAAATGCTCCCAGATCAGCCGTTACTATAGTTGCTCCCACAGGTGTAGAGCAGAGAATTGAAAGAATTATGCCCGTTCCTGCACATATAACAGATATAACAGCGGAGCATATCGTCACACTTTTGAAGCTTTTAAAAACACGCATAGCCGACAGCGCAGGAAAAATTATCAGCGCCGAAATCAGCAGAGAGCCAACAAGATTCATAGCAATAACAATAATTATCGCTGTTATTATGGCTATCATAAGATTGTAGCCGTCAGAATTTATACCGGTTGCTTTTGAAAAACTTTCGTCAAAGGTAACACTAAAAATCTTATTATAAAACAAAACAAAAAATATCAGCACAATTACAGACATAGCCAGACACAGCCATACATCACTCTCTTTAAGGGTGAGTATGGAAGTTGAGCCGAACAGAGAACCGCAGACATCAGCGGAGATATTCGATGAAACAGGGAAAATATTCATCAGCATATAGCCAATAGCTAACGCTCCCACCGATATCATAGCAACAGAAGCATCACCGCGTATCTTTGTGTTACGCCCTGTTCTTAGGATAAGGACAGCAGAAAGTACCGTCAGAGGCAGTATAATTATCATTCTGTTTGTTACTCCGGTAACTGCCGCAACCGCCATTGCTCCGAATGCAACGTGTGATAATCCGTCACCGATAAAGGAAAATCTTTTCAGTACAAGAGATACTCCAAGAAGCGATGAACAAAGTGCTATGAGAAGTCCTACAATCAGGGCATATACCACAAATTCATGTGAGAAATAATATTGAAGCGTGGAGAAGATTTCACTCATCAACATCCACCTCGCTTTCAAGAAAAAGCTTTCCTGCAGAACTTTTCACATAATCAGCCTTTGTGCCGAAGAAAAGCTGCTTTTTAGATATATGCAGGATATGTGACGCATATTTTACCGCTGAGGATATATCGTGGGATACCATAATTATCGTGATCCCCTTTTCGTTAAGCTTGCGGATAAACTCATAAAGCTCTGCCTGTGCAATGGGATCAAGTCCTGTTACAGGCTCGTCAAGGAGGAGCATTTTGCTTGCGGCACATAATGCCCTTGCAAGGAGAACTCTCTGCTGCTGACCTCCTGAAAGATCCCGATAGCAGCGTTTTTCCAGTCCGTCAATGCCAAGCTGCTTCATATTTTCGGAAGCAAGCTTTTTTTCTGCTGCACGATAAAAAGGAAAAATACCCATTTTTGATAAACATCCCGAAAGGACTATTTCCTCCACCGATGCCGGAAAATCCCTCTGCACAGGAGTTTGCTGTGGAAGATAGCCTATATCCTTTGCGGAAAAATCTTCACAGAAGCGTATCTCTCCGCTTATCTGCGGTTTAAGTCCGAGAAGCGCTTTTATCAGCGTACTTTTTCCTGAACCGTTTTCACCCAGTATGCACAGGTAATCACCGCTGCTGACAGTGAAATTAAGTCCCTCGGCAACAATACCGTCCTCGTAGCCGAGAGCTGCATTGGAGCATATTATCTGTTCACTCACGAATTATAGACCTCTTTCAGTACATCATAATTTTTCTGCATTGCCGAGAGATATGTATATCCCCCGTCAATCTGCTTTTGTGAAACCGACTGTATTGAGTCAAGAATGACTGTATTCTGCGATTTATCCGCAGTATTTGATATAACTGCCTCTGCAATGGTGCAGTCGGAATTTTCAATTGCAAAAATTGTATCAGCGTCAAGCTCGTCCGCCTTTTCCGCAAGAAATGTTATAGTATCAAAGCTTGCTTCAGCATCAGCTGAACAGCCTGAAAATGCAGCATAATAATCAAGCCCGTAATCACTTGTAAAATAAAGGAACGGGAACTGGTCACCGAAAATCAATGTTTTTGGAGCATCGTCAAACAACATATGAAAGCTTCTGTCGAGAAGCTGAAGCTCCGTTTTATAGGCATTGGCGTTTTCATTATAAATATCAGCGTTTCCATTGTCAGCATTGGAAAGAGCTTCAGATATGTCTGTAACGCAGAACTGCGCATTATTGAGAGAAAGCCATATATGCTCATCGTAGGCAGTATCTTCGTGGTGGTGGTCATCCTCCTCGTGGTGGTGAGAATCATCCATACCCTCTTTCAATTCCTCATTCAAAGCAAAATCACTGACGGAATCCATAAGGCATACAACCTGCATATCCTTATTACCCACATTTTCAAGAGCTTTTTCTACCCATGCATCTGATTCACCGCCGATGTAAACAAAAACATCACAGTCGGATATTTTAATCATATCATCTGCGGTAGGCTGAAAGCTGTGGAGATCTGAGCCGTCATCCAGAAGATAAGTTATATCTACATTTTCAGTATCACCGACAACCTGTCTTGTCCAGTCATAGCATGGAAAAACAGTACAGACAACATTTAACCTGCCTTCATCTGACATATTTGATTCACCGCAGGACACAAATGCAGAAAGGGACATCATAACAGCTGATAAAGCCGAAACTACTTTTTTTAGCATACTCTACTCCATAACAAAATTGATAATCATTTTCATTTTTAGATTATACCACATATTTTACCTCTTGTCAATAGTTTATTTTCTGAATGTAAAAATCAAATTCCGCTATTGACAAAAGCCATAAAATAAGGTATAATAAAATGTATGTATTGTGAGAGAGTATGTCAGTATGACCTATCTTTTCACAAAATAGTATGCACAATCAAGGAGTGTTTTTTATGGGCAAGCAGATGTCAAGATCAAACTACGAGAAGCTCGTTCTGGAGCTTGATGACCTTAAAATCAATAAACGTAAGGAAGTCGCTGAAAGACTTAAAGTAGCACGTTCTTACGGTGACCTTTCCGAAAATGCTGAGTACGATGAGGCTAAAAACGAACAGGCTATTCTTGAAGCACAGATCGCTGAACTTCAGTATACCGTTGATAATGCTGAAATCATCGAAGATTCCAACATTTCTGTTGACGAGATCGGTATGGGTTCAATCATCAAAATAAAACGTGTTGGTACAGATAAAATCGAAACTTTCAACATCGTCGGCACAAACCATGTTGATATAAAGAATGGAAAAATCTCAGATGAATCACCTATCGGCAAGGCTGCTATGAAGAAAAAGGTTGGCGATATATTCATCGTTGAGGCTCCCGTTGGTGAGCTTCGTTTTGAGGTAATAGAAATTTCTAAGTAAAGGATGATTTAAATGAGCGAAAATCAGAACAATATCCCCGTTCAGGCTGAGGAAGAACAGGATATAAATATATTAAAAAAGGATCGACTTGATAAGCTTGCTTCTCTCCGCGAGGGTGGCTTTGATCCCTTTCAGACTACAAAATATGATGTTACAGGCAAGGCTGCCGATTTAAAGGCTGAGTATGAGGCTAAAGAGGCTGAAATCATTGCTGCTGCAAACGGCGACGAGGAGGCTGTAAAGAACGGTCTTGAGGCTCTCAACGGCAATATTATCCGCATCGCAGGCAGAATAATGTCTTGGCGCGATATGGGTAAGGCTAACTTCATTGATGTCCGCGATAATACTGACCGTATTCAGGTTTATATACGCTCCAACGATATCGGCGCTGATCTTTTCAAAGAATTCAAGAAAAAGTGGGATATCGGTGATATCATCGGTGTTGAGGGCTTCGTTTTCAGAACAAGAAAGGGCGAGATCTCGATCCACGCTCAAAAAATCGAGCTTCTTTCAAAATCACTTCTCCCCCTGCCCGAAAAATGGCATGGCTTAAAGGATCAGGATGCAAGATACCGTCAGCGTTATCTTGACCTTATCGTTAATCCCGATGTGAAAAATACATTTATAAAAAGAAGCCTTATCCTCAAGGAAATCAGAAACTATCTCGATAATCTCGGATATACCGAAGTTGAAACACCTGTGCTTCTCCCAATTCAGATCGCAGCTGCTGCAAGACCTTTTGTAACTCACCACAACACTCTTGATATGGATATGTTTATGCGTATCGAAACAGAGCTTAACCTGAAAAAGCTTATCGTAGGCGGATTTGACCGAGTATACGAGGTCGGACGTATTTTCCGCAACGAGGGTATGGATACTTCACACAACCCTGAGTTCACTACTATTGAAATGTATCAGGCTTATACCGACTATATCGGTATGATGGATCTCATCGAAAATATGTACAGAACACTTGCTTTCAAAATCTGCGGAAGCGATACTATTTCCTATCAGGGTGTAGATATTGAGCTTGGCAAACCCTGGCAGCGTCTTACAATGATCGAAGCTGTAAAGAAGTATGCAGGTGTAGACTATAATGAATGGGCAACAGACGAGGACGCAAGAGCTTGTGCTAAGGCTCACGATGTTGAAGTTGAAGAAGGCGAGTCCGCTACAAAGGGACACGTTCTCATTGCATTCTTTGACGCTTTCGTTGAGGATAAACTCGTTCAGCCTACAATTATTTACGACTATCCTGTTGAAAATTCTCCTCTTGCAAAGAGAAAGCCTTCTGATCCTGCATTTACAGAGCGTTTTGAATACTTTATCTACTGCCGCGAAATGGGTAACGCTTTCTCTGAGCTTAACGATCCTATTGATCAGAAAGAACGTTTCATAAAGCAGGTTGAGGCAAGACGCGCTCTTGGTGATACAACAGGCGAGGTAGACGAGGACTTTGTTACAGCTCTCGAATACGGTCTGCCACCTACAGGAGGTCTTGGACTCGGACTTGACAGACTTGTTATGCTGCTTACAGACAGCGCTTCTATCCGTGATGTACTCCTTTTCCCAACAATGAAACCAATTCCTGCTAACAGCGGAAGAACTGCTAAGGACGAAAATGAAGAATAAGGAAGATAAAAATTCGGCTGCTCCCTCTGATGACGGCAAGCTTCACATATCAAAAAGCATATTTGAAACAAATCGTGAGCTGCAAAAAAAGGCTGCCGAGGAGGAACTGAAAAAGCAGGCAGAGCTTGAACAAAAACTTGCAGAGCGTAAAAGAAAAGCCGCAGAAGCAAGAGATAAACGCCTTGAGGCGGAAAGGCTTGAGCTTATCCGCCTGAAACAAGGCATTATTGAAGAAAGTGAAACAATACATGAGGAAACAAATGAAACAGTAAAAATGACCTTTCTTCAGAAAATATCCAATTTCTTCTATCTCAACAAATGGTGGCTCGGACTTGCTGTAGTTTTCGGAATAATCGCAATATTCCTGACACATAATCTGCTTACGCGTCCAAATCCCGACATAATTGTGCTGCTTATAGGCGAGAATTATACATTGGGTGAGGAAAGCCAGTTAGAAGAATATATTGAAAGCTTTATTGATGATATCAATGATAACGGTAAAATAGAAGCCTCTGTATACTACATCCCCTACACGGGTATTGAAACAAAGGATTATGCAAACAGCGTTCTGACAAAGCTTTCTGCGGAACTTCAATCTGACGAGGCTGCCATTATAATTGGAAATAAGCTTGCAGCGGATATGCTTAATGATAATGTTCTTGTGGATCTAACTACCCTTTACCCCGACAATGAGCTTGTAAAAGGCGATAAACTTATGCTTAAAGATTCATCTTTTGCTGAAAAAATCGGGGTGGATCAAAGTGTTGTTACCGACGAGTGGTTTATCGGCATACGTGAGCCTCATAAGCTTATGCACACCAGCGAAGAAAAAATGCAGGAGCTTTACGAAAAGGATTTCCCTGTATTTGACGCTATTGTAAAGGATATTTCAGAGTAAACGGGAGGTTTTATGAGCTATAATTTTAACGTTGAAAAGACAACAGCTGACCTTATCCAATGGGTCAAGGATTACTTTGATACAACTGCTTCTCCCGATACAAAAGCTGTTATCGGCATTTCAGGAGGCAAAGACAGCTCCGTTGCCGCCGCTGTATGCGTTAAGGCGTTGGGTAAAGACAGAGTTGTCGGTATTCTGATGCCAAAGGGTGAACAGCCTGATATTGATTGCAGTCAGCTTCTTGTCAATACCCTCGGTATTCAGTATTACACTATAAATATCGGCAGTACCATTGACGCTTTCACAAAAGAATTTGAAAGCCATATGCCTATGAATTCACAGGCAGTTATAAATACTCCGCCTCGCATCAGAATGACTACGCTTTATGCCGCAGCAGCTTGTCTTAACGGCAGAGTTGTAAATACCTGCAATCTCTCTGAGGATTGGGTTGGATACTCCACAAAGCATGGCGATGCGGCAGGCGATTTCTCTCCCCTGTCTATGCTGACTGTTACGGAGATTTTACAAATAGGCGATTATCTCGGACTTCCCGAAAGCCTTGTTCATAAAGTGCCGATTGATGGGCTTTGCGGCAAGACTGATGAGGAAAATTTAGGCTTCACCTATGCGGAGCTTGACACATATATCCACGGTCTTACTGATTTAAGCGATAAGCCTGAACTGAAAGAAAAAATCGACCGTATGCACAGGAATAATCTGCACAAATTACAGTTAATGCCGAAATTTGAATTTGAACTATAATATAAAAAGGGTATCCGCAAAGATACCCTTAATTTTTATGACAGGAGCGATTGAACTGAAAGTAAAAAATCTTACTTTAATATCCATATTTTCAGCTCTTATCACCGTCGGAGCCTTTATAAAAATACCCACTCCTGTATGCCCTATAACCTTGCAGATGCTTTTTACCACTACAGCAGGAGCTATAATGGGCGGCAAAAACGGCGCAATAAGCGTTATAATTTATATAACTCTCGGACTTGTGGGATTTCCTGTTTTTGCAGGTGGAGGCGGCATCGGCTATATATTTCAGCCAACTTTCGGATTTCTCATAGGTATGGTCATCGGAGCGTACATCACAGGAAAAATATGCCACAGCGGAAAGCCTGTTTTCAAAAAGCTCATAATTGGCTGCCTTGTGGGGCTTGTACCGATTTTCGCCATTGGTACAGCTTACAACTGCCTTATAACCTCTCTTTATCTCAAAGAGGAAACAGCTGCAACTGTAATTTACTATTGCTTGCTTCCTCTGCCCTGGGATATTATCCTATGCGTTTTCTCTGCATATATAGCCAAAAGAATAAATAATACACTCCATTGAAGCATAAGCAAAGGGTATCGGAATTAGAGCGATGACCATATAGAAGTTTTCAAAAATAATACTGGTTATTGACTAAACGGCGGCTGATAAAAATGAAAGAGTGACATTGCTTGAAATGCGATATCACTCTTCTTCATTATTCTTCTATTTTTTCAATAAGCGGAATAAGCTCACTCATATTGTTTATCACATAATCCGCACCGCAGGCTTCGTAAATCTGACGGACACGCTGACATTCAAGCTCCTTGCGTTCGGGAGAAAACGACTCATACTCCGCTTCGGTATAACCCATAACCGAGCTTCCCTCGATAATTCCGACGGAAATCATACCTGCGTTTTTACCCTCTTTAATATCAGCAACCGTGTCACCTACCTTAATTGCCGCACTCACACTGCTCACACCAAGCACTTCAAGATTTCTGAATATCATATACGGATAAGGTCTGCCCTTGTTTTCCGTATGATTGGGACAAAACCATGCATCAGGCTTGTAGCCCTGTTCTGCCGCTGATTTTGTCACAATATCCATCATCTCGGTCGTATAACCTGTTGTTGAGCCGATTTTTATGCCACGCTTTTTAAGCTCGAAAATCGTTTCGGGAACAAACGGCTTAGGGGTGCTGAATTTATCAAGAATACCGAAAATTGCCTTCTCGCTTTTTTCATAAATAGCGTCAACATCTGCCTTATCCCACATTCTGCCGTGTGCCTTTTTCCATTCCTCAGTAATGCGGGGCATTTTCATCATTGTGTGGATATGGTCCCATTTGAGCATACCCATAGGTTCACGCACTTCCGCAACTGTCGGAATAATTCCGAACTCCCCGAATGCCTCAATAAATGCCTGCACAGGAGCAAAAGAGCCGTAGTCAACAGTTGTACCAGCCCAGTCAAAAATTACTGCTTCAATCTTTTTCATATCTGCACCTCATCACGGAAAAATTCTTCAAATATGCCGCAAAGCTTTTCAATATCCTCTATGTAAATTTCACCGATATTTCCGATACGGAACACATCTGCGTCGGTAACTTTTCCGGGATAAATCGCATATCCACGCTCCTTGATGAAATTATACATCCTTTCAAAGGTGAAATCCTCTGTATCGGGATAAAGGAATGTTGTAATAATAGGACTCTGATTATTGTCGAGATATGTACGGAAACCGAGACCTGTCATCTTCTCGATAAGCAGACGGTTATTTTCGGAGTAACGAGCAAATCTCACCTTAACGCCGCCCTCTGCTTCAAGCTCCTCAAGTGCTTTTGCAAAAGCAAGTACAACATGGGTAGGAGATGTAAAACGCCACTTTCCGTCCTTATCCATTCCCTTCCATTGGTCATAGAGGTCAAGGGAAAGGCTTACTGCATTGCCCTCACACTTTGCAAGCTCACTCTTGCGGCAGATGATGAACGAAAAGCCGGGAACACCCTGAATACACTTGTTGGCTGAGCTGATGATATAGTCGATACCGAGCTTTTCAACCTCAATATCAATACCTCCGAAGCTTGACATTGCATCAACAATGAACACTCTGCCGAGAGACTTTACTGCCTTTGCAACAGCCTCAATATCATTGAGAATACCCGATGTTGTTTCGCAATGCACCATTGAAACGTGGGTAATAGCAGGATCGTTTTCAATCTCCTTTGCAATAATTTCAGCGTCGGGAGTTTCGTTATATTTGAAATTCAGAATTTTATAGTCAAGACCTGCGTGCTTTGCAATATCCTCCATACGCTCGCCGTATGCACCGTTTGCGGCAATAAGCAGCTTTCCGCTTTTGCCGACAGCAGAGGTAAGCACAGATTCAACGCCGAATGTTCCGCTGCCCTGCATAAGAACTGTGGTGTAATTTTCCTCGGAAGCGTGTCCGATACGAAGCAGCTCTTTTCTGATATGCTGTGTAATCTGCTTGTAGTCATTGTCCCAAGTGCAATGGTCAACAAGCATTTCCTTTTTTACGGTTTCTGTTGTTGTGAGAGGTCCGGGGGTAAGAAGCTTATAGTTAATCATAATTTATTTTCCTTTCTGGGCATCTCTAAAAACTCATTTGATTAAAGAAAAAACAGATAGGTGCGGCAGCTGCAAGGAAACCTTTCGAAGGCGTGCTGCCGCACTCCGAGGGAGGTTGACACAGCAGATGTCGTGCATAGCTGTTTTTTCTTAAAAGGGGTTTTTTAGAGATGCCCTTCTGTTACTTACATTCTTCAGAGAGATTTCTGTGCTTTTCAAGAAGCTCAACTGTGAGAGCCTCAGGGAAGGTTTTGGAGTTTGCGGATATTGCATTACTGTCAGCAGTTTCGCCCTCATAAAGAGGTACGGGATAATATGTCATGAGGTCGGCTCTACCGTTTTCAATAATACACTGCACCATTTCCATTGCAAGAGGATTGGTATTCTCGCCCTTGTCAACAACTGCAAGAGACTCCGTGAGAGTGAAATTGCCCTCTGTCGGGTCAACAAAGTCAACAGGAAGTCCGTCTGCCTTATCGGCAACAGCCTGATGTCTTAAACCGAAGCCGATTGCAACTTCGCCTGCACGCACCTTTTTGATAGGGCCTGAACCTGACTGTTCAATGTGTGCGCCTGCGTTCTCGTAAATATCAGTTAAGATTTCCTTTGTGTCGTCTTCACCGTATTCGCTGATAAGAGACTGAATCATAAGCCACGCTGTGGACGAGCCTTGAATATCAACTACCGAGATATATCCTGCATATTCGGAATTTGCCAAGTCCTTTACAGAGGTCGGAGCTGCAAGATTGTTTTCAGCAATCACATCTGTATTTACAAGGATTGCACCCTGATTTGCAAGGAAAGGTGCGTAATATTCGGGGTAGCTGTCGGTTGTGCTTACGTCAAAGGTAAGGTCAACGAACATATTGCTTTCGTTTTCTGCACTTTCGATATAGTAGCTGCTCATTGTTATAACATCAGCTTCAATGTCCTTACCCTCAGCAAGCATTTTACCGCCAAGCTCGGAAGTTCCGAAGCTCTGGAATACATATTTGCCCTCGTAACCGTTAGCATCAAGAGTCTTTTTCATTGACTCAACAGCTTCATCGTCGGCATTGGAATAAATGATAACCTGTTCATCTTCATTTGAGGAACAGCCTGTAAAGTTAACACAGGCAGTAAGTGCCATAGTGGCACAAAGAATAGCACTTAAAGTTCTTTTGAGTTTCATACTTTTTTTCCTTTCCTGTTTCGGATTGCCGCAAAAAGTCTTACAAGACCTTTTACAGCCAGATTTGTTATTAAAATCAGAATCGACAGCACAAATATCTCATTAAAGTTTGCAAAGTGCTGAAGCTCCTTGATTTTTGCCGTGATAATCATTGTTTTTGTACTTGCAAGGAAAATAACAGCGCTAACCGTTACCATTGCATTTACAAAGAAATAGCTGAACACTTCAAGAAGTGTTGAGACCGCATTTGGAGTAATAATTCTTACAACGGTTTTTATCCAGCTGTCGCCCATAAGCCTTGCCGTTGTTTCCCAACTGGCATTCAGTTTTTCAAGACTGCTTTTCATCATCAGATACGGTGATGAAAAATAATGGACGATGTTACAGATAACGAGTATTGCAAAAGTGTTGTGCAGAAATGTTCCCTTGAAGCTCAGCAGATAAGCAACACCAAGCACCATACCGGGAATTGTATTTGTTATAAGCGATGCAGTATCTGGCAACTTTCCGTAGTGGCGGTGTTCACCCCGTCTTGCGGAAACAAGTGCGGTACCATAAACAATAAGCGTACCTAAACCGGCAGTTGCAAGAGCAACAAGCAACGAGTTTTTATACACGCTTATCAGCGAGCTGTCCGAGAAAATATCGGTGATATGCTCTATTGAGAAATTCATTCTGTACGGCCACTGCTCCACAAATGGAACAAGGAAAATTACCGCAAATACGGATAGTACGCATAAGATTATTACTGCTGAAAGCATACCGAAAGCAATATCCCTCACACGGTTTTTCGTAAGCTCGATAACCGAGATTTTATTGTAGCGGATATTGTATTTATTCAGCACAGAAATCAGAATAATACTTGCAACCGACGGAAGCAGCATTATAATCGAAACCGCCGAGCCTGTGTTGAAATCGGGCAGGCTTCCCAGCATTTCGTTGTAAAGCCGTGTTGCAAGCAGGTCAACATTTCCCGCAAGTGCCGCTGGAATACCGTAATCGGTAAAGCTCAGAGTAAAGCTCTGGATAAAGGACACGGCAAGGGTGCTGATAAGGGGAGTGATAACCGTTGCAAAAAAGCTTTTCAGTTTGCTGTCGCCCATCATTCGTGACACAATCGTAAACTTCTTGTCAATATAGCCCATTGTGTTATTTATGAGCATAAAGGAGATGGGGAGAGTATAGATTACATAGCCTATAATCAGCCCTGCGATACCATATATATCAACAATCTGCGTATCGAGAAGCTTTGTAATAAGTCCCTGTTTACCGAATGAATAGATAATTGCAAAGCCGTATGTAATTGTGGGCAGCAGCATAGGGAGAATTACAAGTGTTGAAATCACCTTTTTCAGCTTCTTGTTTATGTTGGTGAAGTTTACTGCGTACGCAGGAATAAAAGCGAGGACGGTTGTGATAATTCCGCTTGCCGCAGAAACGAGAACGCTATTCCCGAACGCCTTAAAAATGCTTCTGTTTGAAAAGAGGTTTCCGTAAAATTCAAGAGTTGCATTACCGTCCTTGTAAAAGGACTTGCACAGTATCGTAACCATCGGTAGAAGGAGGAAAAAGCCGAACAGCAGACCTGTGAAAATCAGTATAATTTTCTGCGGAGAAATTCTGCTTTTATTCATACTGCCGCCACCGTTTTATTGCCGCCGAAAAGGGCAAGGATATTGTTTCGCTTGATTTCAAGCTGACGGAGGATAAATTCCGTAACAAAGCTGTCGGAGGGTGAATTGATTATCTCGTCGGGCTTTGCATACTGCAAAATAGTACCGCCGTTTATGATCATAACCTTGTCGGAAAGGCTGAGTGCTTCCTCAGGGTCGTGGGTAACAATGATTGTAGTAAGGTGATATTCCTTCGCAATCTGCTTTATCTTATCCTTGATTGACTCCTTGATAACACCATCGAGAGCGCTTAATGGCTCATCAAGAAGCAGGATTTTCGGCTTCATTACAAGTGTTCTCGCAAGTGCAACTCTTTGCTTCTGACCGCCTGAAAGCTGTTCGATATTCTTGTTCAGATGCTCCTTCAGACCAAGCAGCTCAATAAGCTCCTGCACCTCTCCGGGAGTGGAAATGTTCGGCTTGTTGCGAAGTCCGTACACAATATTTTCGTATGCGTTAAGGTTAGGAAACAGGGCGTAGTCCTGAAAAACAATATTGAAGCCTCTGTTTTCCATAGATACCTTTGTTATATCGTGAGTATCAAAAAATATTTCACCGCTGTCGGGCTGAGTAATGCCGAGGATTATATTGAGAAGCGTAGTTTTACCGCTACCCGACGAGCCGAGAATAGACACGATTTCGCCGTCCTCAACAGAGAAATTAACGTGGTTTAAAACATTCACATTATCAAATGACTTTTCGATATTTTTAAGTTCAAGCATCTGTATTTTCCTTTCATATCTGATTTATTACAGGTATTATTATATAGCTTCAAAGTAAAATCCACAACCACAGAGGTGTAAAATTCAGGTATTACTTTTTTGCGAAAAACATCCGAATTTCTAAATTTGTTTTACAATAGCGATATCTTGTAAAATTTTAGGAAAGTCGGTTTACATTCAGAGCCTTTTATGATATAATAAATTGATACGAATTTGGAGGTATACAATGGAAAAACTACTTGACAGTATTATGGATATAGGCGAGCAGATGCTAATAAGCGGCGCAGAGGTACACAGGGTTGAGGACAGCATTAAGAGAATATTTGACGCTTATGGAACTAAACGCACTGACGTTTTCATTATAACAAGCAGCATTGTTGTCACGATACATACAGATGACAAAGCATACACTCAGACAAGACGTATTACCGAAACGTCTACCGATTACGAAAATCTTCATAAACTTAATGAGCTTTCACGAAGTATATGCAAGCATAAATACTCTGACAACGAAATAAAAAAACAGCTCGCAGAAATTGCTAAATGCAAAAAATATCCGCTATGGCTTGAATTTATCTGCTATGCAGTTATCTCAGGAGCTTTCACGCTGTTTTTCGGAGGAGGAATAACAGAATCGGCAGTTTCATTTATAATAGGTGCATTAGTAAGATTTGTGATATTGCTCTGCGACAAAACAGTAAAAAACAAAATTTTCTGCAAGTTTGTTTCAGCTTTTATTGCAACTTCACTTGCATTTATTGCACTAAGACTTGATTTTATTGCAACGGTTGATAAGGTAATCATCGGAAATATTATGACGCTCATTCCGGGCATTGGTCTTACAACTGCACTAAAGGATTTGCTCGTGGGCGACAGCATTGCAGGTCTGCTTCGTACTATTGAAGCGTGTATTACAGCCCTTGCTATAGCTGCCGGGTATTTTGCTGTTGCTTTTATAACAGGAGGTGCAATATGACAAGTTCAGAGCTTATTCAGATTGCGACAAGTCTTATAGGTTCGCTGTGTTTCGGTATACTTTTTAATATGAGAGGAAAAAGGCTTATTGCGGCGGCTGTCGGAGGACTTTTATCGTGGGGGCTGTTCGTTGTTCTTAGCCATTTTATCTTAAATGAGCCAATCAACTACTTTATAGTAGCAGCTGTTGTATCGCTATATTCCGAGATTATGGCAAGAATTCTAAAAACTCCTGCCGCACCTATTGTTACGACCTCACTCATACCGCTTATTCCGGGCGGCTCACTATATTACACAATGTCTTCGGCATTTGAAAGTAATTTTACAATGTTTCTTGAAAAAGCAGTTTCTACTCTGAAGCTTGCCTGTGCACTAGCGCTGGGCATTATTGTTGTTACTGCGATTTCGCAGTTCTTGTTCAAACGAGTAAAACAAAGGTAAAATCATATATTTTTCAATCCCTGTTACTTTACATTCAAAAGTAACAGGGATTTTGCATCTCAATGAAAATTTGACACAGATTTTACAAAACTCATCTTTCAAACTTTACGTTGGAGTAGTATAATTCAGATGTAAACAAAAAATACAAACAATTTTACATCTGAAAGGACTTGTAATTATGAAAAAGATTATCAGTATTTTTGCAGCGGCACTCATTATGTGCAGTACATTTGCAGGCTGTTCTTCTGAAAAGGAAGCAGTATCAACTGATGGCTCAACATCTATGGAAAAGGTTATCGGAGTTTTAGGTGAAACATTTGAAAGTGACACAGGAATTACAGTTACATATAACCCCACAGGTTCAGGCTCAGGTATCAAGGCTGTTTCCGCAGGAACCTGCGATATCGGTCTTTCAAGCCGTGACCTCAAGGACGAAGAAAGGGCACAGGGACTTGAAGCGACAGTTCTCGCTTATGACGGAATTGCTATCATTGTAAATCCAGAAAATCCTGTTTCCGATCTTGATGTTGAAACTATTGCTGGAATTTACACAGGCGAGATCACCAACTGGAACGAGATCGGCGGTAATGACAGCGAGATCGTACTTATCGGTCGTGAAGCAGGAAGCGGAACCCGTGACGGCTTTGAGTCTATTACAGGCACAGAGGATAATTGTAAATACCGTCAGGAGCTTACCTCCACAGGCGATGTTATCACAACTGTTGCAGGCAATCCTGCGGCAATTGGCTATGCTTCGGTTGCATCAGTAAAGGATAGCGTAAAAATGCTGACAGTCGGCGGTGTTGCTCCAAGTGAAGAAACTATCAAGGACGGCAGCTATATCGTTCAGCGTCCGTTCGTTCTGGTAACAAAAGCTGATACAGAGCTTTCGGAAACCGCACAGGAGTTCTTTGACTATATTACATCTGAAAATGCAAGAGAAGCAATTTCCTCAGCAGGTGTTGTTGCGGCGAATTAAAAATATATCAAACGGCGATGCGGCGGAACTATGCCGCATAATGTCATATACGGAGAAGCTTATGAAGAAAAATAAAATGATTGAAAGAGCCATTCACGGTGTATTTCTTATACTCGGACTGCTGACTGTCGGCTGTGTATTACTTATCACAATATATCTCGTAATTTCAGGTATTCCTGCCATAACAGAAATCGGACTTTTCGATTTTCTTTTCGGCACAAAATGGGCGTCAACTGCCGATGTGCCAAGCTACGGAATATTTCCCTTTATACTTACAAGCGTTTACGGTACAGCAGGAGCAATACTTCTCGGAGTTCCCATAGGATTTTTTGCGGCTGTTTACCTCTCAAAGCTTGCAAATCCAAAGGTCAAAGCCTTTATGGAGGGTGCTGTAAGCTTGCTTGCGGGAATCCCCTCAGTTGTATATGGCT